>CAYSKN010000056.1:0-14001 GCA_964431565.1 uncultured Gemmatimonas sp.
GCTGTTGCCACCAGCGCGATCGCGATGCCGGGAGCCACCGCACCGATGTTCCCCGAGCCTTTGGCAGCGATTCCTGTGAACGCCTCGATGATTCCCAGGACAGTACCAAAAAGCCCGATCAGCGGTGATGCACTGCCTACCGTTGCGAGCCAGGGAATGAACCGACCGAGCTCCTCACGTTCCTTTCCACTCTCAGCATCGAGCACGAGCCGCAACGCCTCGACCTGTGAACCCGACAACCGCGCAGTGCGATCCGACGTCGCACCAAGCGCAGGCTTGGTTTCATGCAGAAACTGCACTGCTCGCGCAAATACTGCCGTGAAGGCACTGGACTTGACGCGCTGGGCCAGCAGCATCGCTTCATCCATACCACGCGCACGCTCGAACTCCTGAACAAAGCTCCGCCCGTTACGCTCGGCCGCGCCGAATGCCCGCCATTTTGCAAACATTATCCCCCACGACAACAACGAGAGCACGCCCAGCACGCCAAGCACGAGCTTGGTGACGGGGTCGGTCATCGCAATCAATGCCAATGGTGATGAGGGCACGACGTTACCGCCCACCGTCGACAACTGCATGAGTACCTGAACGAACGATCCTGTCACGACCTGCTCCCAGCGCGACGCGTCTCAAAGTATCTGTAGGTGCGCCCGAGACCCTCGGCCAGCGACACAGCGGGTGCCCAGTCAAGCAGCCTGCCAGCCTTGCCATTGTCGAGTGCGGAGCGTGCGAGCTCGCCGGCCCGGGCTGGTGCGTACTCGATAGGAGTGGTGACTGCTGACACATCTTTCAGCGTTTGGGCAAGCACGTTCACTGACGTCTCTACTCCGGTCCCGATATTGAATGCCCGGGCGTCAAGTCGCCCCCGCGAAGGCAACGGGGAGGTAGCTGCAGCAAAATTTGCAGCGGCCACATCGCCTGCGTAGACGTAGTCGCGAGTCTGCGTGCCATCTCCATAAACCGTGAGCGGCCTGCCGTCGAGCAGTCTGTTGCAGAAGATCGCCACTACGCCCGCCTCACCGTGTGGATCCTGACGAGGACCGTAGACATTCCCATAGCGCAGAGAAATCGTATCCAGTCCGTGAACACGCCCGAAATACGCGAGATAATACTCGACGGAGAGCTTGGCGATACCGTAGGGTGACTCGGGATCCTTTGACGTGTTCTCACCGCTCGGCGGTGGATCAAAGTCGCCATACAGCGCTCCCCCTGTCGACGAAAACACCGTACGGGTCGGATAACCGCTCGCGCGCACAGCCTCGATGATATTGAGAGTACCAAGGATGTTGCGGGTGGCATCATACACGGGGTCGAGCACGGAACGTCTCACATCTATCTGGGCGGCCAGATGGCACATCACGTCGAAGCGTCCATCGTGGACCAGCCGCGCCGCATCGGGCGAAGCGATGTCACCCTCCACAACGCGGGCACTCCCGGAAACATTCTCGCTGCGGCCACTGGAAAAATCATCCAGAACCGTCACCGCCCACCCCTCCGCCACAAACCTATCCACGACATGTGAGCCAATGAACCCGGCCCCTCCTGTCACCAGTACGCGCTTCGCCATGCTGTCTGCCGCCTCTGCGTTCAGGTTCTGATGCAATCCTCAAATGTACACACGCGCCGAGAGCCCAGGGGCTCCCGGCGCGTGCCGTTTGTGATGATCAACAGCGTTCGTGCCTAATTGGTTCCGAATCCATCCGGTCATCAAGCTGATCCGGGCATCACCGCCCAGGATCAGATTCAGGGCGCCCTGGCAAATCGGCGCGCGGTCATCCCAGGCCTGATCTCGTGTCCATACTGCCGCAGAATGATCGCCGTGCTTGATCCTCCATCAACGCGCACGATCCGCGCGGTTGCGGTGAGGATGTCAGATGCTGCCCCGGCATTGCGGTGATACAAAGCCAGTTCGTCGCCGGCGCGGAGCCCCTGAGCTGATCCTGCTCCGATTACGAGGTAGCTCTGGAGAGTTGGCATGAGTTCACCGGAATCGAGCCAACGAACAGTGGTGGATACATCCGGCGAGCTCAGCCTCTCTGCCTGTGCACGGGATGCAGGTTCTCCCCTGGCGGGCACAACCCTTTGTCCCGCCTCTATGCGGGCCGACTGCTCACGGACCACCGCGATTACGGACTTCCCCATCTCCACGGAGACGACCTCAAGCACCCCACTGGGCACTGCGACGGTCTCCCGTCGGTCGGCCGTCGGCGATTCACTGAAAGCCACGAGTCGCTGGCCCACACTGTATGTAGCCCCGACCGGCAGAAGCACCTCCACCTCGTCGGTATTCATGGCTCCGGGCTTGAATGTCCCGGACAGTCCTTCGTCACTCCCACCGACCCGTCGGGCTACCGTCCCAGCCTGTCTGTTTTGTTCACCGGAAAGGACAAAGGGCGCAGCATCGTATTCAGCCTGTCTGGGCACGGGCACATTGGGTTGCATGATCTCCAGCGCCCGGCGTTCAGCTTCAGCAGGGTCCGGGATATCGCGATGGAAGACGGTGAGAACTTCTGTCGGCTTGCGAGCCGTGGCCAGATCACCCGGACCAATCAGTCCGATCCGCACAGTCGCCACCGTCTGCGTGTCCCCCAGAGGTACACCGCGTGCAGATTGAAAATTCAGCCGGCCAGTATCGGCCCGTGCAGCCGTAGACGCACCCGGCTCACTCGCTGTCACGGCGGCGGCAGCACGTGTTCCGGGTACGGGCCGACCAATACCGGCCGCCGAATCAGGGTTAGACACGGCCGTCCTTGCGTCGCGGGGTGCAGCCGCTGGCTGCACGGCGTCGCCTTTGGTTCTGGTCTGTGCGGCGAGCGTGCCGGACGAAGGGGCAACTGCCCTTGCGGCAGGCGGAGGAATCGGAGTCGAGATCTTTCCTTCACCCGCCCTGGCCAGTGCCTGTCGGGGTACGGTGCTGTCGGCAGGCGCTGCAGCAACACGGGCGGCCTTCGTACCAGCGATGACAGGAGTGGCTGGCACAGTGAGTGTCATCCCCACCTGCAGAGCAGCTGTCTCTACATCGAGATTATTGCGCCGCGCGAGCTCTCGCCACTGATGTCCATCACCGTAGAATCGCGCCGCCAGACTCCACAGTGTTTCACCCGGTTTGACTATGTACGTAATGGTGGAGGCGGAGGCCGGTGCAGTCTGGCCATGCACCACAGCGGGAGGCCACGCAATCAGCAACGCCAGCGTGGCTATGATGGCAACCACGACCTTGATCCAGAGCAGGAATACCTCGCTCCGGGTAAGCGTGGATGTGGAGAGCGTCCTTCCTGCAGCCCGCATCGTTGATGCCCCGCGATAGAGAAGCCTGTACGCCAGTATGCACCTCGGAGACGCGCGCGCACCGGCGCGGTAACGCCGCGACCGTTTCGGTGGCGGCCCCCACCAGTTCAACAACTGTCCGGAGTCCGCAGGTGTCATGTCAGTGCCCATGTCCGTCATAAGCCTGGAACTTCAACAACGAAACCATGCGACCGATGGCGTTGCCGTCGCTGCACAGCAGCGACCCGGAGTCCGTCATCGCTTGCGGGAAAGTGCTGTCATCAGCGCCTCCTGCACGACTTGCGGGGAAGCCATCAGCTAGAAAGGCAGGTCGTCATCCTCGTCTGCCACCGCCCCCGGAAAGTCGCTGAAGTCATCGTTCTCCAGTCCAGTTGCACCCGACTTCGATCTGGCAGGGCTGGCGCGGCGCGTTGTCGAATCGAGGTCGTCCGCGCCAGCGCCACTACGGCCACCGAGAAGCATCATGTCACGCACGCGAATTTCGGTCGTGTAGCGATTCTGTCCATCCTTGTCCTGCCACTGCCTATACTCGATCTCACCCTCAACGTACAGCTTCTCGCCCTTTCGTACGTACTTCTCAACCACGTCCGCCAGACCACCCGATCCACGGGAGCTGTTCCACACGACACAGCGGTGCCACTCGGTCTTTTCCTGTCGGTTGCCACTCTGGTCGGTCCAGTTGCGACTCGTGGCGAGCGAAAACTGCGCCACCTTGCCACCCGTGGCGACAGTCCGCACGTCCGGTTCCCCACCGACGTTGCCGATCAGAATAGCCTTGTTGAGGCTGCGACTCATGATATCTCCCCACGCCAATGACGTGACTTGTTGAAGGGACAAAGACTGGCGGACAAGACGGACGAACAATCGAACCTCTCAGAACCCCATTCTGATCGGTAGCTGACAACCTGGAAATCACTGACAACATCAGATAACCGATTTGTTGCGCACGGGCCCCTACGGACGCCTGACCTGCAATAACTCAGCATAGGAAACCATCAGCATCTGTGGATCCCGCGCGTGGCTCTCCCTCTCCACGCGGCCCTCGCCTAAGCACAAGTGCATCCTCCACGGGATGCTGATAATAGCCCCTTCGCCTGCCGACCTTCCGAAATCCACGTCCATCATACAGGCGACGAGCCGCGCTGTTTGATTCCCGAACCTCCAGATAGACCGCAGCAACGTCAGCCATATCGGCGGCAGCCAGCGCATCATCCAGCAGCTGTCCGGCTACACCCATTCCACGGACCCGTTCATCAACGCAGATATTGGCGATTTCTCGTTCATCAGCGACCACCAGCTGCACACAATACCCCACCAGTTTGCCCGGCCCGTCCACGGCTACCCGCAGCAGCGCATATCTGCGCTGCAACAAGGTGACAAAGGCGCTTGCCTGCCAAGGATCACTGAAGGAATGTGACTCAATGGCGACCACTTCATCCACATCCCCAACGTCCATGGAACGAACCAGAACCTCCAACCTCTCGTGCCGCTGAGGCGTGGAACCTGCAGGCAAGCCATGACAGGCCCCATCAGATGCGCTTCCGCCGACGCTCGGAGGCCCGCCGTCCACGGAAGTCATTCCACCCACTGGGTGTCTTGTGATCCGCCGGCCACATCGTCCTTCAACCGTTCCTGGCGGTTAGGATGCTCTAGAGCTGGCCCCGCTGGCGAACTCTCCGGCAAACAGGGTGGTATGTCCGGCAATGGATGACCATGTGCGATCTCCCACTGTACCTGCGCCTCGGCAACGCGTCCGTAGAGCGGCTCCCACGACGCAAGATCCACGGGGCTGTCACGCCAGGAGCCGCCGATACTGAGCAGACGCGACCCATTCGGTATCACGATCCAGGCAGACGGAAGTGAATGGGGGGTGTCCAGAACAGCAACCCGCCGGTTCTCCGATGTGTGCATTCGCAGTGACTCCACGGTCATGCGTTTCACGCGGCCCGTTGGCACAATTTGTCCCGACGGCGCCAGCTGAACCGACTGCGCGTAACGCTCACCCCGCAGAGCGTCGGAATGCACAAGCAGCTCGCCTCCATCCCAGGCTTGCTCAGGCAACGCTGCAGAGGCCAGCAACAGGGACGAGATCGCATAGAGAGGAATTCCAAGTCCGTGCGCCAACCCTTTGGCAACGGCAGCGGCAATGCGCAACGAAGTAAAACTTCCGGGGCCACCCCCACACACCACTGCGCCGATATCAGCCGGCTTCAGCGACAGCCCGGACAACAGAGCCATGACGGTCGGAAACAGACGGTCTTGCTCGCCCCGACCCATTGGAACATGAAAGGATACCCGCGGACCTTCGGCGCCAACGAGAGCCACCACTCCGACAGCGGTGCCGGCCTCGATTACCAGAATCGGCCGCGGAGAGGGTATAAGAGCGATATCAGAAAAGGTCGGTATCAACGAGTCTCTCACCCAGAAATGACATCGTGTCAGGAAAGGGAATCGCCAAACGGCAAGTTGAAGCGGAGTTACAGCCCCGAGGCATTTCAGCGGTACCTGTCACACTTGCCTTGCTGGTCCGGCGGTCGCGTGAACTCTGAGCAAACGCCGCTCGGAATGCTCTGGATCGTGGGCAAGAGATATTTCGATCGTGTTTGGGGGAAGCATGCCCTTGGCCCGGTCCGGCCACTCCACCAGCAACACCGGGGAGCGATCCACAAGCTCATCCCATCCGAGCGTCTCGAGTTCGAGGGGCCCCTTCAGACGGTAGAGATCAACATGAACAACGGGCCCCCTGGGCGCATCATACTCCTGTACAAGAGAGAAGGTCGGACTGGTTACGGCGTCGAGTGCCAGTACTCCCAGGCCCGTGCAAAGTGCCCGGGCAAGTGTGGTCTTGCCCGTGCCCAGCTCCCCATCGAGACTGACCACAACCGGGCGGGGAAGGACGGCACCGACAGCGCGCCCCCAGGCATCGAGCGAGTCCCGGTCGGGGTTGCGCGGAGCGCCACGCCCGAGAAGGTAGACCAGTGTCTCAGCGCCCACGGCGATACCCTCCGGCACGTCGCTGCGAGGCGCTACCGGGGAGCTTGCGCTGTGCCTGAGCATTCCCCCTCGCTTCAGAAGGTGTCTGTCCCAGTGCTGTACGCACCTCGAAAAGTTGATCACGCAATCGCGCTGCCGACTCGAAATCGAGTGCCTTTGCAGCCTCGCGCATCACCACTTCCAGCTCGGCAACAAGCACCTCGAGTTCATTCCTGCTACGCGGCTCCGCTTCATTCGCAAGGCGGCGCGGGACCGTGAATCGATCCTCCCGATCGAGCCGGGCATCGGCTACACGCGTTATGAAACGCACCTCATCAACGCTTTTCATTACACCACGGGGTACGATTCCGTGTGCTTCGTTGAACTCACGCTGCAGCTTACGGCGTCTGGTCGTCTCATCAATGGCACGTTGCATTGAGCCCGTTACTCGGTCAGCGTACAGAATGGCCGTGCCGTTGAGATTGCGGGCAGCACGTCCGATGGTCTGTATCAGTGAACGGTCGCTGCGCAGGAAACCTTCCTGATCCGCGTCAAGGATTGCCACAAGCGAGACCTCGGGCATATCGAGCCCCTCTCGAAGAAGGTTGATACCCACCAGGACATCAAACTCACCCAGACGCAGTCCACGCACTATCTCCATTCGTTCGATGGCGTCAATGTCAGAGTGCATGTATCGCACCCGAACACCCATCTGCTGCAGGTAATCCGTGAGATCCTCCGACATTCGCTTTGTGAGCGTGGTGACCAGCACACGTTCACCGCGTCGCTCGCGCATGCGAATCTCATGCAGAAGATCGTCCACCTGCCCCCTCACCGGTCGTACCTCAAGCGCAGGGTCAAGCAACCCGGTGGGGCGTATGACCTGCTCCACCACAACGCCTTCGGACAACTGAATCTCCAGTTCGCCCGGTGTCGCGGAGACATTGATGAGAAGCGGCACCAACTCCATGAACTCCCCAAATACGAGGGGCCGATTGTCGAGCGCACTCGGCAACCGGAACCCGTAGTCCACTAGTGTGAGCTTGCGTGCGCGGTCACCATTGTACATCCCTCTGACCTGCGGAAGGGTGACATGCGACTCGTCCACAATCACCAGATAGTCATGAGGAAAGTAGTCAAGCAGGCAGGCAGGCCGCTCACCAGCCTGGCGACCGCTGAGGTGCCGTGAATAGTTCTCCACACCCGCACAGGTGCCTATCTCAAGCAACATCTCAAGATCAAACTGGGTGCGCTGTTGCAGACGCTGTGCCTCGAGCAATTTGCCCTGCATGCGCAATTCGGCCGCACGCTCTTCGAGTTCCTGTCGAATGGCCACACTCGCCCGCAGTATGGTCGGTCGATTCGTGATGAAGTGTTTTGCCGGATAGATCGCCATTCGCTGCAGTGTGGCGATTGTCTCGCCGCTCACCGGATCGATCTTGGAGATGCGCTCTATCTCGTTGCCCCACATCTCGAGTCGCACGGCCTGCTCTTCATAGGCGGGAAATATCTCCACGGTATCGCCACGAACGCGGAATGTACCACGTTCGAACGCCACATCATTCCGTTGATACTGAATGCCAACAAGGGCACGAAGCACCTCGTCACGCGCCACATGCTCGCCAAGCTGCAATGAAACCATGCGCTGACGATATTCCACCGGATCACCAAGGCCGTAGATCGCCGAGACTGTGGACACAATCACGACGTCTTCACGCTCCATAAGCGACGACGTGGCCCGCAAACGGAGCCGATCGATATCCTCGTTGATGCTTGCGTCCTTCTCAATGTACGTATCGCTCGATGGGACGTATGCCTCAGGCTGATAGTAGTCGTAATACGAGATGAAATATTCGACGGCATTTCCGGGAAAAAACGACTTGAGCTCGCCATAGAGCTGCGCCGCGAGAGTCTTGTTGTGCGAGAGGACAAGCGTTGGACGTCCCCAATCGGCGATGACACTTGCCATCGTCATTGTCTTACCCGAACCGGTGACCCCCAGAAGAGTCTGATACCGATCACCGCGCCGGAGTCCCGCCAGAAGTTCAGCGATGGCACGGGGCTGATCACCCGCAGGGGCGAAGGGGGCTTGGAGACTGAATCGCGCTGACATGATCGGAATGTAATACGATATCGGTCTTTATTCGGGCAGTCGAGAGATTTTCGCTGATAAGCGTCGTGCCGTTCAAGACGGCTCACGCACACGTCGATACTCTGCCGGTATCGCCCACCGGTGGTCCCTCGGCACCCATCCGCTGGCGTACTCCTCTGCTTCGATGGCAGAGAGCATCAGGTCATGGTCAACTAAGCGATTCGAGGCAACATGAATGCAGTGTGGCAGTGGTTGATCCATCTTCCACTACGCCGGCAGTTGTGGGGACTGCCGGGCATAGGGTTTGTGTTCGGAGTTGGCACTGGCATCGTCGTTTCCGCAATCCTCCCCATAACTGCTCCGTTCGCCAAGCACAACTGGCCGGTGCTCGCCATTCTCCTCCCTGGGCTTGTGGCGGCAGTACTGTTGTCGAAAAGGGTCATCGTACGCACAACCGAGTCCGTTGCTCAGATAACGATGCGCCTGTCATCGCTCGAGGAGAACGGTCTTTCGGTCCTGGAGCGGACGGGCAAAGCCTTGGCTGTCGGGCAGCTCTACCCGGATATCGCTGCACAAGCAAGCCCAGTCCTCATCGTGGGCGGCGACGAACTTGCTGCGCTGGGTGCGGCCCTCAATCTGGCAATTGAGCGGACAGAGTCCGCGGTAGGATCCAACAAGCAGGCCATTGTCTCACTCCGTGCCATGCTCGATGAGGCAGCGCGGGTGACCGAAAGTGCCTGTCGTGGCGACACAGGAGCGCGAGCTGTAAACGAACAGTTTGGTGGTGCCTACGGGCAGATCCTGACTGGTTTCAACAGAATACAGGACACCGTGCACGATCCGCTCATGGCAGCACTTGCCGTGCTGGAGCGCGTGGCCGGACGGGATCTGTCCATGCGGATCAGCTGCGAGTTCCAGGGTGACCACGCCCGTCTGGCCTCAGCCATCAATGGAGCGATCAGCAATGTATCCGATGCGCTTTGCAAGGTGGAGGTCGCCGTGGAACAGATTGCGATGGCCACCTGGCAAGTGAATCGGGGCAGCCAGCACATCGCCACTGCCGCTGTCGACCAGGCGGAGTCCATCGGCGTTGTCACTGCCAGCATTCAGGAGCACACGGAGTCCACGACAAGAATTGCTGATGTTCTCGATCGGGCAAGAGGTCTTTCGCTCACAATGCGGGAACGGTTGAGCGAGGGAACCCGTTCCATAACTGACCTGTCCGAGGCGATGACCCGAATGCGGAGATCAACGGGTCGTACCAGACAGATCGTGAAGACGATCGACGAAATCGCGTTCCAGACCAATCTTCTGGCGCTCAACGCTGCAGTGGAGGCGGCCCGTGCCGGTGACGCTGGAAGGGGTTTCGCCGTGGTTGCTGGTGAGGTCAGACAGCTTGCCCTTCGGGCAGCCTCTGCTGCACGTGAGACCTCGGAACTCATCGACGAGACCGTCACCACGGCGCAGGACAGCGTGGCACTGAGCGAACGCGTGCTGTCACGGCTCCACGCCATCGATACCGACGCCGACCGCGTTACCTCACTCGTACTGGATGTGTCTAAAGCCTGTCTGGCACTGCGCGACCGAATCACGCTTGCGGGGCATGCCGTTGGCAAGTTTGCCGAGCAGACCAGGGCTGTGGCCGCGTTCGCAGAAGAATCAGCCATGGCTGCCGAGGAGCTCGACAGGCAGGCTGTCACCATGCGTGACCTGATCCGTCTGTTCATGGTGAGGGATTCGCGGGGTGGCGCACGCACGATGGCACGAAGAATACCGAGCGAGAAACCACCGTTGACCTTCAGAGAACGAAGGGACGGAGAGGGGCCGGGTGAATATGCCGACAAGGATGTGCTCGGTATTGGAACGGCTCACATGGCCGCCACCGTCTGACTGCGCAAGCCGCCATCAGCACCCGCCGCAGTCAAGGAGTAATGTGCGATGATTCACACCATGGTCTTCCGGGTAAGGACAAAGGAAGCAGCACCAGATAACACAATTGCCTGAACACCCACCAACAACAGTTCGACCCCGAGCACGATGGAAATGCCAAGCGAGAGTGCCATGGCGACAACTCCGGCGACCTTGCTCTTCCGGCTGATCGCCCGGTGCTCACGCCAGTCACGGATGACTGGCCCGAACGTCGGGTGACGCAGCAGCCAGTCGTGAATTGCCGGAGACGACCGGGCAAAGCAGAAGGCTGCCAACAGGATGAAGGGTGTGGCTGGAAGCAGCGGAAGCGCTACTCCCAGCCCTCCCATGAACAAGCATGCAACACCGAGAGTCCGCCAGGCTGCTCGCAAGCTGTCGACCCGTTCTCTCAGGCCTGGCCTTCCGCTGCGGCAAAGCGCGGAAACAGCACGTTGTTCTCGAGATGAATGTGCTGCATGACATCGTCCACGAGCTGAGCAGTACCAACGTACAGCGCCTGCCACGAGCGACAGGCACCCTCGGGCAGGACGAAGTTATCCGTCAGATGTTCGATCTTGTGAAGAAGCTCTCCCTGGTGGTCATGCTCGTGCCGCAATTCGCCGATCTCGGCGGTGAGATCGCCCTCCGCACGGCGCCGCATCGCAGGGAACATTGTCTCTTCTTCCTTGGCCATGTGCTCCATCATCTCACGATCCATCTCAACGAGGACCGCCGCCAGTCCGGCAGGTACCCTCGGGTTCTCCCGATGCACCGCCTCGACCTTGCGTGAGAGGGCGATGAGTTCCGGTATCGTATGACGGTGTGACGCATGATAATGATCAACAATGTGATCAATCAGCTCGCCGCTGCTCATTGAGGACGCTGTCGCCGCGTCCGCGCCGGCGTTGAGCGCACTCAGTGCCCGCTCCACCTCATCAGGATCTATTCCGCGACTCTGCGCCGCTTCGTAGAGGGCAATCTCACCACCGCAGCAGAAGTCGATCCTGTACTTCCGGAAGATGGCAGTGGCACCAGGAACGGTGGCAGCGATGTCGCCAACCGTGCGCTCCCGCATGATTGCATCGGATATATCGAGTGTCATGGCTCAGTCTCCATGCATGAGGTTGTGAAAATGTCCGGGGCAGCACTGATGAGATCATGCCACCGGATGATGTACCGCAGAGGACGCGTAGATATCTGCGTGTCCACGAGCCTCGAGCGAGCGAAGGAAGCGCCGCACGAAGAACAGCGTTACGAGCAACAGTCCGGGGTAGCCGATCCCTGCCATCAGATAGGGGAACGTGCCACGACCCTGTCTTACCGTGTTCAGATTGAAGGATAGCAGGCCGACGGTAATGATGGCGCCGAAGATCCACATGGCGAGGAGCCAGATCCCGGTTTCCCATCCACTCAGCCGACGTCCCCAGCCGGTGCGTTCCGGTACCTCACCAGCCTTCTCCTGCAGCGAAGCAGTCTCGGTCCGCAGCCCAAGGGTGAGCAGATCGTAGACGATCAACCCAACGCCAGCGAGGAATACCGTCCCGCAGATGGGTACCAGTGCTTTCGCAAAGAACATCGCCGGAGCCACGTCGCCACCGAACCAATCCAGACCGAGGGTACGGTACACAAACACCTGCACCGTCCCTCCGATGGCAAATGCAAATGCAAGTCCCAGCATTCCCGCAAATGTCAACCAGAAAGCCAGCCTGCCGAGCCTCTGATCGAAATCCCTCCTTCCGCGCATGACCGGAATCACGAAATATGCAGCGGAGAGGCCCAGCATGCCGAAGGTGCCGAACAACGCCATATGCGCGTGACTGAGTGTCACCCATGTTCCGTGCGACCACACATTGGTGAGCGCGAAGGTCATCGTGAATCCGAGAATACCTGCACCGACCTGCTCCATCACCACCGATCCGAGCAGAAATGCAAACGCCGGCATGTTGGCAACGGGTTCTCCGTCCTCATGAGCATCGATGTAGATGTGCCAGAAGCAGAAGATCAACGGCAGTGGTTCGAGTGCACTGAAGAGAGAGCCCCAGAACTGCCAGAACTCCGGTGTCCCGATCCAGAAGTAATGGTGAGCATTACCAAGCAGACCCGACAACCACACCAGCGAGACACCCCAAAACACTGCGAAACCAACCGACTTTACGTCCGCGTTGAACATCAGCACCATGAGGAAGCCAACGAGCGAGATGTGAATGATCTCCCACACCCCCTCTACCCAATAGTGAACCACATACCAGCGAAAATATTCCTGCACGTCCAGGCGTTCGGTGAAGAACAGACCGAAGATCCAGACAAAGGTGAGAGCAAGAAGGCCGAGTCCCAGACCCCAGTGTATCTCGTTCCATTCCCTGACGGGCGGGAACGAGCGAAGGATCACATAGCAGAGTATCCCGAATCCGATCAGAATCACCACATCGGCGATACGACCCGCTTCCAGATACTCAAGGCCCTCCTGAAGCATCGGCTGCCCCATCCACCAGCCTGCAACGCCCTGCTGGGCCAGGTACTGTGTGCCGATGTTCCAGGCAATCACCGCAAGCAGGGCATAGAACAGGACCTTGATGAGCCAGGGCGTGGCCAGCTCGCGTCTGGACAGCAACGGGCCAACGAACAGGATTGTACCAATGAAGCCGGACAGCACCCAAAGGACCGCAAGGTTGGTGTGTTCAGCGCGTACGACGTTGAAATTGAGTGTCCCTGCGAGCAGTGACGGATCAATGTGCTGTGCCGCAAGTATCAGTCCGAAGATGGTCTGGAGGAGGAACAGAACCGCCATCACCATGAAGAAGCGCAGACTGAGACGCTGTGTTTCGAATTCAATCCGGAGCACGAGTCATTTCCCTCGCAGACTGCGAATGTAGGCAACGATCGCAGCCACCTGATTGGTGTCGAGCAGCTGGGCAAATGAAGGCATGGAACCTGAAACGAATCCCTTCACTACCTTTGCGTTGGGGTCCACGATGGACTCTGTCAGGTAGGTATCGTCCACCATTACAGTGCTGCCATCGACCAGGGCTACCCGGGAGCCAAAGAGGTCGCCCCACCCCGGACCGACCAGCTGTTTGCCGTCGATCGCATGGCAGGCAGTACAACCGCTCTGTCTTGCCAATTCTGCTCCCTGGTCCACCTGTGACAGCGTCTGTGGCGCCGACTCACCACCCTGAGCGTCCCACGATGGAGTCCGTCGCGTTCCGCCAGCTGCTGATGCTTGCTTGAACGCCATTCCGTCAGCAGCGGGTACCGGTGGCCATCCTTCGGTGTTCATGGCTGAGGTGTACTTGAGAAAGGCTATCAGCTGACCTATCTCGTCACGGGTGAGCGGCAGATTCGGCATGAGGGTGGGATGACCGCCGCGCCGGGCAATACGCTCTGCGGCACCCGGGTACTTCTCCAGATACTCATCTACCGATTCGGTGCCTGCCTCAAGAGCGATGGCCCCTTCCTGGAGCTTCAGACGTAGCGCCCCGTTCGCCGGCCAGCCGCCTGCAGACGGGAGAAATGCCTCGAGCCATGCCGGACCGACCTTGCCGTACAGTTTGGTAAGATCCGGCCCGAAGTAGGCGCCATTGCCCACAATGGTGTGGCAGCCCATGCAGTTGTACGACTGGAACACACGTTTTCCCTGAACCGCTCCAAAACCGGCATAGTGGATTTCGGAGGGTAGCGCCTGCCCTCTCGAGTCGAGGAAAGAGAAGGCGGAGAGGGCGAGGAAGATGACGGCCATCAGC
>CAYSKN010000057.1:0-2896 GCA_964431565.1 uncultured Gemmatimonas sp.
CCCGTGCTCCTCCGTCCATCGTCATGCGCCGGGAAAAGACCATACTCCAGCCATGCCGGCGGGGCACAGGCGAATCGGGCCCAGCCAGCGTCTCGCCACAAAGCCCTCCATCATCTCCTGCTGCGCAGCGCCTTGATCTCGCCAAGAGATCGGTCTGTCCGGCGCACGAGGGCATACGCAAATTCGATGGCTCCGCGATAGAAGACAGGATCCACGTTGCCGGCGTCATCTCCAGGCTTGTGATAATCGGGGTGATCTTCCACACCCAAATACAGGAAGGGGATTCCTCTCGCATGAAACGCTGCGTGATCCGAGGAGTTTGTCCAATCGTCACCCGGCTTGAGATCCCTGGTGTCATGCCCGAAGCGGATGTGCACCGATGATGTCCTGGACACGGCCTCAGCCAGAGGCCTGAGCGCAGGATAATGAGCGGTGCCTGACACCCAGAGTGCCCCTCCATCCTGACGTGCGACCATGTCGAGGTTGATGTCGAGAGCTATACGCTCAATCGGTACCGGTGGAGATGCCACGAAAGCGCGAGATCCTACCATGCCACTCTCCTCAGCGTCAAAGAACGCAAGAATTACATCATGCAGAGGCGGCTCCTTCTTGAGTCGCTCCGCGATGATAAGCAGGGCCACACACCCAGATGCGTCGTCATCCGCACCGTTGTACGTCTCCCCGTTCCGCACACCCAAATGGTCATAGTGAGCGCTGAGGACGAGCACGGGATCACCACCTGTCGAACCGGGTATCCTGGCCACCAGGTTGGCACCCACCGTATCTGTGCCAGCCACACGAGATCTCAACGACACCGGCAACTCATACCGTGCTCCTGCCGGTTCGACACCCATGGCATTGAGTTCGCCTACGATCCAGCGCCGTGCCCGCACTGCACCAGGCGAGCCCGCTCTGCGCCCCTCCATTGAGTCGGCGGAGAGCACCGCCAACATTTGCATCATGCGCTGGCTGGTGGGGTCTGCCGACGCAGGCACGGTCTGAGCGCTGCCATTGCTGGCAGCTCCGATTACTGCCAATGAAAGCAGCATGGCGAGCCCCAGTGCCCGTCCAGAGCTCAAGGTTACCCGCATGGCAAAGTGCAGGTCGCCAGCCGATGATCGGTAGAGCTTCCGTCGCCGGAACATGGAACCCGAGAACGTGACCAGACCGTTCTTCATACCCTCTCAACTCCTGTCCAGTCGATTCGGCTGCCACTCCTCTCGCGCTGCAGTCGCTCCGCCTGAACCAAAACGCCTCGGGCTGCCTCCGGAAGAGAGAGCGACTCCTCGTGATCGCCCGACGACTCGTCGTAGCCATCAACATTCCCCAGGCATACCACGATACCATCGCGCCGGAGGTCTTCCGCCAGCGACTGAACGACAGACTGAAGTGCTCCGGAGCTCAGGGAGGAAGCATAGCCCGTGCTGCCATCATGGGCCGGACTTGATCGGCCTACACCGGTAACAATGAGAATTCGGGCTTGGGCATCACCATGGGCGAGCCACGGAAGCAGCGTGCGGACAAGCAAAAGTGGAGCCACGACATGCCTGCGGCAGTGCTCCACAAGACCGGTGCCGGATAGGGTGACGAATCTCTCATCCCGTGCAAGGCGCTCAGGTCGGTCATACTGTCCGGGCTCGGCCGGTGCGATGATCAGCATATCCAGGGAGTCCGTCAGCGCCTGCAGCACAGGTACGGCATCCGCAACACTGGAAGCATCTGCTGGATCAAGTGCAAGCAGTTCAAGGCCAGCATAGTGGGAACGCAGTTCAGCCAGCGGGGGAACGCGGGCAGGATTGCGACTGGCGGCGTACACGGTGTCACCACGGAGCAGACTCTGACGCACCAGCTCAAGACCAAGTGGCTGCGAAGCCCCTGTGATCAACGTGCGACGTGAAGAGACCGAGGTCATGATGCGGTGACAGTGTCAGTTGAACCTGCTGCCTCATCGACCCTGATACATTCGCAACACGCGCTCCACCTCCCTCACTTCAGGCTCGATCTCAATTGGCCGATTTGATGCAGAGAAATCCGTTCGATGTTGATGGATCTCCACCAGTATGCCGGGATCCTTGAGCACATGGCCAGTGAGCACAGCGACAACCCGATGCGAAGCCCGGATCACACCTGTGTCCACGAGCTTCTTTACACCCGCGATACTCGCAGCACTCGCCGGTTCACAACCGACACCCGAGGCGTCGATCACGATCTTGGCATCTATGATCTCGTCATCAGCAACGGTGATTACCAGTCCGTTGGTCTCTCGAATGGCACGGACTGCCCGGTCCCAACTAGCAGGAGCACCGATGCGGATGGCGGTTGCGATGGTCTCCGCCTGAACCACATGGCGCCGGACGAAGCCCTCGTTGAAGCCCATGGCGAAGGGAGCCGAGCCCGCAGCCTGCACCGAGACGATGCGAGGGACCTGTGCGATTAGTCCGAGTGCGTGTGCCTCGCGTAGGGCCTTCCCGAACGCTGCGGTGTTCCCGAGGTTGCCGGCGGGGAGCACAATGAAGTCGGGTGGGATCCACTCCAGCTGCCGAAGCATCTCGAAAACAACGGTTTTCTGGCCTTCGACGCGCCACGGATTAATGGAGTTGAGGAGGTAGATGCCAAGGTCGTGTGAGGCTTCCCTCACCAGCCTCAGGCAGGCGTCGAAGTCCCCACGCACTAGCAGCGTGCGGGCTCCGTACGCCAGGGTCTGTGCCATCTTTCCCATTGCAACCTTGCCGGCAGGAACGAAAACCAGTCCTGGAATGCCAGCCTGAGCCGCGTAAGACGCCAACGATGCGGAAGTGTTGCCGGTTGACGCGCAGGCCACCGCGGTCGCACCAATCCGTACAGCCTGTGTGGTGCCAACCGTCATGCCCCTATCCTTGAAGGATCCAGTGGGGTT
>CAYSKN010000057.1:2906-13781 GCA_964431565.1 uncultured Gemmatimonas sp.
CAGCCCGTCACATCCTGCATAAGCACTCACCCTGCTGCGCTCAAGCAGTGGTGTATTACCCTCAGGGTGACTCGTGATCGCGCGGCCGGCCCCGGGCATCACCAGCACTTCGAAGCGCCAAACTCCAGAACCCTGCCCGGCCTCATGAACGGCCAGAGACTGTGCAAGGGCAGCGCCGTTCAGGGGTCGCCCGTCGCCGTCCACCGGGGCACGGTGAATGATCGTGAGGAGACCAGTGCAGTCAGGGCACTCGGAGTGTAGATCGAGTGAAGGAAACTCGTGACCACAGGAATCACAGCGCTGAACGCTGGTCTCCCCAGCCGAAGTGTCAGCTGAAAGAAATATCGGATACCTGCCGGCGTCCTCGCGGTCCGCTATGGCCATGCTCGCATTCATTCTGGTGTGAGCTGGAGTATGTCGTTGAGCACTCCCGCAGCGGTTACCGCCGGACCCGCGCCAGGGCCTGTAATGACAAGCGGATGTTCGCGGTAGCGCCGGGTGGTGAAGACTATCTGATTGTCAGTACCGCGAAGGCCAGCCAGCGGATGTGACAGCGGAACAGCACGCAGGCCAACCATGACCCTCCTCGGAGTGGCACGCAATACATAGCGCAGCACCTTGCCGTGCCGCACTGTGGCAGCCTGCCGGTCTGCCCAGAGCCTGTCGTGCTCAGCCAGTGACCTGATGAACCTGGCAGTATCCATTCTCCGATAGGCCTCTGGCACGAGCGATTCCACCCTGACATCCGTGAGATCACCTGGGTACCCCATCAGACGAGCAAGAATCAGCGCCTTTCGTGCCACGTCCATGCCCGAAAGATCATCACGTGGATCCGGCTCGGTGAAGCCAAGCTCCATTGCTTCGCGCAGCACTTCACTGAACGCACGTCCCTTGCCGATCTCGCTCAGCAGGAACCCGAGGGTACCTGAAGTGCATCCTTCGATACGCAGAACCTTGTCGCCCGTTTCCACCAGTTTGGCGTAGCTGTCCATCACTGGCAACCCTGCCCCCACGGTAGTCTCATGCAGGATATGGGAGCCGTGTCGATTGGCCAGCGTACGCAGGGCTTCGACTTCTGTACGCGGTGCTGACAGAGGTTTCTTGTTGGCCAGCACGACATCCATGCTGCCTGTTATTGCCTTGCGAATCGCGGCAAGAGTATCATCTGCAGTGACATCCACAAGAACGGGGCGCGCCAGTGCATGGGTGGAAATCCATTCCACCGCCTCTGTTGCCGTCGCACGGCGAGCGTGTGGGAGTGAGACGAGGGCCTTGCCTGCCTCCTTGAGAGCGGAGGCAGCGGACAGTTGCCTCCGTGAGAGGCCATCCGGCTCGAATATGAACCCGCTCCGATCAATGAGCCCCACTATTGTGGGCCGGATGCGACGTCGGATGAGCGGCAGCATACGCAGCAGTTCACGCCCGATCCTGCCGACACCCAGTAGCACGACGTCGAGCCGATCATCCCGTCTGACGCCGCCTCCACCGATCTTGTCGAGCTGGAACTCATCGTGCACTGCCCGTGCCGCATCCGCCGCGTGGTTCTCGGCTATCGCCACAGATATGTTGAGTTCCGATGATCCTTGGGCTATGGCCACGATATTCACTCCAGCGCGTGCGAGTGCCGTGAACATCCGTGAAGCAATGCCCGGAGTACCTGCCATACCAAGTCCCACCACTGCGAGCGTAGCCACTCCCGATCTGACGTCCATGCCCTCCAGTTCACGGCGTGAGAGCTCGAGCGCAAAAGCCCGCTCCAGCGCAGTACGTGCCTCGGAACCGCGCTCGGACGGCACACAGAGACAGATTGAGTGCTCGGACGAAGCCTGGGATATGAGGGTGACCGAGATACCGGCCTGATGGAGTGCCGAGAAGGTCCGCGCCGCTATGCCGGGCACCCCGAGCATGCCGTTACCTGTCACCGTGATGAGCGCCTGCCCACGCACAATGCTCAGCGCCTTGACCGGGTATCGTTGCAGCGTGCGCCGGACCGAAATCTCCGTACCGGCGGCCTGTGGCTCAGCAAAGGGCCGGAGATAAACCGGCACCAGCACCCGCGCAAGAGGAATCAGAGCCCGGGGATGCAGGACCTTGGCACCGTAGTAGGCAAGCTCAGCGGCTTCCCGCATATTGAGCTGCGGTAGTACGCGGGCTGAAGCTACCAGTCGGGGATCGGTTGTCATGAGTCCCGGCACGTCCTTCCAGAGCGTGATACGTTCGGCCTTGAGAGCACGTCCCAGCACAGTGGCGGTCAGGTCACTGCCTCCCCGCCCAAGCGTAACCAGCGCCCCCCCACTTCCGGCGCCTACGAAGCCCGGCACCACCGGCACGATTCTTCTCCCCAACAGAGGTCTGAGTCGTGATCGTACCACACGATCCGTCGCCGACAGGTCAGGAAAAGCATTCCCGAACACGCCATCGGTAACGATGAGTTCGACTGCGTCCACATACTGCACCTTCGCCTTCCGTGCCTGGAGACCAGCCACGACGATGCGTGCGGAGAGCTGCTCACCACGTGCAAGAAGAAAGTCGCGCGTGCGCGGGGTGAGTTCCCGAAGGCTCGCCACCCCATCGGTGAGTGTTCTCAACTCATCGAAGGTGGCGTCCAACTCCCGTCGTAGCGCAGCTCGTGACCGCTTGTTGGCCAGGACGCCGTCCGCCACGCGGCAATGCCGGAAATGCAGATCCTCAAGCGCCTTCTTTACCGTCTTCACATCTCCTTCACGTGCTGAGGCAGCCACCATGAGCAATGCATCGGTCACTCCGGCAAGTGCCGAGACAACCGTAACCACCCCCCACGACGGAGCGGCAAGAATAAGGGAAACTGCCTGCCGAATCGCAGCCGCATCAGCCAGCGAGGCACCGCCGAACTTGAATACCTCGACCTGATGCGACCGTGTGGGGCTCCGGCGGCGCCGGGAAGGCCCCCCGGTGGCCGGCAGGTCCATCTTACGGGTTGCGGACCGTGGCGACCTCCGGACGCGAGCCAATGCACCCCCCGGTGATTGACCTGCGTCCGGGTTGCTCGTCCGGTCGTTAGAGCGATGGCTCGACCGCTTTGGCGATCTTGTTGGCATCAAGAAAAGAGCTGGGGACGGCTGCAATTGACGCAGCCATGACTCAGCGACGCTCACACGGCATGCGGGTGTGCCGAAAGCTACACCATACGGATCCGAGACTAGTCCAGTCTGCTTCACCTGTCCACACCTGCTTCACCTCACATAGCTTTCCTGATGGCAAATGGCCATCGGCTGATGGTCTTTCGATAACAGTCCGACCCGAGATAACCGTGTCAGTTGAAGGCCCCCGGAGTCAGATCGACCCCGTTTCCGCAACGCAGTTCACCCAAGGCTCGGCATCCTCAAACGCACCGCTTCCACTGGCGGGCCTCCTGCCCGAACGCCTGAAAGGGCTGGCGGATCTAGCGAACAACCTTGCCTGGAGCTGGAACAGCGAAGCACGGACACTCTTCAAGAGTATCGATGACACTCTCTGGGAGCGACTTCGCCACAATCCGCTTCGCCTGCTGCGTCAAGTCTCCACTCAGCGCGTGGCCGCACTCGCAGAAGACGACCAGTTCTGCGCCAGTTACGATCAGGTAATGCAGTGGCTCGGGAGCGAGAGTTCCGACGAGCATACTTGGTACGCTCGCACCTTTCCTGAACTTCGAGGTCGCCCGATCGCCTACTTCTGTGCGGAGTTCGGGGTTCACAATTCGGTGCCGATCTACTCGGGTGGTCTTGGAGTTCTGGCAGGAGATCACCTGAAGACCGCGTCGGACCTGGGGGTTCCGATCGTGGCTGTGGGCATCCTGTACCGGCACGGGTACTTCGATCAGCGTATTCGTGTGGATGGATGGCAGGAGGACGCCAATGGTCATATCGACTTCAACTCGGTTCCTTTGACACCTGTGACCGGAATCGACGGTGCCAGGCACCTGGTAACGGTCAACACGTTCGGTCGCGACATCAACATCAGGGCCTGGAGGATGCAGGTGGGCCGGGTGCCCGTGTATCTCCTTGATTCCGATCTCGAGGAGAACCATCCGGATGATCGCCCGCTGCTCTCGAGGTTGTATTCCGGTGGACCAGCTATGCGTCTGCGTCAGGAGTGGCTTCTTGGGGTGGGTGGCGTACGTGTGCTGAGAGCGCTCGGCATCTCTCCGGTGGCATGGCACGCAAATGAGGGCCATGCCGCCTTCATGATGGTGGAGCGGGTACGGGAACTCTGCCTGCAGGGGCTGCCGTGGGCTGACGCTGTGGGGCGGGTACGCAACGCAACCGTCTTTACGACCCACACGCCGGTGCCGGCAGGTCACGACCAGTTCCCCGCACAAGTGATGCTTGAGTGTGCAGGCGAAAGTGTCTGGACACAGATGGGAGTGGGTCCCGAGACGTTCGCTCATGTTGGTTACCATCCCGAATCCGGTGCGGGGGTCTTTCACATGACCTCGGCATCCATCCGTCTTGCACGCAGGGTAAACGCAGTGTCACATCGACATGGCGTAGTGACCCGCGAGATGTGCCGATCCCTGTGGGGCGGAAGGAATGCTGAACAGGTACCAGTTTCGCACGTCACCAACGGCGTGCATCTGGCCACCTGGATGGCCAATCCCATCATGAGTCTGCTGGACAGGCATCTTGGGCTGTCGTGGGGGTTCAGTAATGATCCGTCACTGTGGGAGCAGGTTCTGACATTGGACGACGAGGCCCTGTGGTACACCCATACACGGCTCAAGCATATCCTCATGCGGCGTGCGCGAGAGAAGGCTCGCCGCGCTTTCGCCAAGGGTGACCTGCAGGCCACTCAGCTTGCCGGTGCGGGGCCACTGCTGGATCCGCACGTACTCACCATCGGCTTCGCACGCCGATTTGCCACCTACAAGCGTGCCGATCTGATCTTCCGCGATGTCGAGCGGCTCCGGGCACTTGTCACCAACGCTGCACGCCCCGTACAGATCATATTCGCCGGGAAGGCGCACCCGGCCGACGAACCTGGCAAGCGGGTACTGCAGAATGTCTACCAGTTCACCCGCGATCCGCGATTCGAGGGACGTGTGGCATTCATCGAGGACTACGGCATGCACCTTGCCCACCTCCTCGTTCAGGGGGTGGATCTCTGGCTCAACCTGCCCCGGGTGCCGATGGAAGCTTCGGGTACGAGCGGGATGAAGGCTGCCCTCAACGGAGTACCGCAGCTCTCGACCGTCGACGGCTGGTGGGAGGAGGGTTTTCAAGGAAACAATGGCTGGGCCATCGAACCCGAAGTTGACGACGACAACGGGTCGAATACGGCCCTCAGGCTGTATGACCTGCTGGAACGGGAAGTCGTGCCACGGTACTACGAGCGCGACAAGAACGACCTGCCGAGACCTTGGTTGCTCATGATGAAGCATGCGATACGTGCTGCTGGCCAGCAGTTCACTGCACGCCGAATGGTGGAGCAGTACGCACGTGGTTACTACGCGCCATCCATTCTTGGCGACGCTCTGCCAGACGATCCGCCAACAGCGTAACGGGTGAGGACAACCGGGCACACCATGAACGCAGCTGCGCGTTCCTCATCAGCTTCACAAGCATCCGGTGAACCAGCGGGCACGCTGTCACGCGAGAGGGCTCGCACCATCGTGCATCTGACGGCCGAGTACAGCCCATTTGCGCGAACAGGGGGCCTTGCCGAGGCGGTGGCGGGACTTGCCACTCATCAGGCAAGCTCCGGCTCGGATGTTGCGGTGTTCGTACCATTGTACCGTACCATCCGTGAGCACGTACCCGACCTGGCCGCACTAGGCCGGCCGCTTACAGTTGATCTGGGGTTCCACTCCGAAGAGGTACGTTTCTTCAGGGAAGTGCATCCACCACCGGGACCCAAGGTGGTGTTCGTGGATATTCCGAGCGCCTTTGCCCGTAGCGGGCTCTATGGTGAAAGCGGGCGCGATTACCCGGATAACGCACGCCGGTTTGCGCTATTCTCGCGCGCCGTGCTTGATGCGATACCGCGCTTGATCGCCGGTCCGGTTCTGATACACGCACATGACTGGCACGCCTCACTGGCGCTGATGTACATGCGAACCTACGAGTCTTTGCGTGTGCAGTACGTTGACACACCTGCTGTGCTTTCGGTTCACAACGCCGGCTATCAGGGCCACTTCCCAGCATCAATGCTCAATGAGTGCGGTATCCCGCCGGAGGTATACGATTTTCGGCACCTCGAGTGGTATGACAGGATCAATTTCCTCAAGGGTGGCCTGACCTTTGCAGACATGGTGGTTACGGTGAGCCCCACACACGCTCAGGAACTGCGTACGGCGGGCGGTGGCTTCGGTCTGCATCAGGTCTTTCAATGGCTCGGTCCGCGATTCACCGGTATCACCAACGGAATCGACCAGTCCGTCTGGGATCCATCGACTGACGAGCAGATCACGGGGCGCTACACCGCTGATGATCCAGCCAACAAAGCGCGCTGCAAGGCGGCCCTTCAGAGGACATTCGGACTTCCCCAGCGGCGGCGGATCCCGCTTCTGGGTCTTGCCGCCCGCATGATCACGCAAAAGGGACTTGATCTTATCCTCAACTCACACCGGGTGTGGACACTGGATGCTCAGTTTGTTTTTCTCGGATCGGGTGAAGAACGCTATGAACAGGCACTGCTCGAGCTGGCAAGATCACGTCCGCGTCACATTGGAGTCCAGCTGGACTTCACCGACCGCCTCGAACACCGTCTGATGGCGGGCGCCGACATCTTCCTGATGCCGTCACAGTACGAACCATGCGGACTCACTCAGATGCGCGCACAGCGCTACGGAACACTGCCGATCGGACGGCGCGTTGGCGGAATCGGCGACACCATTGAGGACGATGTCACAGGGTTCCTTTTCGACGAATTCAGTCCTTCAGGCTTCGATCACGGTATCGCCCGTGCACTGGTTCGCTTCGCCGATCGGGCCGCCTGGAGCCAGCGCATGAGGGAAGCCATGCGCCGCGATTTCAGCTGGGACGGTGCGGCCGAGCACTATGCGCAGGTCTACCAGCAGGCAGTCAGGATCGCACAGCAGAGGACTTGAGCCCCGAACATGAGCATGCACTCCGTCATCGTCCATCAGCATCTGTATCAGCCGCCCAGAGAGGATCCCTGGCTGGAAGTCATAGAGACGGAGAGGTCAGCGGCTCCCGATCATGACTGGAATACCCGTATTACACGTGAATGCTATGCTAGGCAGAGCGCAGCCGAAGCGTATCTCCTGGAGGGAGCCCGCGCTGCGCCGAAGGCTGGCGATCCCAACGCCAGAGTCGGACTGGCCCGGCTGATCAATCTCTACGCCTGGTGTTCATTCGACGTCGGAGCCACACTCTGTGAGTGGCTCGATTCGGAGGCCCCGCACGTCCTGGAGTCAATGCGCGCGGGCGACGCGGCCAGCATTGCGAGATGGGGGCATGGCAACGCCATGGCCGCGCCGTACCATCATGTAATCCTTCCGCTCGCATCAAGACGTGATCGAATAACGGAAATCCGCTGGGGCATCCGCGACTTCACCCGTCGCTTCGGGCGGGCACCCGAGGGATTCTGGTTTCCCGAGTGCGCCGTGGATCAGGATTCGCTTGATGCGGTTGCCGCTGAGGGCATCAGGTTCACCATTCTGGCTGCCTATCAGGTGAAGGGCCACAGCGGAACCGGAATGCCGGTGCGCTGGCGCGGGACATCGGGACATGAGTTGATCGTTGTCCCCTACGAGGCCGTACTGTCCAGCGATGTTGCCTTTGGTGGTCTGTTGAACGACGCGCGCAATCTGGCGCATCGACTGACGCCTTATCGTGACATCGAGCTGGAGTCACCAAGGTGCACCACGCTGGCAAGCGACGGCGAAACATTCGGCCACCACTACCACGGTGGTGAGTCTACGCTGGCCGAAGCCATGTCGCTCATGGCGCGGCGAACGGACTCCCGATTGACAAACGCGGCGACGCTCGTGGCCACCCATGGAGGAGAAGTCGATATCGCTCTGGTGTCGCCCTCGTCCTGGAGCTGCGCACACGGAGTGGAACGTTGGCGAAGCAACTGCGGGTGCCGGATAGACGGCAGCAGGCCTCCAGCTCAGCAATGGCGTGGACCGCTGCGGCACGCCATGGAACAGCTCGCCGAGCGCTGCGCCGCGGTTTTCAGTGAGGAGGGAAGCTCACTATTCGTGATGGATCCATGGCACGTGCGGGACATGTACGGAGACGTGGTGGCAGCCGGAGGTGATGCGATCACCAGCTACTTGGACTCGGTCATCCGGCATGACGCATCCGCTGCCGAGAAGCTGCGTGCCCGCGAACTCCTGGAACTTGCCAGGGCATCGCTTCGGACATTCACATCGTGCGCCTGGTTCTTTGATGATGTCGATCGATTGGAGGTACGCCAGGTATTACGTTATGCCGCCCGCTCTATTGAACTGACCGGGCTGGCAGCACGACTGACGCCCGAGTTCGTGCACTGGCTGACCGGAGCAACCAGTGGCTCAGCGAATGCGGTCAGTGCAGCAGATGTGTTCGTGCGGGATGCGCTCCCGCACAGGGAGCCAGCGTTGTGCGTTGCCGCTGGGTTCATGGCGCTCGCAACCGCCGGCATTGACTTAAAGCGTTTCGGGGCTTTTGAGGGAACCGTTGAACGTACCGGCCTGAGCGATGTGCGGGTAAGGATCATCCACAGCAGAACCGGAAGGACGGGCAAGTACGTCGGATCTGTCACCGGGACCGGACCAGCAACTGTTGTTACGATCGGCGCTGACCACGCAGCTGAAAGCATGCGCATTCCTGTTCGACTGCATGAATTCCCTGACAGGCTTGCCTATCTGCTGCTGCAACACGGCGCAACCACCGACTCGGCGCTCCTGGCAGAGCCCTGACTCACCATGCGTTCGCTTCAGCCACGCCAAAGCCGAAACCTTCAGGACACGTGGAAATCCCGCGTGGCAACCGCCAAGGCTTCCACCCAGGAGCCGAGGCAGCCGATCAGGGCACGGTCTGTCCTCTCGCCACGGTCGAATGTGGCAGGTGCACCGCTTGGGACGTGGCCGTGATGGGCGGTCCCAGAGTGTCCAGGGGCGGGCCGAGCATGGGTTCGCAAACGCCTTCGGCCGTCTCGCGGATGAGCTGATCTACAACGGCCCTAAGGTCACCTGTACGCAAGTAGGTCGCAAGTTGCCGCTGGGCACTCGAACCCTCCTCCATGATCCGGAACGCGTACTCGACTTCCTTTCGCGTGCCGAGCTCATCCAGGACATCGTCAACGAACCACTGGAGCAGCTCACGAATGAGTACCGTCGCAGCCAACTCCTCCTTCTTGCCGAAGTCGATGAGCTTGCCTTCCAGGCCCCATCTGACGGCACGCCACTTATTCTCCTCGATCAGATCCGAAGCGTACACCCTGAAAGTCATGTTGTCGCGGCGAAGCTTCCACATCTTGGCCACAACAGCCTGTACGATGGCCGCGATGCAAACACCCTCGTTCACACGCGTGTTGACATCACATACACGGAATTCGAGTGTCGGATATTGGTGGTGTGGACGTACATCCCACCAGAGTTTCGAACCATCGGGTATGCTGTGTGTCCTCTGCAGCGTATCGACGAGATCCGCATAGTCACTCCAGCCATTGAGTATCCGCGGTATGCCGGTCCGCGGGAAATTCTTGAACACGACACTGCGATACGAGTGCAAACCGGTATTTCGTCCGAACCAGAAAGGCGACGACGTAGAGAGACAGAGAATGTGAGGAAGGATATAGCGCGCAGCGTTCAGACAGTCGATGCGGAACTCCGGATCCTCAATACCCACATGTACGTGAGTACCGAAAATGAGCAACCTCTGAGCGAGATCCTGAAGTTCTGCCTTCACTCCCAGATAGCGCTCCTTCGGCGTCATCTCCTGATGCATCCAGTTCGAAAACGGATGGGTACCAGCCGAGACGATGGAGAGGTCGTGCCTGGCAGCCGCCTGGATGACCGCCCGACGGAGGTTGATGAGGTCAGAACGCAGTTCGTTTATCGATCCGCACACTCTCGTGCCGACCTCAACCTGACACTGATGAAGCTCGGCCTTCAGATCCGCCACCTGTACATCATCGGTCTGCACCAGCGTGTCGAACGCGGGTGTCAGATCGCGTGTGACGGGATCGACGATCTGATACTCCTCCTCGATCCCAACGGTGAGGCTCGGCGCTCGCATCTATCCCCCCATTACCGCGCGGGCAGTATTCCTCGCGTTCGACCAGTCACGTGCCGCCTGGACGAAACCTGCAAAGAGGTGTCGGGTGTGCGGGTCGGACATCTCGAGTACCTCGGGGTGCCACTGCACCCCCACGAGGAAGCCCTCACCCGTCCCCTCAACAGCCTCAATCAGCCCATCATCAGCCCTTGCCGAAGCAATCAGACCGCTGCCAAGCTCCTTTATTCCCTGATGATGCATGCTGTTGACGCGAGCACGTACAGATTCGAGGAAATGTGACAGCGCTGTTCCCGCAACGATATCCACATCATGCGCCAGATAATCCCGCTCGTAACCAACGGTCGGGAAATAGTCATGTTTGTGAAAAGCAGGATTTTGCGATGCCAGATCCTGCCAGAGTGATCCGCCCTGGGCCACGTTGATGACCTGAAGCCCGCGGCAAAGGCCGAAAACCGGCTTGTCATCCTCCATGGCCCAGCGGACAAGCTGAAGCTCGACCCTGTCACGGGCCGGATCGAGATTTCCACATTCCGGCCTGACAGCCTCTCGATATTCTGCCGGATTGATGTCCACACCACCAGGGATAAGGAGTCCATCAATCCGCTCATAGATCTCGCGAAGGGTTGCGATATCATCATCAAGCAGCGGGATCATCCAGGGGACCGCACCC
>CAYSKN010000058.1:0-13751 GCA_964431565.1 uncultured Gemmatimonas sp.
AGCGAGAGTGCTGTGGCATCAGTATCTTGGCCAGCGAGGAAGGGGATGAGATGAGTCGTGGTATGCAGTGCGAGGAGTGAGCCGGGCCACGGATCTGCTTCCGCACGCTGTTCTTGCTTTCCTCTATCCGCGAATGTCGTGCCTGCTGGCGATCATGGCCCGTCTGATTCGTCATCTCCGTTCAGATTGGAGCATGGCACCAGTAAGCCCTGCGCCGTGTCGGCACGTGAAGGCTGCTGAACCAGGCACGTTGTTTCACTTCAGAATGGGTGTGACCCTCAATGCCGGAAGAGGCGTTCACCGGTGAATACCATGGCGATGCCATGCTCGTTGGCCGCAGTGATAACCTCATCGTCACGTACTGATCCACCAGGTTGTACCACTGCAGTGACACCAGCGGCAGCGGCCTGATCGATACCGTCGCGGAACGGGAAGAACGCATCCGAGCCCAATGCTGTACCCTCGGTGGTATGACCACTGGTGGTTGCCTTGTGTACCGCTACGAAGCTTGCATCAACGCGGCTCATCTGACCCGCACCAATGCCGATGGTGGCGCCATCACGCACCAGTACAATGGCGTTCGACTTGACGCTGGCCACCGCTTTCCAGGCGAATATGAGGTCGCGCTGCTCACTGGATGTAGGCTGCCGGGAAGTGACAACCCGCCACTGAGCCGGCTCCGAAGGGGCAGGAGCACGGTCCTGCACGAGCAGACCACCTCGTACGCGCTTGAAATCCATTGCGCCGACGGACCATGCCGCCTTGCCCTCAAGTACCCGCAGGTTCTTCTTGCGCCCAAGTATCTCGATGGCTTCTTCTGCAAACTTAGGAGCGACAATGCACTCCACAAAAAGACTTGAGATGACCTCAGCTGCGGCGATGTCAACCGGCACCGAGCACGCGATCACGCTTCCGAACGCGCTTACCGGATCACATGCCAGTGCTTTCCTGTAGGCATCCAGCGCATCCTTGCCTGTGGCGATACCGCAGGGTGTGGTGTGCTTGATAATGGCGCACGCAGGCTGCTCGCCGAAGGGTTCGATCGCCAGCAATGCGCCTTCGAGATCGAGCAGATTGTTGAACGAGAGTTCCTTGCCGCCTCTCTGAGCGAGCGCTCCAAGTCCCTTGCCGTCGGTCTCCACATAGAAAGCCGCACGTTGCTGTGGATTCTCGCCATAACGCAGAGTCTGCTTCTTCGCGAAAGCCAACGCATAACGATCCGGAAACGGCTCGGCACGCTGACGGGCAAACCACTGGGCAACAGCGGCATCATAAGCGCTGGTGTGGGCGTAGACCTTCTCGGCAAGCAGCCGGCGGAATGTCTGATCGTCTCCGCCAGCGTTGATGATTCCGAGTACCCTGGCATAATCAGATGGATCGACCAACACCCACACGGAGGCGAAGTTCTTCGCCGCCGAGCGAAGCATCGACGGACCACCGATATCGATGTTCTCGATGACCTCCTGAGGATCCACATCAGGCCTTGCTGCTGTTTCGCGAAATGGATAAAGATTGACGACGACCAGGTCGATAACGCCGATGCCATGTGCCTCAATGGCCGCCATGTGATCCGGAAGATCCCGTCTCGCCAGTAACCCACCATGCACCACCGGATGTAGCGTCTTGACGCGTCCGTCGAGCATCTCCGGGAAACCGGTCAGTTCACTTACATCCATCACGCTGAGGCCGGCTTCGCGCAACACGCGCGCTGTGCCCCCTGTGGAAACGAGCTCCACACCACTTGCCGCAAGTCCGCTGGCAAAGGGAAGGAGACCTGACTTGTCGGATACGGAAAGCAGTGCACGCATATGAAAGTGAGTCAGTTGAAATGATGCCCGACACTGATCAACGGGTCCTGGCGGCTCATGGCCGAATGAACCTGGACATCCCCGATGCGAGAAAAACGTTGGACCCACTACTGTCGCCTGATATCAGATCGAAATGCCAATTCTGCATCACAGCGGTATCAGAATCGGGAACCATCCGCACTACACGATTGTCATCGCCGAGCGCGATGATGCCGCTTGCAACGGCCTCCACCACCGGAGGCAGGACCGAGTGTTCGGTACGCAGCACCCGTGCAGCCAGCATCGATGGCGTGTCTGTCGGGAATACCGGCACCGGCCATTGTGCAATGATCGGGCCACAGTCGTATTGTTCGTCCACGAAATGGACAGTGACACCCGTAACCATTGCACCACGCTTGAGCACGGCTGCATGGATACGGTCACCATACATACCCGGGCCGCCGAACGCTGGCAGAAGCGCCGGATGCACATTGATCATACGACCACGGAACGCCTGCACCATCGCTGCGGGTATGAGTCTGGTATAGCCGGCGAGCACAAGCAGTTCTGCACCCGCATCATGCAGCTGCCTCTTCAGTGTCTCCGCGTCGGACGGGTTTGTGATCACTCCGGTGGAGATACCCGCCTTGGCTGCACGGGTGAGTGCTCCCGCCGCGGCCTTGTCAGATGCGACGTGAACGATGGCTCCGGCAGGACGTCCAGGTCCCGCGAAATGGTCGATGAGTGCCTGCAGGTTGGTACCTCCACCCGATGCCAGCACCGCAATCCGCCGCAACGTCACGTGAACACTCTCACAGAAGTTTGTCGTCATTGTTAACGTGTGCGATGGATGCGAGCACGATCGTGACGGCCTCCAGGAGGCGTTCGGCCATGAAGATCCTTGGATCAGCAGACGACCTAGCTGCCTCCACATCATCTGGCGGTGTCTCCGCATTGGGGACGAGTACCCCTACGCCCCCTGATGTCACGGCAGGCTGCACATCGCGCCAGCGATCGCCGATGAATCCCGAGTTGGCGAGATCCAGGTTATGCTCGCGTGCCGCCTGGCGGAACAGCGCAAGACCCGGCTTTCTGCAGCCGGACTCCGGTGGCGTGTCCGGTGAATCCGGACAGTGGTAGGTGGCGAGCACGTGAGCACCCTCTGCTGCAAGCAGTCGTTCCACGCGCGCGCACACCTCCATATACTGCTTCGGCGTGATCAGGCCGCGTGCGATACCGCTTTGGTTGGTGACTATCACGACAGGCATGCCGGCATCATTGGCACGCTGCACGGCCCTTGCCGCATCGGGAAGTAGTTCAACACGCGATGGGTCCGCGAGGAAATGTGCGTCCACGATGAGCGTCCCGTCGCGATCGAAAAACAGTGCGGCTCTGCCCGTAAACAAACCAGAATCGTCGCTTTCGTTATTCATCTGCCTGAACCGTTCCCTGATTGTACCGATGTAGGAGCTGCCGACGCTGAATCAGGCCGTGCAGCAGTAGTGTCAGCAGCGGGTGCGCGCGGGGTTGCAAACGTACGTGAAGGTGACTTCACAGTGCCCGAAAGACTGCGCACGTTGTTGGTCTGCACTCTGAATTGTGATTGCCACGCGAGAGGTTCTTCCATTGATACGAAGATCTCGGTGTATACCCGTGGCCGTGACATCTTCGGTGGGGGCATGGTATCAACGGATGCGGGTCGACCACCGCGTGCACGTGCCGCCTGCGCGGCCTGGCGCTCCTGCAGTGTGCGTTCGACTGCCGCCACACTGTCCGCCACGCGCTGCCGCGCGAGCGAGTCGCGCTGTGAACGTGCTGCCTGGCTCGTATCGAGTTTCGCTTCGGCAGCAGCAGCGATGGAATCAGAACGCTGCTTTGCTGCCAGTGAGTCGGCCTCTGCCTTCTGAGGTGCAGTCTGGACCTGCCGAACGGGAATACGTACGGAGTCGGTGTTTGTAACAAAGAGCATTGCGGGCGTAAACTGCAGATCACTTGGGTATGGCTTATCGAACGTGAGCTTGAGCATGCGGTTGGTGTCCGATACGACTACCTCTGCAATGCGCAGGCCCACAGTGTCATGCACGAATGCGTACAGCTCAGTGGTTGCTTCCATGGCGAGAGTCACACTTGTGGAATCCCATATCTCGAGTGGATCGGGTTCGCGGTTGTTATTGCGGTCCGCATATGCGCGCACGACGTATGGACCCGATGGCAGATTCTGCAGTTCAAAGCGACCCACTGAGTCGGCAACCACCTGATAGACGGAGCTGTCGGTGGATATTGCCTCGACCATCGCGTTGACAATGCCCTTTGCTGCCGACCAGTCGAATGCGACCCCTGTTATGCGGGTATCGGGGATCGGTCCACCGGTGGAGAAGACGATACGGACAGCCGAGTCTATGCCGTTGTTTCGGAGATCCTGAATTCCGGGCTTGATCTGCACAGAATAGACGGTATTGGACTTCCAGCCGTTTGCCGGTCTGATCTCAACGCGGTTCCGTTTCCAGCTCACCCTCGGTTCGCCGCTTCTTGGACTGATGAATACCAAGTCACTCAATCGTGATCCAGTCTTCGGCGATTCACTTATCACCTCATTGAAGCGAAGCTGGACCGATTTCGGTACAGCACCAATCGAGTTGGCCTCGGGGATGATGGCGGTGATTACGGGCGGGTCCCTGTCCGGCGGACCACCCGGTGGCAAGGAAGGATTTGCACAGGCAGCTCCCAGTCCAGCCATGATCGAAAAGAGGGCGAGCTGCCGTTTCACGTGTCGAGTGCGTTGAGCTTCTCGCGAAGTTGACCGACGCGCGAGCGCCACTCTACCGCCTTTGCTTTTTCCGTCTCCACCACCGCAACGGGTGCCTTCGCCACGAATCCTGCATTGGCAAGGCGACCTTCAAGGGCCATGAGCTGTTTCTCCAGTTGCGTGACCTCGGTGTCGAGGCGCCTTCTCTCGCGGTCTATGTCTATCATACCTGCCAGCGGTACCACCACTTCGAGACCACCCGAGATCAGTACATGTGCAGCAGCTCCGCCTGGGCCGGTCGTGGCGGATGCCACATGTGAACGGGCGAGTGACCCCACGGTGTCGAGCAGCGATGCGGGGAAGCCCGGTTTCGTTTCTTCAGCTACGATCACTGCGTCCACCCAGGTACCCGGCTGTACGTTGTATTCCGCACGTACCTGACGGATCGCCTGCACGGCCTCGCGCACCAGATCGAATGCGGCACCGCTGTCGCTCTCCGGAGCACGCACAACAGGCCATGCCGCCTGAGCGAGAAAGGCATTGGCTGGTGTCTGAGGAAGCTGCTGCCACAGTTCCTCGGTTATGAACGGCACGGTGGGATGCAGCAGACGGAGCGCACCGTCAAAGGCATGTGCGAGCACCGCACGAGCCACTTCGCGATCGGGGCCGGCGGCAGCCAAACGCGGCTTTACGCTCTCCAGATACCAGTCGGCGAGCTCACTCCATACGAAACGACGGGCCGACTCTGCGTATTCCGACAAACGAAGGCCTCGTGAGCGCTCAGCATCATTCCAGGCAGACACATCCCCACGTGACGCTCTCGGCCGTGGTGGACCAAGAGCAGCATCGCAATCAGCGATGGCTGCATCTAGTCGCTGGAGTATCCAGTTGTCGGCAGCGGTCAGGGACTCCCCGGAAAGTTCGCTGATCGGGATAACCGGATCGCTACCCACCCTGGACAGCAGGAAGCGACCAATATTCCAGAGCTTCGTACAGAAATTTCTGCCCGGAGCAAATGATTTCCCGAGGTCGGTCGGATCGAGTGTGACATCCACACCAAGGCCGAGGCCGGCCACCATGGTCCATCGCAATGCGTCCGCACCGAAGAGCTGTACGACATCCAGCGGATCTATGCCATTGCCGAGTGACTTTGACATCTTGCGATGCTGCATGTCGCGTACGGTGCCGTGCAGGTAGACCGTGTGGAATGGCGGTTTGTCGAGAAACCAGCAGCCGCTCATAACCATACGGGCTACCCAGAAGAACAGGATCTCGGGAGCCGTTACCAGTACATCGCCAGGATAGAAAGCCCGCAGATCGGGTGTGTCGTCAGGCCAGCCAAGCGTACTGAATGGCCAGAGCCAACTCGAAAACCATGTGTCGAGGACGTCTTCATCCTGCCGCACAGCGCCTCCGCAGCCGGGACAGCTCGTTACGTCCGTGCGGGAGACGATGGGCGCGTGACCACACGAAGTCCCGCAGTACCATACCGGCACCCTGTGACCCCACCAGATCTGACGCGAAATGTTCCAGTCGCGAATACCTTCTAGCCAGTTGACGTATACAGCCTCCCAACGATCTGGGAGAATGCGTAGCTCTCCCGACCTGAGCACGCCAAGTGCTTTCTCGGCGAGCGGCTGCATGCGTACGAACCACTGATCGGAAAGACGTGGCTCGACGACCGTGTCGCAGCGATAGCAGTGCCGTACACTGTGCTGGTGGTCTTCGATGCTGATAAGTGCACCAGCTGCCCTTAGCATCGGAATGATGGCCTTGCGTGCGGCGAAACGTTCGAGACCAGCGAGCTCCGACGGTACCCGCCCGGTGGCGTTCTCTACTTCGCGGATGAAACCATCGGCATCAATTATCACCGGCATCGGAAGCCCGTGACGCCGCCCTACCTCGAAATCGTTGGCATCATGTGCGGGCGTGATCTTGACCGCTCCCGACCCGAATGCAGGATCGGTGTAACTGTCGCTCACGATAGGAATGCGTTTTCCGTTCAGCGGGAGGATCACCTCTCGTCCCACCAGTGCCTGATAACGCTCATCCCCGGGGTTCACCGCGACGGCCACGTCGCCAAGCATTGTTTCCGGTCGAGTGGTTACCACAGTGATCGAACACGACGGGTCGTCGGCCAGCGGATAACGGAGGTTGTACAGCCTGCCGGTTGTGTCTGTGAATTCCGCTTCTTCGTCCGAGAGTGAGGTGCCGCACCGCGGACACCAGTGGATGACGCGGTGCCCCTTGTAGATCAGCCCGTCCTCGTACAGTCTCACGAATGTCTCGCGTACTGCACGTGACAGCGTCGGTGAGAAAGTGTATGCGGTGCGGGTCCAGTCGGCACTCGCCCCAATCGACTTGAGCTGCTCGAGGATCTCGCCGCCGGTCTTTTCCACGAAGCTCGCCACGCGCTCCACGAACGCCTCGCGTCCGAGATCGAACCGGGAAAGCCCCTCGGCGGCGAGCTGCTTCTCTACCACGTTCTGGGTGGCGATCCCCGCGTGATCGGTACCGGGTACCCATAATGCCTCGTCACCTGCCATCCGCCGCCAGCGGATCAGGACGTCCTGCACGGTATTGTTGAGCCCGTGGCCCATGTGCAGCACCGCTGTCACGTTGGGCGGCGGAATCATGATCACGAACGGCTCACGGGAACCGGCTCGTATCGGATCTGCAATGAAGACGCCGTGTTCAGTCCAGCGGCGATACCATGCTGTCTCCGTGGAGGCAGCATCGTATGTGGAAGGCAGGGAATCAGGGTCGGACGTGGTCATAGGTGCAAGATAACCACGCTCTTCCGGATACCGTCGCTACATGCCGGGAGCGTCCGGGTCGGTCACGAGAGAGGAGCTGATTACCCGTTCCACCCCCGGTACACCGCGCGCCACGATTGCTGCCAACCTGATATCTGACGGCGCCGCAACCCATCCTGTCAGCTCAACTTCACCGGGGCCAACCGCACCGATGTCGATTTGGCTGTGAGCGAGAATGGGATCGTTGCGAAATGCCTCGAGCACTCGCTCCTCAAGCTCATTGAGCGGATCAGGAGACTGTACGCCATCCGCACTATTGGTGTGGTCAAAGTGCCGGGCACGTGCATGGGTTTCACGCCGTGACTTGTTCAGGCCTGGTTCGCGTTCCACGAGCTGATCTGCAAGGTGAAGGTGGGAAATGGCTTCGGGGGCGAGTTCGGAGTGATCGTCTGGAAGCTCCGAAAACGACTCTGAGCGGCGATGGTCATTCCTCCATCCATTTCTCCTGTGACGTTGACCGCCTTGCTTCCGGAGCCCGTCAATCCCTCCGATCCGCTGAGCGAGAGCCATGCCCAGGGTCAAGCCGGCAATGGCACCCAGTGCAAAGAGGGCTACCCGTCCGGTTGTTATCTTCCGTCGGTTACGACGACGGTAAACCATACTTCCATCTCCTGTCACTGTGCACCTGCACGCGCAGGCAACACACCTTTATTGGGGTTCCGGCTCACACGGCGGAACTGTCTGATCCGGGGAATCACACCATCTTCCATTTCTCGGTGTACCGCGCTGTGCGTCTCCGGCCCGCTTGGCGCCACTTGCTGTCCAAGGATAACTTGAGCGTCTTCACCAGGGGAGCGCGCACGATACGAACAATGTGTGTTGTTCTGCCACTTCCTCCAGCCACTTTGGTTTCAATGATCGCCGGTCCATCCTCCGCCCAGCCCCTTCCTGACGTTCTGATTGTCCTCACACTGCCGGATGGTTCCACGCGCGAAGTACCCGCGGGCACTTTGGCTCGGGATGTGGTGGCCTCGATCGGTGCAAGGCTCCTCCAGGCGGCTCTGGCGGTAGCGGTTGACGGGGAGGTGCAGGACCTCATGACGCCACTCAGGACGTCGGGCGGGTTCGTCGTGATCACCGAGAAGGATCCCCGTGCCCTGGCGGTGCTGCGACATTCGGGTGCTCATATTCTGGCCACTGCGGTTCGACGGCTGCGTCCGGATGCGAAGATCGGCTTCGGGCCTGCCATCGACGACGGGTTCTATTACGATTTCGAGGTTAACTCACCGTTCACGCCGGATGATCTGGCTGCGTTCGAATCCGAGATGAGGAAGGTAGTCGCGGAGAAGTACCCATTTGTGCGTGAGGAGGTGACGCTGGAGGAGGCGAGGAAACGCTTCAGCGACGATCCTCTCAAGCTTGAGCGGCTGGCCGACTTCGAAGGTACGGACGAGGTAATATCGACGTACACCGATGGTCCATTCATCGACCTCTGTCGCGGACCGCACGTGCCGGATACGTCACATCTGAAGCACTTCAGGCTGCTGCACACCGCAGGCGCCTACTGGCGTGGTGATGTGAAACGTCAGATGCTGCAGCGGATCTACGCGACGGCCTTCTTCAGGAAGGACGACCTTGAGCGGCATCTGCATAACATCGAGGAGGCAAAGAAGCGGGACCATCGCCTGCTTGGCAGGTCCCTCGGCCTGTTCCAGCTCTTTCCGCATGCGCCAGGCGCAGCGTTCTGGACGCCCAAGGGGACAACGCTGTACAACACGCTGGAGGGGTTTGTTCGCGAGCGGCAGCAGGATGCATTCCTGGAGGTGAGGACACCTCTGCTGTACAACAAGATGCTCTGGCAGCAGTCGGGACACTGGGGCAAGTACAAGGAGAACATGTTCCTGGTGCTCGACAACGAGACGGGCGAACACGACATGTCACTCAAGCCCATGAACTGCCCGTCCCATTACGTGCTCTTCGGGTCGCACAAGCACTCCTATCGTGAACTACCGATGCGCTTCGTCACGTTCGACGTGCTGCATCGCAATGAGCTGTCGGGTGCGCTCTCGGGCCTTACACGGGTTCGTCAGTTCTCGCAGGATGACTGTCATGTGTTTCTCCGTGAGGATCAGATCGCGAGCGAGGTCAGCTTTCTCCTCGACTTCATCCTTTCCTACTACGATACTTTCGGCCTGAGTGCCGCGCTCAGGTTTGCGACGCGCCCGGAGGTGCGTATCGGCAGCGATGAGTTGTGGGATCGTGCCGAAGCGGGCTTGCGGGCCGCACTCGATGCCACTGGTCGCTCTTACGAAATGAAGGAGGGTGACGGCGCGTTCTATGGGCCCAAGATCGACTTCGATGTCACGGATTCCATCGGGCGGGCCTGGCAGCTTGGTACGATCCAGCTCGACTACAATGCACCCGAAAGATTTGACCTTACCTACACGGGTGAGGACAATGCACCTCACCGTCCGGTCGTCATCCATCGTGCGGTCAGCGGCTCGTTTGAACGGTTCATCGCGATACTCATCGAACATTTCGCGGGTGCTTTCCCGGTGTGGCTCTCACCAGAGCAGGTGCGTGTCATCCCCATTGCCGGCGACTTCAATGCGCATGGTCAGGCTCTGGTTGATCGCATGAAGCGGCTTGGCATCCGTGCCACTCTCGACGCGAGGAACGAGACGCTCAACTATCGAGTTCGTGAAGGGGAGGTCGAGAAAGTCCCCTACATGTGCGTCATAGGCAGGCGCGAGGCCGATGAGAATACGGTTGCCGTGCGGACGCGTGGTGCCGGCAGAAAACAGGAGATCCTGCTGGTTGACGCATTTCTGGAGCGTATCCGGCATGAGATCAGCACACGTGCACTGGTGCCGACATCGGCTGCTGCGGAGGGCGGTACTGCTCAACGGGACCCGGACCCACGATCGTGACCCCTGAGACTCTCATCGATCTGTTCGTACTTTCCCCCGTCGGCCTCGCAGAGGTGGACTCGGATGGAAGAGTGGGTGTAGCCAACCTGGCAGCCAATCGCCTGCTCGCATTGTTTACCGGTGGAGAGGCGCCGGAAGACCTGTTCGCAGCTTTGAGCGGGGTGGCACCTGATCTTTCGTCTCTGGTACGCAAGTTCGCTGCTCCGAGGGGCGTCGTGATCGAGAACATGGAGTTGTCGGGCCGGGGCGGTCACTGTCTGTACCTGTCGCTGGTCAGGATCGCCACCGGGCGGCACATCGCAGTGATCACCGATGTGTCATCACTGACGATTGCGCGTGATGCCATATCGAGACTTGAGCAGCGCCTTCTTGCAGTTGCAGAAGCGGCAAGGGAGTACGCGATCTACACAGTGGACCGTGAGGGCATCATTGACAGTTGGAGTATCGCTGCCGAGAGGGTGCACCTCTGGTCGGCCTCCGAAGTCATCGGAAAGAGCATGACCGTGCTGATGCCATCGGAGCAGAGCGCTGCAGAGCGTCTGGCCGGTGCCCTGTCAGTAGCCAGCAACAATGGCTGGTGTGAGGAGGAAGGTCGCCTTCTGATGCAGGACGGAACGGCTTTCTGGGCTACCACGGTTGTCTCTGCTCTGCGTGACCGCTCGGGTGAAACCATCGGCTATTCGGTGGTGTCGCACGACGTCTCCGAGCATATGCGTATGGAGGAGCAGCTTCGCACCGATGCTGCCAGCGGAGCCGACTACCTCACCGGCGCCCGGGCCAGACGCGCTTTCTTCGACGTGGCACAGTCTGAGGTAAGCCGGGCCCGCCGCTACGAGCAGCCGCTCACGGTGCTGCTCATTGAACCCGATCGATTCCGCGAGTTGACCGAGGAGCATGGCGAGGGATTGGCAGACGAGTGGCTTCGCGCCATGGCACGCCTTGCGCGCCAGGAATCCCGCACCACTGACGTGGTGGGCAGGGTGGGCGGAGAAGCATTCGCAGTGCTCCTGCCAAGCACCGAGCTGAGTGGTGGCCTGGTGCTGGCCGAACGTATCCGCGAGCGCATGCAGCGTCATGCATTCAGCGGAGACTACCAGGGGGTGCGTGCCACTGTGTCCATCGGCGTTGCCGAGGTTGCCAGTGGAATTGCCACCGTCGAGGGTCTGCTCTCTGCTGCAGGCACCGCAACGAGCCGCGCCAGACAGGCGGGCTGTAACCTCGTCGTGGGCTACGATGCATAGACGGGGAATGACAACCGGACGCATCAGGCGATGCGTCCGTTCCCTGCGAGTGTGCTGTCCTGCGCGTTCGTTTACCTCCTTGCAGGCACCAGGACGGATGTCTCCGTGGGGGAGACCGACACCACACGCACTGTCTGTGACATGGTCTGACCGCCGGCAACAAGGGTGAGGCGGTAGTCACCCGTAAGGACTGGCGTCGGACGGTTGGAGCCGAAGCCGCCAAACCCGCCACCAGGGCCACCCGAACCGCCAGTGCCCGGCTGTGAAAGTCTCTGCCTCACCGCCTCGGGTGTCTGGTTGGAGTCGGGCGCGCTCCGCGATTCGGCTGGTCGGGAGTTGAAGCCCGGCGGGAACCCGGGATCCCTGATGTCAGCCGCTGCCTGCGCCATGCCACGACCGCCAGCGCCGCCCCCAAATCCGCCTGCGAAACCACCACCCTGGGCACCACCCACCATGAGGTTCCAGTTAACCGTGTTGAGACCAACGGCGTTGGGGCCGGTGAGTCTTGCGATTGTGTCGCCAGCTACGTTGATCACCAGGACCTGTGGTGCCTGCGCGAGTGGCGAGGTCAGCCGGTACGTAATTGTTGTACCAGCCTGAGTGCGTTCTGAACGCCAGGGGCGCTGGGCTCTTGGCTCAGAAGCAACCGGACGTTCGCCGTATTGCAACGCCACGGCAGGTTCGAAGAGATAGGCGCCCCTGGCCAGCACATCCACAGTCATCTGCTGAAGCGGTGCCACACTGAGGACCTGGATGGCCCGACCGTGGGTTCCTGCAATCAGCTCGCGATCACGAGGGTGGACCTGCAGGTCATATACAGGCACGGTCGGCAGGTTGGAGTTGAGCGCAAACCAGGTCTGCCCGAGATCGAGTGAGGCCGACACGCCCAGTTCGGTTCCGACATAGAGCAGCTTCGCATTGACGGGATCCTGACGAATGACATAGACGGAGTTTGGTCTGTCAGTGGGGATTCCCGCTGCGAGCGAGCGGAATGTCTTTCCGAAATCGGTGGAAACGTACACGTACGGCTTGAAGTCGTTTTCGCGATGATTGTCGAAGCTTACGAATACGGTGGCCGAGTCATGATAGCCTGGCTCCACCTTGCTCATATATGTGCCAGCAGGCACGCCGGGAAATCTCCCGGTAAGGTCTTCCCATGTGGCACCATCGTTTCTCGTGAGCCACACCTTGCCATCGTTTGTTCCAACATAGAGCAGCCCAGGCCGAATGCCGCTCTCACCGATGGTCACGATCGTGGCGTTCTCCTCTGCGCCAGTGGCGTCGCGTGTGATGCCGCCAGTGGCGTCAGCTGCGACATTGCCCAGCGAGTCGTATCCGGTGGTCATGCGTATGACAGCTTCGTTTGCTGTGGTCAGGTCTCCCGAGATGGCCACCGGCTCGATGCCCCGCTTGACGCTCTTGAAAAGCTTCTCAGCGCCACTATAGAAGACGTTGGCGTCATGCCGCGAAAGAACGAACGGTGTGTTCCAGTTCCATCGCGTGGCGGCATTCGGGTCGGCGAGCTGCCTGCGCATTTCGGCACGCACAGAGTCGATCGACTTCTGCTGAGCTGACGTTGCAGGCTTGGAGACGTCTCCACGGATGCGCTGAATGGCCTGGCCGAATTGTGTACGGGTGACTGTTCGTGGCTTGACGCTCACAACCTCGCCGGTTGCAAGATTGCGCCGTGACATGTTGCCACCCTGTGACTCGTAGTAGACGAAGTCCGGATCGAAGGGGTCCTGGGCCGATTGCAGTCCGTCGGCAGCAAACACCGCAAACCAGTCTGTCATCTGGAGCGGTGCGTTATTCCGTCGGCTCAGCCCACACGAAGTGCCATTGTCCTGCATGCCACCACATATCCGATAAGGCACCTGGTAGTCGTAGCTGATGCCGTAGAACTGCGCCATCGGCATGTTGTTGAGCGCATCATACGTGCCACCCCGGTCCCATGTCTGAAATATGCCTGCGTCACCGCCCACGACGAAATGATCCGGATCGGCCGGATCGATCCACATGGCGTGATAATCCTCGTGGATGCCAGCCATTCCTGTGCGCCACGACCGGCCACCGTCCTCGGAGACAGCAAAGTCGACGGCCGTCCGGTAGATACGGTCGGGGTTCCGTGGATCCACGCGTATCTGTGAGAAATAGAACGGACGGTTGTTCGTCGTGTTCACCCACGTCCACGTGCGGCCTGCGTCGCCAGACCGATAGAGACCGCTCAACAACATTGAGGGCTGCGCGCCTTTCACGCTGTCCGCCTCAACCATGGTATAGACCACATCCGG
>CAYSKN010000059.1:0-13718 GCA_964431565.1 uncultured Gemmatimonas sp.
GGCCCGCAATGGTCATTCCGTCATGCTGTGGGCAAGAGAGCCGGACGTGGTGGAGGGTGTCAACGACCGTCACGAGAACTCACGTTTCCTGTCCGGTGTGATCCTTGCGACCGAGCTGCGGGCATCCACGGAGATGGCTGTTGTGCTCGGCGGGGCCACACTGGTTGTGTATGCAGCCCCGTCCCATGTTCTGCGCCAGGTCGTGGCCAGTGGTTCCGGGTTCGTATCACCGAACGCGGTGCTATCGGTGGCCACCAAGGGGATTGAACGTGGAACACTGGCACTGATGACAGATGTTGTGGCGAGTGAGGTACCCGATCGGCACGTGGTGGCTGTGAGCGGCCCCAGTTTTGCCGCGGAGGTGGCTGCCCGGCAGCCTACGGCCGTTGTGGCAGCGTGTGCGGACGCAGCTTCTGCCGCGCTGCTTCAGGGCGCCATGAGTACGCCCGGTTTTCGTGTCTACTCCAGTGATGATGTGACGGGGGTGGAACTTGGCGGTGCGCTCAAGAATGTCATGGCGGTAGCGACAGGTATCCTCGACGGCCTCGGCATGGGATTCAACCCACGTGCGGCCCTCATCACGCGCGGCTTGGCAGAAATGAAGCGACTCGGAGTTGCCCTTGGGGCGCGCGGCGAGACTTTCGCCGGCCTCGCCGGGCTGGGCGATCTGGTGCTGACGTGCACAGGAGCGCTCTCACGCAATCGCGCGGTTGGAGTGGCGATAGGTGAGGGAATGACGTTGGCTGAGGCGCTGGCCGGCAAGGAGAGTGTAGCAGAAGGTGTTCTCAACACACAGAGTGCGAAGGCGCTCGCGGACAGGCTAGGCGTTGAACTGCCGATCATCGACGCCACACATAGGATTCTCTTCGAGGGCCAGGCACCTCGTTCAGCCATTGCTGATCTCATGGCACGGGAACTGAGATCGGAGCGCGACTGAGATGGGGACGTCACGGAGAGAGCCGATTCAGGAGTACTTCTCCATCGGTGATGTTTGTGTGCTGACTGAACTCAAGCCTCATGTGCTGCGATACTGGGAGAGTCAGTTCAAGCTGTTGAGTCCCGCGAAAAACCGTAGCGGTAACCGTGTATATTCCCGTCGTGAGGTCGAGCTGATTCAACTTGTCAAGCATCTGCTCTATACGGAGAAGTACACCATCGACGGTGCAAGGCAGAAGCTTGATGAGCATCGCAAGGGTGGCCTGCTGCGAACGGTTGCACGAGGCGCGCTCGTAACGGAGGGTCTCGATGGCATTGAGCGTGACCTTGCGGACCTGCAGGCGCTTCTGGAGAGCATGCTGGCGAGTCCGAACACAACCTCCTCTGGTACTGATGCGGATTCTCCTAAGTAACGACGATGGTATCCTGGCCAAGGGGCTTGGCACGCTGGAGCAGGCTGCCGAGCTCTTAGGTGACCTCTACGTGGTCGCTCCGGACCGTGAACAGAGTGCTACGAGTCACTCGCTCACTCTCCATCGTCCCCTTCGTCCGGTGAGGCTGGGTGAACGTCGGTGGCAAGTGGACGGAACACCAACGGACTGCGTAATGCTTGCATGTGAGGCATTGCTTGATGCACATCCGGACTTCGTGTTGAGCGGGGTCAATCACGGCCCCAACATGGGTGAGGATGTGCTCTACAGCGGTACGGTGGCTGCGGCAATGGAGGGACTGGCTTTGGGGGTGCCGTCGATCGCGTTGTCCTTTTCGGGAAGCGTGCTTCGTGCCGAAGCACTGCTGGACACGCAGATTGGTGCCATTCGGGCCTTGCTCCAGCACTTGGTGACGCTGCCAACATTTCCGGCTGACACACTTCTCAACGTCAATCTGCCGCCGGTACCGGGAGACGAGATACGGGGGGTGCGTTTGACACGGCTGGGCCGCCGCATCTTCAGCGATTCGATATCACGGATGAAGGACCCCTGGGGGCGAGAGATCCTTTGGGTAGGCGGTGGTTCCGCACAGTGGAGTGGACCCGTTGATTCCGATTTCCGTGCCGTGCATGAAGGGTTCATCTCAGTCACTCCTCTGCATCTGGATCTGACTCATCGTGAAATTCTGAACACATCTGCTGAATGGTGGCGGGAACCTTAGAACCGGAATTTCGGGGGGCACGGCGCCGTCTGGTGGAGACCCTTCAGGACAAGGGGATCAAGGATCTTGCGCTGCTCAAGGCGATCGATTCTGTACCTCGTCACCTGTTCGTACCCTCTTCTGTGCGTCATCGAGCCTACGAAGACACTGCACTACCCATTGGTGGCGGTCAGACCATCTCGCAGCCCTATGTCCATGCGCGCTCGGTTGAGGGACTTCATCTCACCGGAAGTGAACGAGTTCTGGAGATTGGTACCGGGTCAGGATACCAGACAGCACTGCTGGCCGCTCTGGCGGCACAAGTATTCACCGTGGAGCGTTCACGTGATCTTCTCGACCGTGCGCGTGTTACGCTACAGCAGGCGGGGGTACGCAATGTGTCGGTGTCGCTTGGCGACGGCACGCTGGGATGGCGAGAGTACGCCCCATACAGCGCCATTATCGTAGGTGCGGGTGCGCCGCGTGTACCTCCGGCTCTCGAAGCGCAACTGGCGGAGGGAGGTCGGCTCTTGATTCCGATTGGACCGGAGGAAGAGCAGATGCTGGCAGTTTTCACGAAGCGTGATGGCAAGCTCGACCGCAGTGACATTGTACCGGTTCGCTTCGTCCGATTGATTGGGGCGGAAGGCTGGCCAGCCTGAGAGCCACGCCTCAGCTACCGAGCCATCCCCAACCGCGGATATACTTTACCGGCTTAGGGCCAACTTCGAGCATGTCATGTCACCTCCCCCAGTCGGCAGCCTGAATATGGAAATCGTCCCTTCCAGTTCACGCAGAGCCCCTCCATACGCTGCGCGAACGGGGGTGGCAGAGAATGCGCCTGTCGTTGAAGAGCCTTCTTCAGCCGGAATCCGACCAGGTCCCTACGTACCGATGGCATGGAGAACGGAGCCTGGCGTCTTGGTCACAGAAGCGGGTTCTGTCACTCCGAGGTCATCGCCGGTGGCAGGTACAGAGGCCGCTATAGGAGGCGAGGCAAGAGCTTCGCTGATGCAGGGTGATGACATTCCCTGGATTGATGCTTTCCTGGCAGGCACTCCTGCGACAGCAGTGACGGCTGCACTCGCGGAACCGATGGAATCGCATCCTTCCGTCGCGATAGCCGAGAACGAGTTCGTGATGTCAGCAGGGGGGGAGACGGTGGATGTATCTGGCGCGCCGTCCCTTGATACAACAGGCTTCTCGAGTGACGCCGCGCAGCCGCTTACCACCGCTCTGACCGGGGAGGTTATTGCTCAGTCGTCGGAGGTGGTCGGGACCGGTGAGCAAGTGGCGGACTGGTTGAGGCCAGCTGTTACGGATGGTTCCGACGAGACCGAGGTGGCGCTTGGCGAGTGGGCGCTCGACGAGGCGGCTGATGAAATTGATATTCTCTCGCGTGAGTTCGGGTCAACTTCGGCAACGGACACATCTCCAGCTTCATTATTCGCTGAGCCACGTGTCCCTCCATCACTTCCAGCATGGACTGATGGGGATCTGGTGGATCTCGTGCCGCAGGGCCAGGCTGCCAGTGTTGTTGCCGGGGCTGGTCACCCGCCAATCGACGGAAATGCGGAGGCTGCGGCACACGCTCTTGAGTTGCTTGCCGAGCGGGTACGTGCTGGTGAACTCTCCATGACGGGGTACGAACCACGCACGGGCGATGCGGGTGCTCTCGTGGCTGCACTGGCCGCGCTGCTGGGGTTCAGGACCTGAAGGGGCCTGCCATCTGGCCGTGTGGCCATCGGGAGGTGGGAGGTGGGGATGAGTAGAGTCGAATTGATTCGCTTGCGCGTGAGCGGGCTCGTGCAGGGCATCGGATTCCGTTGGTTTCTGCGCGAACACGCGAGGGCTTTGGGAATACGCGGTTGGGTCAGCAATGAGCCGAATGGTGACGTAGTAGCGGAATTCGGGGGGCCAGTCGAGGCTGTGAGGCGTTTGGTAGCTGCCATGTCTCGTGGGCCTGAGGGTGCCCGCGTGGAGCGGATGGCGGCAGAGCCAGCCCAGGCTCGAGCGGTGGAGGACTTGCCGATGCCATTCTCGGTGAAGCACCAGACCCGATCTGGTCAGGATCGGGGGGAAGATGCTTCGGTCTAGCGAGGGCCGCGAGGGCATCCCCAGTCATGGTTCGCTTATCTTAGCCGCATGACTCTGGCCAACCGTCTATCCCGGGCAGTTCGTAACGTACCCGACTTCCCCGCAAGGGGAGTTCAATTCAAGGATATCACCCCGGTTCTTGCCGAGCCGCGGCTCTTTCGGGATGTGATAGGTGCCATGACGACCGGACTCGCCGATTGCGACCTTTCTCATGTAGTGGGCGTAGAGAGTCGCGGTTTTCTGTTTGCGGTCCCGGTAGCGTTGTCGCTGGGTGTTTCTTTCGTGCCGGTGCGAAAGCCTGGCAAGTTGCCCAGGCTGGTCGAGCGGGAGGCATACACACTGGAATACGGCGAGAGTGTGCTGGAAATGCACACGGACGCGCTTACCACATTACTGGGCGGAAGAGTGCCGAGGGTAGCAGTAATTGACGATGTCCTAGCTACCGGGGAGACAGCAGCGGCGACGTGTCGGTTGGTGGAGCGTCTTGGAGGGGAGGTGGGCGTGGTAAGCGTGGTGATCGAACTTGCTGCGCTGGCCGGGCGCAAGGCGCTGGAGGGTCGTGCCATCCAGTCTCTGCTGACCTACTGATCCCGGGGGTAGCCCCAACGGGTCATGAGCCGTCGATACAAACCACGTGTGGACCGTGTGAACACGGCGATTCCGGCGGGTCACGTTGTCAGTAGCTCAGGTTGGGATTCCGGGGCAGGCGCACTATAATTAACGGCTGTTCCGGTTATTGCTCGAGGATGATCTTGAGGACGGACCGGCTCTGTGTGCGGGATCCTCGTCCGTATGGCCATTAGTGGCCTACGGGCGTGTTCAGCGACAACACGGGCCTTGCACAAGCGATGCGCGCGTTGAAGCTCAGCGCAGATCGTAGAGTATGTTCGCCCTTGTAGCTCAGTTGGATAGAGCACTCGTTTCCTAAACGAGGGGTCGCAGGTTCGAATCCTGCCAGGGGCATGTTGTCACCGTTGGATTAGGTCAATTCCCGGTCTGTTGGTGGGCGGCATCGGGGCGTTATCTGCGTCCGACCCGCGTAGCCGTGCGGCGTCCCGTGCGGTATACCATTTACAGATACCTTCGCAATCAACTTCATCAGTCGGCATTACGCATGGCCAAGGCGACCCGTAACCCTTCCGTTTCCAAGCATTTTGACGAAGAACCGCTGGAGACCTTCGTCAGCTGGCTCCAGGCGAACTCCAAGGCGATCACCTACGCGATTGGTGTGCTTGCGGTGGCAGCGGTAACAATATTCGTCTACCGGAGCACAGCAGAGACGAAACGACAGAGGGCTTCAACCGCGCTTTACGAGGCGCAGGCCCCATTTGCCGCTGGGCAGTATGCTGAAGCGGCAGCCGCTCTGGCCAAGGTGACCGATCGATACGCATCGACATCTTCAGGCCAACAGGCAGCAGTACTGTTGGCCCAGGTGGAATACGAACAGAAGAAGTACGACGAAGGCATCAAGGTGCTTGAGAACGCTCTTGGCAGTGCGACCCCGGAGTTCAAGGCCAATATGGAGTCGCTTGCAGCCTCTGGATACGAGATGAAGGGCGACTTCGCCAAGGCAGCCGAGCACTACGGGAGGGCGCGAGCCGCGACCCCTTTCCCGGCAGACAGACACGCATATGAGGCGGCGGAGGCCCGTAGCCTCATGTCTGCGGGTCGAATCGATGAGGCGCGGAAGCTCTGGGAGGCATTGGCGCTCCTGGACGGAGAGGCGGTTCAGCAGGAGGCGAATATCCGCCTCGGAGAACTGGCAGCCCGCAAGTAGGCTCGAATTCATTTCGCCCTGATCGCTGTGGTCACAAAAACAGCTCTGTATGTGATTCCCGGACCGTCTCATTGTTGAATTGTTGCCGGTTGACAGTAGCGGAGCAATTGTGAGCCAGTAAGGAGCCAGTGAGAAAGCATGAGGTCAATCGCCGATGCGTATAATATATGTTATGTAAACTGTAGCTGGTGGATAAGTGTGGGAAAAGTTGACGTGGAAAACATCCATTTATGACAGCCGTTTCGGTAAGTCATGATTACATAAATGGTTACGACGAGGATCTCATTTGATCCAGCCAATGCAGATCACCTTACACTGAATTGAGACGTTCTGTCCACATTTCCACGTCCATTTCGCCGTTGATTGCTGACATCTACGGATGTGGAGAAATGTGAATGTGATTGCGCAGGTACGATCTCAGGAAGATGCCGGTGATGGCATGCCGTTTCCTGCTTCCGTCACACTTGGCTTCCCCACGCGCAACACTGCTGGTAATCAATCCGTGGTCTCGACCATCAGGCTGTGCCACACCTCACGCTCGCGTGCCACCAGAGGAGTCTAGAGGGCTGCGATGTCACCTCGATAGACGATTCTGCCTTCGCCGCTGAGCGTTGGGACCAGACTCCTGCCGTCGGAGGACGTCTTGAGCGTCACCTGCAAGTCACTCCCAGAACTGGTCCTCAAGGTCACGTGTCGAGTGTCCAGCAAGCCCCAGGCCTGGAGAAGGACTGCGGTGGCCACTGCCCCCGTACCGCAAGCCATGGTTTCACCTTCAACTCCCCGCTCGAAAGTGCGGTAGCGCCACGTCCCGCCAGAAAGCGGGGATACCCAGTTGACGTTTGCGCCGGCTGGCCCGCTCGCTGAATGACTCCGTAGAGCTGGACCGACTGCGACGAGGTCGATTGCTTCGGCATCAGGACAGAGGACAACCAGATGGGGGATGCCGACAACGGCGAAACCGATTCTCTCATCGGTCCCGACGAGGGTTATCGGCATGTCGACTCGCACCTCGTCAACGGGCTGCAGCTCAATGGTGGGCAGGCCATTCAAGTGGCTCTGAATCAGTCCCACCCCCGTAGCGAGTCTCAGCGCCGAGGCAGGAGCCAGCCCCAGTTCGACGCTGAGGGTGGTGGCACAGAGCGTGGCATTTCCGCAGAGGTCGGCGGGTGTTCCGTCGCTGTTGAAGTAGTGGATTCGTACGTCGGCACCATCACAGCCGGGCTCGAGAATAACTATTCCGTCAGCACCTATCCCGTTGTGACGATTGCAAATAATCTTGATCGTCTCGGGTTCCATCAGAAGACCCAGAGGAGCGTTTCGTCCATCAAAGAAGACGAAGTCGTTCCCTGAGCCGGTCATCTTGATGAACGGTACCCCGCGCAAGCGTGAGCGCTCTCGGATCGAACTTGTGTTGGGCTCGGTCACAGCCGACCCGTGAGGGCCCACCACCGAAGACGCCATACCATCCAGATGGCTTCCCGAACGATCCGGCCTGACATCTTCGATTCTCCCTCCGAGCGGTCGTGAAAGACTCTGGGGATTTCGGTGACTCTGTATCGCTTCTTCCATGCGCGGAAAGTCATCTCGATCTGAAAGGCATAACCGTTGGAACGTACCTCATCAAGCGGGATGGCATGGAGGACCTCCCGACGGAAACACTTGAAGCCGCCTGTGACGTCACCAAGGTGGAGGCCTGTGACAGCCCGCGCATAGATATTGGCACCATATGACAACAGCAGCCGGGTCATGGGCCAGTTCACCACCGTCACCCGTCCATTTCTGTAACGGGATCCCAATACGAGGTCGGTATCGCGGATGGTGGCCAGGAATTCCGGCAGATGCGCAGGGTCATGGGAGAAGTCCGCATCCATCTCGAAGATGAAGGCATAGTCACGGGCCAACGCCCAACCGAAGCCCGCCAGATAAGCTCGACCCAGACCTTCCTTTTGCTGCCTGTGCAGGACGTGGATCCGGGGTTCATCGAGCGAGAGCTGATCCACCATCTCACCCGTGCCATCAGGTGAATTGTCGTCAACCACCAGTACCTCGAGACGTGGATCCTGTTCGAGGATTCGTGGAAGTATCCGGGTGATGTTCTCGCCCTCGTTATAGGTCGGCACGATGACCAGCCCGCGTTCTTCACCTCGCAATGCTCCTCGGGGCGGCGTCTTCGAGCGTGTCATACGCGCTTGCGAAAGTCGAAGACGGTGCCGAAGGCCCACATGATCAGAGCTGCACCAAGCGCAAGCAGCGTCAGTAGTTTGCCCTGATGATATGGTGCACTGTCGAAGCGCAGTTCAACCTTTCTGGCTCCCTGGGGCAACTCAATTCCGATCAGGGTGAAGTCAACTCGGTTGGTAGCTATTGCCTTCCCGTCCACACGGGCCTGCCATCCCGGATAATAGTTTTCCGAGACCACCAAGGCGCTGCCTGCTGGCGCCGGGCCGTCGAGTGTCAGATCGATTGCGCCGGGTTCATAACGATCAACGTGTACACCGAAAGCCACCGGCTCCGGAATCGGTGAGTTGACGGGCAGCGCATCGACGTCCGCCGACGTGTCGAAAATTGCTACTCGCCGCACGTCAAAGTTCGGATTGAGGAGCGTCGCCTTTGTGGCATCGTCGTCAAGCCTGACCTTCATCGGTGCTACCCAGGCGGCTGGATGATCACCCGGGAGCTCATATAGATAAGTCATCGTGCCTGCTGCATCACGAACAGGGCCAGCAACCAGACGGGATCCGGGGAATGGAAGGCCGGGGGCGTTGGTGTAGAAGAAGCGGGCGTTCGTGAGTGACCAGAAATTGGGGTTGGCCACCGACTGGTAGCCCTCGTTCTTTGCGTACAGTTCCTGGTAGCGGCCAAGTTCGTTGCCGTGATAACCGAGCACCCCTCGTATGCCGTGGTGCATCAGGGCATCACCCAGAAGGAAGGGGTCATGTGGCGCCATGTTCTCGCCGAGTGGCAGAGCGATCACACGACCCGGCTGATCGAGCTTCTGAAGGTAGCGAATCACGTCGTCCGCGGCGTAAAGCTCGCTCGCTGGTGCAGAAAAACGCCAGTAGTGACGTTCGATGCTCCAAAGATCAAGAGCTACAGTCCCCAAGAGCAGCCAGCCTCCGAGAGCCGGTGAGAGCCGCCGTCGTGCGACTAATGTCATGAGTGCTGCAGTGCCCAGCACGGCCAGGGCCGATCGCCAGGCGCCGATGATGACATTGGTGGCGTTGGCCTCGATGAGGTCACCCCTTGTATCACCAAGAATTGACATGGCGATGTTCGTGAACCCGCCTGCTGACGCCAACAGAGCCACCAGGATAGCAAAGATGATCCAGCCGGCGGCGTAGCGCATGTTCCCCTTCCCTGCCAGCACGCGCTCGGCACCGAAAGCCGCCAACACTGCGAAGGCGAACGCACTAACGTAGAGAATGGTGCTTGGCGCCCTGAAGTACTTGGTGCCAGGTACGAGGGCCCACACCAAGTTGTAGAAAGGCGTATTGCCCCCCCACGCCCAGAACAATGAGACAATCAGTGCACCGAGCCAGAACCAGGCATGTTTACGGTGTCGATTGCCAAGGCCACTGCCAAAGGCGAAGAACGCGAGAACAAGAACACTCGCCCCAATGTACTCGCTGTGAAAGTGGATTCCGTTGCGCCCCCAGTAGTTGTCCAGAATGCCGGAGAACTGAGGGAGGTACATGTTGATGGTTTCCTCCAGAGGGAACGAGAAACTGGTCGCGTAATCGTATCCCTTGCCGCCTGCCCGGGGAGACCAGGCAACGTACTCACGTACGGGCAGGTACTGTATGGCACCCATCAGGGCGCCAAGGACTACGGCGCCGGCTGCCAATGCGAGACGCCTTGCACCAATCGCTACGGGAGAGAGTGACTCGCTGCTCCCAATGGCTCCGGACCCGCCGAAAACAAGCCAGATGGCATAGGCACCGCCGGTCAACAACATGTACTGAAGCAACTGCGGGTGCGGCGAGAGTACCGCGAGGCCGACAACGATCGCTAGCAATCCCCAGGCACCTCGACGGCCACCTCGGATTCCGAGCGTCAGAACCCAGAGCGTCGCTGGCAGAAGGGAGCTGACGAACAGCTTGCCATCGTGGCCTGGTGAAGCATACGACGCCATCGCTCCGCTGAGCAGATATGCCACGGCACCAATTGTTGCAGCTTGAAAGCGGACCCCCGTAGATCGCAGGAAACCGAAGGTGAAGATCCCGGCCAGCACCATGTGGACGATGAATCCCCAGGTCATTGCTACATCGGTGGGCAGTATCAGGCGGAGGAGGAAGGTGGGGTAGAAAATGTCGCCGTGCATTGCCGCTACATACGGCATGCCTCCGAACTGGAAGGGATTCCAGAGCGGGAATCCGTGACCTTCACGCAATGCCTGGGCTGCGAATTCCCTGAAGGAATATCCTGCTATGTACTGATCCGAGTTGGGATTGACGAGGAAGGCGCCGCCAAGCGCCGGCCACGCCAGCAGGAAAGTGGCCAACCCACTTACCACGGCAGCCACTCCAAGTGGATGGCGTGGAGTGTGGTAGGGTGGTGTGGTGTCGGTTGGGGCCATGAATCGAGGGTAAGGACAGTGACCGCGCCTGATTATGAACATCAAGGTACAGCAAGCGTCGACGACAATATCCGTCGGCCGTATTTCCTAGACGTGACGACGAAGCCCGGCGCGGCGGGCGGGAGACATGAAGAGCAAGCTGACCAGTCCGGGCAGTACTTCGAGGATGGTGAGCCACAACCGGGAAGTGACGCTCAGGATGAGGGCGTCACCCCTACTCGCCATCCCAAGCGCCACCATGAGTGCCACGAGCGCCACTTCCCGGATCCCCAGTCCGCCGGGTGAGAACAACGCAAGGTAGCCAATGAGATAGGAAGCGCAGAATACTGCGATGAAAAGCGCCGGATTGCCACTGACGGCGGGTGTCACCCCTCGTGCGAATGCGGCAAACGCGACACCATACGCGACCCAGGCGCCGACATTGATGGCCGTGGCCAGCCAGAGCACACCGCCACTGATGTGCGAGGTGACGGCAGGAAGTCCACGCCAGCGAGCGGCACGGTCCAGGATAGGCGGAAGGACTAGCGGCAGAACCAGCACTCCCACGAGAAACAGGACCGCGAAGACCACGGCGGCCATACTCATTCCGGAGCCAATCGCTTCCAGTCGTCGTGCGCCAGCGAGCACCAGCACGGCAAATCCGGCCCCGATACTGAGCGCCGTGCCAAGAAGAGCTGCACCGGCCGCAGCCGTCCCCGACACGCCCTCGTCCCTAGCAAGCACACTAAGAGCCCCAACGCTCCAGATCTTGCCAGGAATCCAGCGTCCCAGGTTGGAGATGGTCCAGATGCGTATTGCGGCGCCATAGGGAAGTGTTCCGCCCCAGCCACGAAGGAGGAGCCGCCAGCTCTGGATGAGCGCCGCATAGGTCGCGAGCACTACCAATGTGGCGACCATGATCCAGCGCCAGCTCACCGGCAGCTCGTTCGCTGTCGACCTCATTTCGCTCCATTGGTCAGCAAGAGCCCAGGCTATGTAGCCGAAGGCTAAGGCAAGCACACTGAAGCGAACAACCGGCCTGCGGAGCCACTTCACCACGCTCTCAAAGGTGTTCATCGCCTGGTCGTCATGGCGCGTGCGTTGCCATAGTGAGTCAGGTAACGATCTGCCGCTGCGGCAGGCGAGAATTGCGCAAGCATGGCGGCCTCAGCCTTCTGTCCCAGCCGCTGTGCCAGCACCGGATCGTACACTATGCCGGCAAGGCGTTCGGCAAGCGCGGGAACGTCACCGGTAGCAACGAGGGTACCGCCCTCATTGGGTTGGACCACATCCGGGAGGCCTCCATCGGCGTAGGCAACCACGGGTGTTCCGGACAGCTGCGCCTCGACGGCAACCAATCCAAGACCTTCGCCTCGGGAAGGAATCGCGACAACGCTTGCTCTGCGGTAGAGGGGTATGAGCGCGGGCTGAGGGAGACTCCCATGCCAGGTCACGCGTTCTGTCAGGCCACGGGCCTCGGCACGGGCCCGCATGGCCTCGCGATCGGGGCCGTCACCTACGACATGGAGTGGCACACCGGCCAGTATTGGCTCCGCCATCGCGTCGAGCAGGTCGGCAATCCCCTTCTGCGCGTTGAGGCGGCCCACGAACAGTACTCCGTTGCGTGGCACACCCATATGGGATACGCCAGGCAAGTCCTCTTGATGGAAAAGCCTGGTATCCACCGGCATTGGCGATACGGGGACGCGTGCGTCGGTGACGACCTGGCGAATACCTTCTGCAAGCCAGTTTGATACCGCGGTGACGACTGATGCCTGCCGGAGTACGGTGCGCATTATCGGGTGTGCCGACCGGTGTCGCTGTGCCAGCCGGACGTCAGAACCATGCATGGTAATGACCAGCGGTATTCTGTTCACGCGCCGAGCCCTGAGTTGCCATATGGCCAGCCCTGACGGAAACCACCAGTGGGCGTGCACGATGTGATATGGTGCTCCATCGAGCATTGCGTTGCCGATGGCCTTGGAGGTCGCGCGCCTCGTAGCGAGAAGCAACTGAAGCAGTGCGCGCTTACCGTGCCATGAAGCACTCACCCGCTCCGCCATGTCGCCGCCATAAGCGAGAGTCATTTTCGCTTCTGGTGCGTAGCAGACCCGTGCTATCGATACGCCCTCTATGGCCTCGCGGCTGGCAAGGCCGACAGCACCGGGTGCAATGATATCGACACGAGCTCCCTTTTCCTGAAGAGCCACCGCGAGTCGCAAAACGAACGAACCCGACGCGTCACCAACATACCGCGGTGCGTTATGTGTGACAAACAGGACGCGCAGCGATGTCTGCACCGCTGGTTGAAGGTTCAGGGACCCGACGGGACGATCACATCCGCACTGCTGTCCGTTGGCTCACGCAAGCCGATATTCGGACTATCCTCCGGGCGCCTAGTGGTGTGCTCGACCCAGTCCTCGCCGAGACGCTCCGCGACGCCGGTAGCGAGTTCTCCCAATTCCCGACGCAGCTCACGCATTTCCGCACGCTGCTGTGCGATCTGCTCACCCAGCAGCCCTGTTGCGAAGAATACAGAACCCAGTATCAGGCATGTCTGAATAACGGTCCACGCCCATCTTTGCCCCTGCCCGCTTACAACCAGCCAGATCAGTGCGGCCACGCCGGAAAGCACACCCGTCGCGAAGAGGGCAGCGCCAGCCATACCGAAAGCCAGGAGCGGCTTCTGGCCGAAGCGTAACTCGAACCAGACAGCCAACATGTCCAGTACACCAACCGGGATACGGGACAATCCAAATTTCGAACGTCCGGAATGTCGCGGATACAGCGGAATTGGAACCTCAGTGACGGTGAAGCCCTGAGCAGCGGCCATCACGATCATGTAACGATGGAAGTCCGGCCGCATCGGGAGAGCGGTCATGATGTCACGCGTATAGGCCTTCACGTTGTTCAGGTCACGCACAGGAATATCGAACAGAGCGCGACTCAGGCCATTGTAAACGCGGGACACGAACGCCTTTTCATACTTGCCCTGCTTGAACCCGGTGACCATGTCCGTTGCGCCCGCAAGTATGGGGTTCACAAGGCTCGGTATGTCCTCCGGTCGGAACTGGAGATCGGCGGGAAAAAAGACAAGCACGTTGCCCGTGGCATTCAGGTAGCCCGTGCGAAGGGCCTCAGCGATTCCACGCTGGGTCCGGTGACGGACAGGGTGCAGAAAATCGTAGTGCTGGCTGAGATCCCGGAGCAGCATCCAGCTCT
>CAYSKN010000060.1:0-13634 GCA_964431565.1 uncultured Gemmatimonas sp.
CTGGCCGTGCCCTGTGGACGTGAACGCACCGAGGTCGCAGCGTTGAATGCGGGCGACATAGGCTGTGTCGCGAAACTCCGGAACACTCGTACTAATGACACCCTCACAATGCGTGATCACCCGGTCAGGTTGCCGGCCATCGAATTTCCGGGAGGTGTTGTTCACTTTGCTGTGCGTGCGGCACTGCGTGGGGAAGAGGACAAACTGCAGCAGGGCCTGCACCGCCTCCACGACGAGGATCCCACTCTGACACTTCGCTACAACTCCGAGACGCGCGAGACGATCGTGAGTGGAATGGGAGAGCGTCATCTCGATGTGGCGATGGCCGTGCTCAGGAGGAAGTTCGGTGTTCAGGCTGAACTTGCCAAGCCGCGCATTGCCTACAGGGAAACCATTACAGTCAAAGCAGAAGGACAGGGTCGCCACAGGAAGCAGAGTGGAGGGCGTGGACAGTTCGGAGACTGCTGGATCCGGATGAGTCCGATGGAGCGCGGTGAAGGCTACTTGTTCGAGGACAGGATTGTGGGCGGTGTGATCCCCTCGAAGTACACTCCTGCAGTGGATCGTGGAGTTCAGGAGGCGGCTGCACGTGGGGTGCTTGCAGGATTCCCGTTGGTTGACTTCCGTGTGGAACTCTACGACGGATCTACCCACTCGGTAGACTCCAATGAGATGTCTTTCAAGATGGCTGGAATTCTGGCTTTCAGGAACGTTGCACCAAAGTGTCATCCTGTCATACTCGAGCCGCTGGACTTGATCGAGATCACCGTTCCCGATGTGTGGTTCGGTGCTGTGCAGGGAGATCTCATCAGCAGGCGTGGCCAGATACAGGGCACTACCGCCGATGGTGGCCGCACCACTATTCGTGCGATTGTTCCTGAGGCGGAATTGCATCTCTACGCAACACAGTTGTTCTCACTGTCGCATGGCGATGCACAGATTGTTCAGCGATTCCACCGATACGAGCAGGCGCCCCAGGATGCTGCGGGCAAGATCATTGCCGAGCATGCGCGCGAGATGGAGGAAATCGAGGCGTGAACAGCGGTTGAACCTGCAGTATGACTACGGAAACGACCAGCATCCGCTGAGGATGCTGGTCGTTTCCGTAGTAATGAATTGGTGTACGGGCGCTCAGACCTTGTGGTACGTTAGCCGTCCAGCCTCACGCTGATCATTAGCTGTGTAGATCTCAAAGTCGCTGAAGAAAGCTGGTGCCACTACACTCATGGTCCGCAATACGATCACGGCAAGCCGGCGGATTTCCAGTTCCGCACCCTCGCCCGATCTCAGTTCGAGCATCGTTCGCCATGCACGCGCATTGCCGGTGACAACGATCTTTGTCTCCGTGCTGTTGGGGAGAACACCGCGTGCCGCCTCGCGGGCCATCTTTCTGCGATGTACCTTGTCATCGACCCATGCATAACGGATCATGAGCGCCTCCACCAGAGCAATATAGCTCTCGAGTGCGGAGGCCATCTGAGCCAGCCACGCCGTCTCCAGGGCTTCATCACCGATCACGGCTGGAGGCATCACAAAACGGGCGTCACTCTCGTCGACATACCGCTGCGAGAGCTGAGAGTAGGAGAAGCCCGCCCGGTGACGAACCAGCTCGTGCGTGAGAGAGCGGCTTACCCCTTCGAGCAGGAGGCTGTAGTTCGCATGCTCCAGCACGCTACCATGCCCCTGCTGCTTGATGTTCTCAATGTATTCACGCGTCGATCGCCCCGCCGGATTGCGCTGGCTCATGTAGCAGAGGCGACCAGCGAACTCCGCCAGACGCTCACCGTCCGTCGAATCCCCGATCCACTGCACCGGAAGGTGCGTGGGCTCGGTGAAATGAGGGCGTGTGAGAACCGTGACAGAGGGTTTCAGCAGGATGGCGGTGTCGGAAAGCGGCATCGGCATGGGATGGATTGTCGACAGGCGGTCTTGAGCATGTACGCTCCTCAATTACCACCAATTCGCCCCATCATACAATGGCTGGCCACAACAGGGTTGTCACTACTTCGGCCGCCCCGGTGGTCTGGCACGGCGCCCCGCTCCGACAATGTCGAGGCGGGGCGCTTTACCAAGGGCTGCGAAATCTGCCGTTCCATCGAACAGCGCCAAGAAGGCTTGCGGGTCAGGCCTCCCCACCCGGACCAGCTCCCGCCTTCCTGATGCGGTATTCCTTGTGGCTGTCACGCTGTATCGACTTCATGGAGTCCACCAGGGCAGATGCCTCAGCATTCTTCCCGGCCTTAACGGCAACCTGCGCCTTTTCCACGGCGTCGACGAGCTTATTGAGGTCACGCTGGAAGTCGGCCACAAATTTTGCCTGAGCAGATGCCGGCAACGTACCTTTCTTTTCCGGCTCCAGCCTCAGCGCCGCCTTGGCGTTTGTCTCGATGATCTTGAGCTGTTCCAGAGTGCTGGCATTCTTCGAAGGGTCGTCAACCTGGCGTCCAACTGCTTTGAACGCGGTGTTTATGGCGGCCATCTTCTGGCCGAGCGGAGTCTTGGGTTCGTCCTGCTGGAAACGGAAAGCTGTCAGAGTCAATGCGAATGCGAGAACGCCAATGACACTGAGGCGGCGAACTGGAAGTTGCATGGCTATGGCGGGGGTTCGTGTTGAAGGACATCGAGCCGTCAGCGTGTGTGCACGGCCCGTCAGAGGCACAGCAAGGTACGTGACAGGATGATGACCATGCTGCATCGGGAGCAGCGATGATCCACACAAGTATGGCACCGTCATGGGAATCGAGACCTGCGCTCTGGTGTACCCCTCCGACGTGATGGGTTCCCTGAAATTGCCCTGGCGAGGAGCAGAGGCTCGGATCGGTGACAAGTGGTGACAATTGTGGTATCATCGGAAGCGGGGTCGGCTGTCCAGGCAAGTAAAGGTATGCTGACCTGGCTTAGATTCCGAATTGATTTGGGATTCCCGACCTCTCCTACCCTGCCACCGTCATTGGCCGATCGGTGGCTTCAGTTCTTTCCGGATCTCCACCACGGACATGACCGAGCACCAGACGGCGCCCGATCGGCGCAATTTCATGACCCGGACGCTGACCGTCGCTCTGGGTGGCCTGATCGCCATGGTGGCACCTGTCGCGGGATTCGTGACTTTTCTGGACCCGCTGCGCCGCAAGGCCGGCGTGCGGGACATGGTTCGCGTGGCAAGTATGGGTGCACTTCCTGACAACGGGGAACCACGCAAGTTCCAGGTACTCGATACACTGGTAGACGCCTGGAACAGAACGGAAAACGTGCCGGTGGGCTCGGTGTATGTACAAAAGACGGGTGAGGACGAGGTGCGTGTGCTCAACACCGTCTGTCCGCATCTCGGTTGCTCGGTTGGTTATGCAGCCGGCTCGGACGTCTTTGTTTGTCCGTGTCACAAGAGCAGTTTTGCAATGGATGGCAGCATCGCCGATCCTGGAAGCCCGAGTCCACGGGGAATGGACGAACTGATGGCAGAGGTCCGTGATGGTGAAGTCTGGGTGAGATTCCAGAACTTCCGCAAGGGAACCCCCCGAAAGATAGCGCTCTGATGAACTCCGGCGACGGTTGCGAGAACAAGGCGAGGACGGTCCGCACCTGGCTTGACGAGCGCACGGGATATGGTGGGTTGCTGCGAGCTGCACTGTTCGAGAGCATCCCTGGCGGGGCACGCTGGCGCTACGTGTGGGGAAGCACGCTGGTGTTTTTCTTCTCGGTTCAGGTCATCACCGGCCTCTTCCTCTGGATGTCTTACAGCCCGGGTTCTCAGACCGCTTGGGAGAGCGTGTATTTCATCCAGCACCAGGTATGGGGTGGCTGGTTCCTGCGTGGTCTTCATCACTTCGTGGCGCAGGCCATGACGGTGCTGCTCGTGCTGCACCTCGTGCAGGTCATCATCGACGGGGCGTACAGGGCCCCGCGTGAAGTGAATTATTGGTTTGGAGTCGTGCTGCTCCTCCTTGTCCTCGCCTTGTCTCTGACCGGCTACCTCCTGCCGTGGGATCAGAACGGTTACTGGGCTACTGCTGTCTCCACCAACCTCCTCGGCATCAGTCCTGGACTGGGGCAACCGCTGCAGACGGTGATGGTGGGCGGTGTGAGCTACGGACATCAGACGCTCACGCGCTTCTTCGCATTGCACGCCGGCGTACTTCCCGCTCTGATCGTCATCCTGATAGTGGGACACGTGTATCTGTTTCGTCGTCACGGGATTACGCCTGCGCAACCGCTCAGACGAGCTGAAGAGGATTTCTGGCCAGGGCAGGTACTGCGTGATGTGATCGCGTGTCTTGCCGTATTGATGGTGGTGCTGTTCCTGGTGATTCGCGCTCACGGCGCACCACTTGGTGCACCGTCCGATCCGGCCGAACAGTTCGAGGCGGCACGCCCCGAGTGGTACTTTCTGTTTCTATTCCAGCTCCTCAAGTACTTTCCGGGCCAAGCCGAGATCATCGGTGCCGTAGTGTTGCCCCTGCTGGTCATGATGGTGATCGTTGCCATGCCGGTCATCGGCCGAAGGCCAGCGGGTCATCGTTTCAACGTTGGCTTCGTGAGCGTGTTGCTCGTTAGTGCATCATTGCTCACCTGGCGGGCCGTGGCTGACGATCGCAGCGATGCCGGTTTCCAAGTGGCCAGAGCGGTTGCCGAACGTGATGCAAAACGTGCCGTGGAGCTCGCGAACATGGGTGTGCCGATCACCGGTGCTCTGTCACTCATGCGGGACGACGCCTATTCACAGGGCCCGCGCATATTCTCGCGTAACTGCGCCTCATGCCATCGCTTCGATGGTCACGATGGTCTCGGCAACACACTCCCGGTCGACTCCATCTCCGCATCCGATCTCGGTGGGTTTGCCACTCGAAAGTGGGTTAGGGGATTCCTCGATGCGGACACCATCCTGACAGCACGCTACTGGGGTGGTACCGTGCATGCAGACGGCGACATGGCGATGTATCTGGCAGATCACATGCCTGAATCCGACGATGAGGTGAACGACAGGGAAAGCGTGGTGTTGGCGCTGTCTGCCCAGGCCCGGCTCCGGTCGCAGTCAGATGTGGATACGAGAGACAGCGCACGCATTGCCGCGGGAATTGCATTTATGCGCCGAACCTCGGGAGGTTGTGCCGAATGCCACAGCTTCCTGGACGCTGGTGTCGACAGTCCCGATCTCACCGACTGGGGTTCCCGTGAGTGGATGATCGCGTTCGTCAGTGACCCGGCACATCCGCGGTTCTTTGGCAGGGATAACGACCGCATGCCATCATTCGGCAAGGAAGGGAGCCTTAGCCCCCGTGAAATCGAGATGGTGGTGGACTGGCTGCGTGGAGAGTGGTATGCGCCAGCGCTGAGCGTCTCCCCGAACACATCGGGGCGAACGAGATGAAGGGCGTGCCAGGGGCGCTGCGACGGTTTGGAGCCCTGCCCGATGGGGAGACAACTCATTCAGTTTCAGGACATCTGCAACAGACCTAGCCGGAATCGGTGCCAGCTTCTGGTACGTTCGACATCGTCAAGTACCAAGCGTACAGGAGTTGGGAGGGGTAGCGTATCCGGATCATACCGGAGCGTGCCCAGTGATTGAGCGGAAGGGGCTGTCTGTTGGAGGTCAAGCTTGCAACCCGGGTTCAGTATCCCGGCCGGATCCGCGGCTGCCTTCACCTTGGCGAATGCAGCCAGTGCCTCCGTCGGCCAGACCCGCGAAAGAAGCGACGCTCTCAGGCGACCGTCACCATGCTCGCCGCTCAATGTACCACCGAGTCCGGCCGTGAGATCGCAGACGGTGTCCAGCAGCCCATACACACGCTCGCGCCAGTTTCGGACACCGGTGTCAATCAGTGGGTTCACGTGGGCATGCGCGTCGCCTGCATGCCCGAATATCACGCCTGTGGTCTCAAATCGGTCCAGGGCGCGCCGCACGCCGCGCACATAGGCAGCGAATCGTTCAGGTGGCACACAACCGTCTTCGATGAACTGCATGGAGCGCAGGCGGGGAGCGAGCTGGGCAAGGATCGGGCTTGCTGCGTGCCTGAGAGCCCAGAGCGATTTCTCCTGCTCCCGATCGCTGCTCGTTGTCACAGAAATGGCGTCATTGTTACGACAGCATTGGTTCACTGCCTCTACAATTGCGAGGCATGATTGGATGCTTGACCCCTCGACCTCCACCAGCAACACCGCTTCGGCGTCTTGCGGAATTCCCGTTGGGCCACTGCGTTCGGCCACGTCTAGGAAGGTTCGATCCAGAAGCTCGCACGCGGTTGCTCCGGCAATTCGGATGTCCGTCGCACAGACCGTGGCTGCCTCCAGGGATGGAAACATCGCCATTATGGTGGAAGTCGCAGAGGCCGTGGGCGTCAGGGCCAGCTCCACGTGGGTGAAAAAGGCGAGCGTGCCCTCGCTGCCGACCAGGAGGTCCACGAGGTGCCCTCCGTCACCGAGTGCCGCAGCAATGGCGTACCCCGAAGACTCCTTCCTCACGCCTGCGTGGGTCAGCGTGGCTTGATCGGTGACATTGCCGGTCTCCCCCAGTAGACGAACCAGCCGTGCTACAGCAGGGATGCCTGTCGGAGGCGGACGATCCCTGGATATCCATGCGCTGCTCCCATCATCGAATATGCAGTGAATGGCACGTACCCAGCGACGCATCGATCCGAATCTGAGGGTACGCGCTCCGCTGGCGTTGGTACCTGTCATGCCTCCGACCGTGCAGAATGCAGCACTTGAGGGGTCCACCGGGAAACGATACCCCGAAGACCAAGCCACCCTGTTCACCTGCGCGCAGATCACGCCCGCTCCGCACCGGATGCTCTTGGCACCGTGATCAATTGCTTCCAGCTGCGTGAAACGGCTGAGATCGACGATTACATCGGGACCGACCGCGCCTGCTGCCATGCCAGTGCCGGATCCGCGGGGGATAAGTCCCACTCCGGTCTGGGCTGCCCAGGTCACGAGCAGGGCGAGATCCTCGGTGTCTGCAGGTACAGCGACAGCTGCAGGCCAGGTACGTGCGACTCCTGCTCCCTCCGAGTAGATCGCACGTGCGGGAGTGTCAGTCCGGAAGATGCCCCTGAATCCATCGGGGGCTGAAAGCGTGTAGCTCGGGGCCGGGGTCATTGGGGCGATGAACTCTGCACACAGTATGGCGCAATAATCCATCGTTTGGCAGCCTCCCGAGGCAACCATACGCCGGTCGTTTTCTCAGGTCCGTTATCTTTCTCCGGATCCTTCGACCTACGTCGCTTTGACTCACTCAACCGATTCTCTTCCTTCCGCCGTTTCTGACGCAATTGTTCGTCGTGACGTGACCGGCTTCTGTCAGGCGATCCTTCCGGCGGTCTCCCGGACGTTTGCTCTCAGCATCAGGAGCCTCCAGGGTGAACTTGGCCAGACGGTGCTCGATGCATATCTCCTGTGCCGCATAGTTGATACGGTCGAGGATGCCTCGGGGCTCGATCCACAGGCGAAGGCACGATTATTCGACGATTTCCTTTCAGCATTCGATAATACGGAGGCAGTGGATCGCTTCCTGGTTGGAGTCCAGACGATTGACGGTGACCTTGCCCATGTGACGCTCGCCAGAAATGCCGATCTTGTTTTCCGCCATCTTTGCCGGCTTCCGCCTGGTATACAGGAGCTGGTCCGGCACTGGGTCACCGAGATGACAGTTGGAATGCGGAAGTTTGTGCTTCTCCATCCAGGCGGAATCCGCATCCGGACACTCGACGAGTACCGGGAGTACTGCTACTACGTAGCCGGTACTGTGGGGTATATGCTCACCGATCTGTGGCACGTGCATGCAAAGAGCATCGGGAAGCGGAGACATGAAATGCTTCTTTCACGCTGTCGCACCTTTGCAGAAGCTTTACAGACGGTGAACATTCTCAAGGATGTGGCAAAGGATGCCGAGATCGAGAACTCGGTCTATGTGCCCGAGGAGTTGCTCGAGCGGCACGGAAGCACGCAGAGCAAGCTTCTTGTGCCAGCACTGGCTACTAAGAACCGTGCGGCGGTGGCGCAACTCATGCAGCTCGCATCCGACGATCTCGATGAGGCACTCCTGTACCTGCTTGACGTTCCACGTCGTGCCGTCTCCATTCGCCTGTTCTGCATATTCCCCCTGCTGCTTGCTCACGCAACGCTGCGTGATCTCCTGCAGAGCTCGGCAATGCTCGAGCCAGGCGGCGACGTGAAGATCTCACGCCGCGAAGTGACGTCTCTGCTTCTCATGGGTGCACTGCTTGCGATGAGCAACCGTGGTGTACGATGGTTGGTGGGTCGTGTGCGACGCCGTCCCTTCGAACTTGCCTTCATTGATTCAGTGGTCTCCACATGAAGTGAAGGCTGGGGATGTCTGATGAAAATGTGTACAAAATGAACCTGAGTCCTCAGCCATTCAGCATGCGGTCGAGCAGTGAGGGGGGGTGTTCGAGGCGACCCTGTTGTGCCTGGTCGAGAAGGAACTCCATTCGATTCTGCACTCGTGTCACCATGTGGCGGAATCGTCGACCGCCTGAGCGCCATGCAAATATGCTGCCCCCGGCTACAATCGCTGTGAGCAGTACCGCTGTGGCCGTCGCGAACGCCGGAACGGCGAGGGAGAAGACCACCATCGGGATGGTGATTGCTGCAGCAAGCAGAAACAGGAGTGCACTCAACACCAGTGCTGTGGTGCGCTCTGAACCGCGTGCCCGGGCAACAATGGCGTCAAACCGGAGTACAGTACGCGCATCATCCACCCGTGTCGTTGTTACAACGAGCTGATCGAGACGAACGAGATCGAAACGTCTTCCGCCGATACCGAGAGAGCGCATGAAGTTACCCATGGTATCACGGCGTGGCTCGAGAATGAGTCTGTCGCCGGTGCGGCGGATCGGAACCATGAGTTCGAGTCGCGGCAGAATATCCTCGAGACGGCTCAGAAGCTCCGACGGAGATACGGAGATGGTACGTTGCGCACTCACGACGGAAGGCCCGAGTGATGACAACAGCGGCCCTGATTCCGGTTCCGGAAGCGAGGCCCTTGCGCGCTCTTCCGCCAGGGCCTGGCGTACGTGTTGGAGATCCAGCCCGACCTCACCGGCAATCTCCAGGAGCCGTGCTTCGCTGATCGTCTCGCCTGGCTCACCCGTCGCTGTCTGCAGCTCAGAGGCCCTGGCAAGTACGCGTTCGAGAGCGACTCTGGGCAATTCGTTCATATACTTCAGATGCCTCCGAGCACCATATCAATCTGCCGACGCCGTGCGTCGATAATCTCGGGCGCCAGTGGACAGGCACGGTCGAATACTACTGTCAACGCTGCATCATTATCAACCGAGGCGCGAACGTGCATCCCAGCCTGATCCCGACAATATCGGCGGTAACCCGCCAGGGGCTCGGGAGCGAGCCGGGTGAGGAGTATTGCATCGCCAACGGCCTGGCCGGTGCCACCCACTGTCCGCCACACCAGAGCGTTGTTCTGCCGGGGGCACATGCCAGGCACACGGTATCGGCCGGCGTCGCAGTTGCTTCGTGAATGAACACGTATCACGCATCGGCCGCACGTCCAGGAAACGGAACCGCGATCAGGCTGTTCGCCGAACATCCGGCGGGCCCGTGCGCCCTTCCGCCGACCTGAATTGGGAGCAAGATCTGGCCTCGACGCTGTCCACCGCTGTTCAGAAAGCGTTCCAACTTCACACAATATGTAGGCTCCAACAGGCTGTCGACTGCGTCCGTTACCAGCCGGGGTAGACGGACGGACTGCTGGTAAGTGGTATCGAAGAAGAGCGTTGCTTCGTCCTCAAGGCTGTTCATGAAGAGCCGAAGCCACTCGCGCTAAGGTGCCGCAGGAGAGAGCTCTAAACTGTGACACCCGGAGTGAAGTTTTCCCTTCGGGTGTCCGACGAGGGTCTTGGCCCTGTTACGGGAATCGCCCGATGATGACTCGCATCTCCTCCTGCCAGGCACATGAGACGGGTAGGAACCGTGGAGAGAGCACGTTCCGGCGGTTCTTTTCAACTGTCAGCGAGCCGTCGACTCCGCGACTGAAGCTTGTTCGGCATTGCCAGTGTAAGTGCCGGGTCTTGGGAAGCCATGCAACCAGAGGTACACATGTTGTATGCCACCGATCAAGGCCAGGAGCAGAGTTTGAAGGATTGACGGTCTGGACGTACCCCACCCGGCGTTCCCTTGCCTGACCAGACACGCGGTCAGCTTCCCCGTCCGCAGGTCACACAGTAGCGCCAATGTGCCTCGAGTTCCGTGCTGCAGGCTTGGCACTGCCGCTTGGTCAGGTCCATGCCGCAATGCGGACAGTAGGTGATCTTCCGGCCGGCGGGGAGTTGTCCGTCACAGAACCGACAGTGGAGTTGCGAGGTGCGACTGGGCTGCTCGGGCGTGAGCGCGTTCGCCCCAGCGCGACCATTCTCGTCTCTGTGCCCGGGCCGTGCGCATGGAGGCGCCTTCTCCGATGATTGGGTCCGCTTGATTGCTGGGGTCGATAGACACGGAAGCAGGTCGATGGTTGCGCCAGGGTGAACGTTTGCCTGGGCGGCCCCCGGCAGATTCCCCAGGCGGAGCGACGTGGTAGCCCATTCGCTTACCAGTGTCAGCGTTGGTGAGGTTGAGTTGAGCGCATGAAGACTTGCCGCCTGCAGTCGGGGGTGCGTCAGCAAGTAGCCCCGCTCACCCGAGACGAGCCGCAACAGCGTGACTTCGAAAGCGCCAGCATCTGAGTTTGCCATTTCGCGTCGCGCATCACGATATGGCAGCAGTCGCTCCTCAAGATCGCTCAGGGTGAATCCTTGCGACAGCAGATGAGGATATTGTGTCTGTACTGTGCGTGCGAGGCGAAAGCCGAGCCGGTCCAGGTCGTCGAGCGATCGGGAGACACTCGTCACTTCGAATCGCCTGTGCGGTATCGTGCGTCGATGTCGTTCCCCATGCGGGCACGTGTCTCACCACCCACACGATCAACCAGTCGTTCAGCGATGTTCTTGTCGTGTTGCTGGGCGTCCTTCCAGCCGTAGCCGTAGCCGACTGCTACGCCAAACCCGAGAATGATCAGAAACTTGAACATGAGCGTCGTTGTGGAATCCGACGCCCGTGCGTCGGTCAGCTATTGCTCAAGACGCGAGAGCGGAAGAGGTGGTAACGGCGGGTCCGGCACATACTGTTCCGCCGATGGAAATGGAGAGGGAAGTGATTTCCTACGGGTCCCCTGCGTGGTCAGCCATTCCTCGAACCTGGAGACCACCAAGCCTTCTGAGTGATCCTGGTTGGTGGCGGCCCGCATCGCCAGATGGTTGGCATACTCATTCTGGGGATGTCCTGCGTGTCCCTTCACCCAGGCCCACCTCGTCTCGTGTGGCGCAATGGCGGCCACGGCCGTCTTCCAGAGGTCGATGTTTTCCACAGGTCCTCCTTTACGCCTCCATCCCCGCATCATCCAGGTGCGAACCCACTGCTGCATTCCATCGACGATATATCTGGAGTCGGTAGTGAAAAGGACCGACAGCCTATTTCCCTTTCGGGAGAGCGCTTCGAATGTATCGATGATGGAACGAAGAGCCATGCGGTTGTTGGTTGAATCACCTTCGGAAGCCCACAGGTCGAACCGTGCAAGCGAGCCGTCATGCCTTCGGAATTCTACGAGCACTCCAAGTCCGCCGGGCGTCTCACCGTTCCTGCCATTACCCAGGCACGACTCATCGGCGTAGACCGCTACAAGGGGGTGCCTCGCAGTCATCGCACAACTTCAAAAGAGTCGATCTCATCGAGGGCCAGCTCGATATGATGACCGGTGCTGGGGTGGCGTGCCAGGATCGACTCCCGACCGCACAGAAGGCACAAGCGCTCCGGAACGACAACGTACTCCGTACCGCGCCTGATGATGTTCAGTCTCGATCCCCGAATGATGGCGCGCTCGAGTTGGTCGTACTGTCCTGTGGAAAGTTGCATCTGGTCAATTGTCAGATTGACATCATTGTCATGCAGAATCACGTACTGACTTCGCAGCGGCCGCGCAGATCATGTAATCGATGTGCCTGATTGCATGGTTACGCATACGCCGGTGCGTGCAACCTTCCACGAAAGCACTTGCCCGAGCGTTGCGGCAACCGCACGAACACGGGACGCGTCCTCACGTGAAGAACACGCGAGCACGCATCCCCCGCCGCTGGCTCCCAGCGCCTTGAAGGCGAAAGCCCCGGCCTTTCGTACAGCGCTCTCGATTGAGTCAATGCGGTCGGTCGTGATGCGGGGATGGAGAGTACGCTGGTATTGCCAGTGTTCGTCTATGAGCAAAGCCAGCGTCCGGGTGTCACCGGCCGACAGGGCGTCGCGCATGCTTCGCGCGAGCTTGGCCATGTGGTCGAGTGCCTGCAGAACCCGTGGTACCCGGTTCCGGTAATCACTCATTACCCCGAGAATGGTCTCACCGGAGCTTCGTGATTCACCAGTGTATATGAGTGTGTGACAATGCTCGATATCATCGATGGTATCATCAGATATCGCCAGCACCTCGACGTAATTCACGTCGGAAAACGTCAGCCCCAGCGCACCACCAAATGCAGCGGCGTAGTGATCCTGAAAACCACCTGAAACGCCGAGTTCTTCAACCTCCACCTGTCGACTTCGCAGGGCGAGGTCGGTAGTATCACATTTTTCGTGACGGGCGCAGGCGATTGATGCGGCCAGCGCCACTCCTGCTGATGAGGATCCGCCCAGTCCGGCACCTATCGGAAAATCGCTGTCGATCGAGACGCAAAATCCGGCGAGGCCGCTGCGTCTCAGTGCAGCTTCGGCCAACACACTGCTGTGTTCCTGACTGCCCTCCTGCCCCTCGGAGGCAGGTCTCAGCGTGACCGTGGCGCGTCGTTCAATGGCAAGATTGCATACGAAGCCGCCGCGTTCTTCCGGGTAAGGGGGAACATCCGTCCATCCTCCTCCGAAGTCGATCCGCGTGGGAGCCGACGCTATGATTGCCGGGGCTGTCACGTGGGCGGCTTCGCTGCCGTCTATTTCTTTCGAGGCGATGCCTTGCGCCCAGCCAATTTTCTGGGCGTCTTGCCAGAGCCTTTCGTTGCAGAGCCGCTGGATGTCTTTGGGGCCGCCTTAACGGTCGATCTTGGTGACGTCGGCTTGTTGGTTGTCTTGACGGAACCCTTGCCGGTGGCCTTCGCTACCGTCTTGGTGGTCGCTTTGGGACCAGCCTTGGCCGGAGCCTTAACCGCAGCAGCTCGCGCAGCGGTCCTGGCCAGACCAGTGGATGTCTTCACTGCAGGCCGCCTGGTAGTGGACGTGGAAGTTGACTTCGCTGTCGACTTCGATGGCGCCTTGGCTCCGGACCTGGCAGGCACATTTTCCGACGAGCTGGTGGTTTTCGTTGCTCTGCCCGATGAGGTTTCAGTGGTGGCTGTCCTGCCAGCAGCTCCACCCAGAGTCGGCGGCGTCTTCACCGGCACGGGCTTTGGCTCCTGCGCCACTCTGGGTGCAGGCCTGGGCGGTGGTGGTGGTGCGAAATGCACCTTGTCGGACGGATTCTGCGGCTCAATGCGCATCGCAGCACGTGCTTCCAGCGCTGCCTCTGCGGCAGCCGCCGGAGCTGTCACGGCTCTTGGAAGCTGACCTAGCGGGATGGGCTTCGGCGGTGGTGCCTTTGGCTCAGGCTTCGGCAG
>CAYSKN010000061.1:0-766 GCA_964431565.1 uncultured Gemmatimonas sp.
GCAGCATGGCTGGCTACCTGATACAGGCGTCACGAAACCGTGCCCTCAACCATCTGCGCCACCTTGTGGTAAGAGCGAAAACCCGAGCCTCTGTCGAAGCCTTGAGCGAACCCGTCGTGCAGTCCGATCTGGATATGCATGTAACGGAACTCGAAACGGCCATCCGCAATACTATTGCACAGCTACCCCCACGTGCCCGGGAGGTCTTCCTGATGAGCCGTGAGCGCAACCTGCGCAACAGCGAAATCGCCGAAGCCCTTGGCATAACAATCAAGGCTGTGGAGGCAAACATGAGCCGTGCATTGAAGCAGCTGCGCCTCAAGCTTGCTCCATTCCTGGATCGCGACGGGTAAACGGTCGCGAGCCACAGTGACGCACCAGGCGTTTACGCTTACTTGAAGCGCACCCCGATCCTGTGCGATACCGGACGCCCTCCACGGATGGGCTCCATTGCGTAGTCGATCGAAAGACGATCCAACGTAATTCCCATGCCCGCGGTCACTAGGGACTCGTCCCGTTCCCTCGGCATGCGAAGTCCACTGCGAATCAGAAACGAGACACCATCCACCGGCACATAACCAAGTTCCACACCTCCAGCAGGACGCACAAACCAGTCGTCGCCCTCAACAGTAATCTCTGTCTGCATACCAAGGTCCCAGTGCTCCCAGCGGGGTGTCGGACCACCTCCCCAGCCCACACCTATACGACGTGGAGAGGCTGCCCTTACGTCATCCATACGCGGCCCCGCACCAAGATTCTGTGCTAT
>CAYSKN010000061.1:776-13616 GCA_964431565.1 uncultured Gemmatimonas sp.
GTGCTATGACGGAGAGCACGGTTGATCCGACCTGATGACTGAAACCCAGGTCGAATGCCACGAAACCAGCAGCCCTGCTCCCCAGGCGGTCCTCGGCATACTTCACCGCCAGTCCCAGCCGCAGCTTCTTCACCGTACGCGCCAGCCCCAATGTCACCTCGCTGCTGGCCGCCTCCACTCGGTCATCACCGGTCGGTATGTCGGAAAGATGTGTGGCACCGTGACGCAACACGTCGCCGTAAGACCGGCCATCTGATTCCCACCGCAGTAACCGCGTTCCAACCGCCACTGTCGTTGAACCTGTCGTTGCAACATTGGCGATCGAACCCGCTGTGGCCCGCGATCCATAGCTCTGCATTGAGGCTGTCATGCCTCGCGCGGAAAGAAGCATCGAAGGGTTGTAAAACAATACGTCTGCATCGTTGGATGCAGCACCGGCATTGGCCATCCCGAGCAGACGGGGACTGGCCGGAAGGCGCAGCACGAGTGGACCCTCCACCGATTCCTGAGCTGCGGACAGCCGTGGACCGGCAATCGCCACCAAGAACACAAGACACGCCGAGGCTGATGACTTGCACATACCGACTCTCATGAGTCAAATGAACCTAATGAGCCAGGTTACTGCCACCACATCCGAAACCAGCTGGCGCCTCGGTACCGGCACTCCCAGAACGCACCATCCGTGGCTCGAAAAGCTCGGCACATGGTGGATGCGAGTGACGGGATGGCGTTTCGAGGGGGAGATCCCCGACCTGCCAAGGTTCGTGCTGATCGTGGCACCACATACCTCCAACTGGGACTTCATCGTCGGCCTTGCTGCCAAATGGAGGCTGGGCATCAACACAAAATGGTGGGGCAAGGACACGCTTTTCCTGCCACCACTGGGCTGGTTCATGCGTGCCATTGGTGGAATCCCGGTCGACCGCCACAGGCGACACAATGTGGTCAAGGATACCATCGCCGAGTTCGGCCGGCATGAACAGTTCGTGCTGACCATCGCACCTGAAGGGACACGCGGACCGGTCGATACCTGGCGAAGCGGTTTCTGGCACGTTGCCAGAGGAGCTGACGTACCCATTTGCTGTGTGGCTCTCGACTGGAGCCGACGCGTAATACGAATCGGACCCACGATACGTGCTGAAGAGACTGATGCTGACTCCGGAATCGCGAGAGTCCGCACTTTCTATAGCGATGTTAGCGGACGACGGCACCCGGATCGTTGTCGGTAGTGGCGTGGCATGAACATGACGTACGCGTCATATTCGTCACGGTGATCCCCTTCCCACTCGGTCTTCCCCGGATATTGTCTTGGTATCCCTCAAGGAGTGAATTGCATGCGTGTGACCACTGTCGGCGTCGTGGGTGCCGGAGCGATGGGGAGCGGCATCGCAGCGCTTGCTGCATCAGCCGGCTGCCGCGTCGTGTTACTCGATATCCCGGGCGATACTGAGTCTGGTTCGGTCAACCGGAGCGCGCCGGCCGAAAATGGCCTCAGAAAGGCTGTCAACACCAAGCCAGCCGCCTTCATGAACCAGGCTGCGGTCACGCGGGTGCGAACCGGCAATGTGGAGGATCATCTGGCCTGGCTTGGCGAATGCGACTGGATCTGTGAGGCCATCATCGAGCTGCCTGAACCCAAGCAGCAGCTGTTCGCTGGCATCGAGTCAATCATGAAACCCACCGCCATCGTATCCTCGAACACCTCAGGAATACCGATGAGTGTGCTGCTCGAGGGACGCACCACCGCCTTCCGTCGACGCTTCCTCGGTACGCACTTCTTCAATCCACCGCGCTATATGCACCTGCTGGAGATCATCCCAACCGCGGATACCGATCCGGCAGTGATAGGCGCGATGCGCGAATTCGCCGAACGAACGTTGGGCAAGGGTATCGTCATCGCTCATGATGTGCCGGGATTCATCGCCAACCGACTCGGCGTGTACGGTATGGTCGCCACGATGCGCCGGATGCAGGAACATGGTATCACGGTAGACGAGGTAGACGGACTCACGGGCGCACTGATCGGACGCGCACGCACGGCCACTTTCCGGACGGCTGATCTCTCGGGTCTTGATGTTCTCGAGCATGTCACACTCGGAATCGGAGCGGCTACCGGAGAGGACTTTGCGCTTCCTGACTGGGTACGTACCGAACTCGTGCAGAAAGGCAGGCTCGGCGACAAGACCGGTGCTGGTTTCTACCGTAAGACGAAGGAAGAACTGCTCACGTTCGACTGGAAGACATCGCAATATGTGCCTCAGCAACGCCTCGAAGGCGGCGATATCGGACAGGCCATTCGCATGCCACTCGAACAGCGCCTGCCAGCGGCCAGAGGCCTGCCCGGTTCCCACGGGTCCTTCCTGCGCGACCAGCTCGTTGACGCAGCGCACTATACACTCGCACTCGCCCCGCTGCTCGCACACGATATCGTCGCCATTGATCGCGCCATGGAGTGGGGCTTCGGATGGGAGGCCGGTCCGTTTCGGGTGATGGATGCGCTGGGACTCGACTGGCTGCGCGAGGAGTTTCGTGCGCGTGGACTCGATGTGAGCGCATTGCTCGATCAGGCACAGGGTTCATTCTACCGGAATGGCGAGTATCTGACATTCCAGGGCACATACGAACCTGTTTCACCAATACCCGGACGTATTTCGCTTGCCGGACTGTCTCATACTGGCCGGGTACTGGAGGACAACGGCCTCTCGCGCCTGATTGATCTGGGTGACGGCGTGGCCTGCTTCGAGTTCAGATCCAAGATGAACAGCCTTGGCAGCGGTGTACTTGATGGGCTCGAACAGGCTCTGCGGCGGGTCGGCAAGATGGGCTTCAATGGCCTCGTGATAGGCAACGAGGATACGCGTACCTTCAGTGCGGGTGCGGACCTCTCGCTCGTATCATTTGCCGTGGCAGCAGGTGCGTGGGACGACATCGCTGACTCCATACAGACTTTTCAGGAAGCGGTTCAGTCCATACGAAGAGCTCCGTTCCCAGTGGTTGTGGCACCGGCAGGCATGACACTTGGCGGTGGCACCGAGTTCACGCTTCACGCGGACGCGGTGCAGGCACACGCCGAGACTTACATGGGACTCGTAGAAACCGGCGTGGGACTCATACCTGGCGGAGGCGGTACAAAGGAATTGCTCATTCGCTTCACTGCCGAACTGCAGCAGTATGAGGACGTGGATCTCTTCGCAGCAGTCAAGCGGGCATTCCGGCTCATCGCATTCGCAACAACGAGCAGTTCTGCCTTCGAAGCCCGTACGCTCGGATTCCTCCGTGGGCGTGATCACATAAGCATGAACCGTGATCACCACATTGCAGATGCCAAGATGCGTGTGCTCGATCTTGCGCCGGGATACCTGCCACCAGCCCAAAGTACCATTCGTGCCCTCGGGCGTGAAGGACTTGGCAATCTCGATTATGCGCTTTGGGCAGCACGTGAATCTGGTCAGGCAAGTGCCCACGACGTGCGTATCGGCCGTGCTGCCGCGTATGTGCTGTGCGGCGGAGACGGGCCCGCGCGCGATGTTACCGAGCAAGATCTACTCGACCTCGAACGTGAACAGTTTCTGAGCCTCCTCGGCACCCGGGAGACTCAGGACAGGATCGCGTATACCCTCAAGACCGGCAAACCGCTGCGCAACTGAGCACGCGCAAGGAGCATATGACAATGACCGAAGTCGTTATCGCGAGCGCAGCACGCAGTGCCGTGGGCCGTGGCAAAGCCGACGGCGCCCTCGCGGCAGTGCATCCGGTAGACCTCTCATCGACCGTAATGAGGGCAGCCGTGGAACGTGCCGGCATTGACCCCATGAACATCGAGGATGTTCAATGGGGCTGCGCGATGCCTGAGGCATCCCAGGGGCTGAACCATGCGAGGCTGGCGTGGCTCCGCGGTGGGTTCCCGGTGAGTACGCCTGCTGCAACTGTCAACCGCTTCTGCTCCTCCGGCCTGCAATCCATCGCGTATGCCGCCCACGCAATCAAGGCCGGTGAGGGTGATGTGGTGCTGGCTGGCGGCATTGAGATGATGTCCCAGGTACCCATGTCGGGCTACAACACCCGACTCTCACCAGACATCACCGAATCCTATATCGGCATGGGATTCACGGCCGAACGGGTGGCGAAGCGTTGGGGCATAACGCGCGAAGAACAGGATCAGTTCTCATACGACAGTCAACGCAAGGCCGCAGCCGCACTGGCATCTGGCGTGTTTGCATCAGAGATCGTGCCTGTTGCCACGCGACGCTACACATGGAACGGGGCGGAAAAGAGCGTTGTTGACGGCTCATTCGATGCGGACGAGTGCCCGCGATTGGATACCACGATCGATGGCCTTGCAAAGCTGCGGCCGGCGTTCACGGCAACGGGCACGGTGACTGCCGGCAATTCGAGCCCATACTCCGACGGGGCAGCTGCTGTTCTGGTGATGAGCAGAGAGGCTTTAGAGGCAGCGGGGCTCTCTCCGCTCGCGCGCTTCGTCAGCTTCGGTGTTGCCGGAGTCGAACCGGACCTCATGGGAATAGGCCCGATCAAGGCAGTACCGAAGGCACTGGCGCGTGCCGGTATCAGCATGAATGATCTCAAGCTCATTGAATTGAACGAGGCATTTGCTGCTCAGGCTCTGGCGGTGATCAGAGAGCTCGACATGCCCACCGACATCACCAACGTGAATGGCGGCGCGATCGCTCTCGGCCATCCACTCGGTGCAACAGGTGCCAAACTGACCACGCAGCTCGTGTTTGAATTGCATCGCAGAGGTGGCGGATATGGCATGGTGACAATGTGCATCGGTGGCGGCATGGGAGCCGCGGGGATCTTCGAGGTGTACTGACAGCCGTGTACCAGCAGAACGGGGTCAGCCGTATTGGGCACGTCATACCAGCCGATCTGGTGAACGCGGGATCTTTGCTCGGATTGTCATTTCTCGGAGCGGTATTCTTCGTTGCAGCCACGGTGCTGGTAGTACTGATCCGTCGTACCGAGAGAAGGCTCAGATCACATCTCACTGACGTCACCGCGCTTCGTTTCGTCAGTGCGCTCGGGCAGGTCCTGGCCTGCCTGACATGTTTTGTCCTGTACGCACACCTGGTACCGGAGCTGCACGCAATCGGTACCGCACTGCTGACAGGCGTGAGTGTGGTGTCGGTGGTTGCAGGGCTCGCCGCGCAGAGCACGCTCGGAAATCTGATTGCCGGCTTGTCACTGGTGCTCTACCGCCCCGTCAGCGTCGGCGACACGATCCAGATCGGCGGTCCGTCGGGCCTGGTAACTGCAACTGTTGAGGCGGTGGCTCTCGGATTCACCCTACTCAGGGATGGCAACGGACATGAAGTCGTCGTACCCAACAGCATAATGACCGGTAGTACGATCATCAGGCTCAAGCGGGCCCGCGGATAATGTCGTGGATCGATACCTGCCGGAGACAACCCCATCTGCTCCTCAGCCCCGCTTGACAACACGTCCCTGCGAACGCCGCCCTGCGGGGAGGGTTGAATCGTTCCTTGTTGCACCGCCCCCCCATTTAGGCTTCACGTGTCGGCGGATACATTCCCAGCTCTCGCACAGATTACGGAACCTGCGGAGGAAGCTTCCATGAAAGCCAGAATGCTCGTCAGCGTGACCTTACTCTCGTTCCTGCTGCCGTCACAGGGTCAGGCGCAGACGGCTGCCGACATGATGGCTCTGGAAGGGCTGGCCCCCGTAGCCGCACTCCTGAAAACGGACGCGGGGAAAGCCGCGCTGGGTGCGAACTTCACCGTGACCGGCCACATCCAGTCGGGTGAGTGGCGCCAGCCTACGCTGCTGCCGTTTGCTGAGCAGCAGCAGCAGGCGCTCAGGGATGTGTTCAGCACACGCGAGAATCTCGCTCAACTGGCCGACGGCCTCGGGACGACACTGGGCTCGGCCTATCTGGCCCGAGCTCACTTCATTGATCGCAAACGCTTCACAAGTATTTCACAGAACGTTGCCGATATAATTGCCTACGCAGTAGGTGCTGCCCGGAGCAACTCGAGTGCTGGCAAGGATTTCTTCGGCAACCTTACTGCAGACGGAAAGAAGGCCGTGTCAACCGAAGCGAGAGCGATACTCGACTCCATCGGTGGTACGGCAGACATTTTCGGGCAAACCTACAGACTCCCGGCCGGATCAGAAGGCAGCAACGCGTACGGCAACTCGCGGCCCTTCCAGACCGAGCCGGTATTCGTTCACATAGTGGGCCGCGACTACTTCGGGGCTCCTGCCGACAATACGGTATACAACAAGGGTCCGATGATGGATCTGATCAACAGTCCTTCATACCCCAGCGGCCACACGGCTTACGGGTATGCAGGTTCACTCTTGCTGGCCCTTATGGTACCGGAGCGTTATCCCGAGTTGATAGTACGTGGTGCCGATTACGGAAACAATCGAATTATCGTGGGAGCGCACTATGCCATGGATGTCCTTGGAGGAAGAGCGGTGGCCCTTCACGCCATTGCCAGGCTCCTTGCCAACGATCCCGCCTATGTAGGCCAGAGGTTCGGAAGCGTACCGGTGATCACAGATTTCCGTGCTGCGCTTTCGCAGGCCCGCACGGACGTCAGGAAGGTACTTGAGGATGCATGCGGGAAACCGATTGCCGAATGTGCCCTCGAGGACACGGGTCGCCTGAGCGATGCTGCAGCAAACGAAGCATTTTATGCTTCGACACAGACCTATGGGCTTCCGATGGTACATGCGGTCACTGCAAACACGCTCGAAGATGTGGGCAAGCTCGCACCCGAAGCCGGGTATCTGCTTACAGTTGCTTTCCCATCGTTGCCCCTTGAGGAAGCCAACCGGATCCTTACCCTGACCCTTGGACCCGGCGGGGGTTTCCTGAACAACGGTTCCGCATTCGGTATCTACTCCCGTTTGAATCTCTACGCTGCCTCCCGGTATGCCATGAGGCAGATAGCGAGTGAACGTGGCAGATAGTTGTTCCGGATTCATAACGCGCCGCTCAACCACAGGATCAACAGCGGGATGGCACCGTTGATCAGCACCTGATGCGATACGGATTACGCAACAGGCAATGCACAGCAGGTGGGACGTCCACTCCGGCCTAACACACTGCCATGAGTATCAGGTATTCGTGTCGCTGTGCGACCAGAGAATACCAGCCCCCGCAATTCCGGCAATCACTGACGCAGCGAAGATGGCAATCTTGGCGGCGGCGAAGTCAGCAGCGTCGGGAAAAGCGGCGCTGGCGATAAACAGCGACATGGTGAATCCGATACCGCCGAGTGCTGCGGCACCAGCCAACTGTCGCCACGTGTATGCCTCGGGTTTCACTGCCACCCCCAGCAGCGTAGCAATCCGGGCTGCAAGCAACATCCCGACAGGCTTCCCCACAACCAACCCCAGCACGATCGCCATTACAAGACTGATCCTGCCATCGAACACCCCATCCGACCACGCCAGACCAGCGTTCGCCAGAGCAAACAACGGCAACACTACATAACTTGACCATGGCTCAACCACCCGCAGCAGCCGATCCGCGGGCGATTCCAGCCGTTCGTAAATAGCATCAAGCGCCCGCATGGTCGGCTCTGACGGTCCGGTCCGCATTGGCTCACCGCTGTGTCGGTCCTCTGCATGAATCACCGTGGCCGCCTGAGCGAGTAGCGCAGCGAGGTCCACTGGTGGTCGCGTGGGGATCAGAACGGCCAGAATTACACCTGCCAGAGTGGCGTGCAATCCTGCCCCATGAAGCAGAAACCATAGAATCACACCACCGACGGCATACAGCAAGAGGCGATCGATGCCAATCCGATTTGCTACCGTGAGCAGCGCCGTCACTATGCCGCCTGCCGCCAGGTAGTTCATGTCTATCGGACCCGTGTAGAAGAGAGCAATCACAAGAATCGCCACTATGTCATCCATGATGACAGCGGCTGTCAGGAAGACACGCAGTTCCACAGGTACGCGAGTACCCAGCAGCACTATGAGTGCCACCGCAAACGCAGTATCTGTTCCGATCGGGATTCCCCACCCATGTCGCAACCCGGCAGGAGCTATGGCGGCAAAAATGATGGCCGGCAGGACAATACCGCCCAGCGCAGCAATCACAGGCAGTGCGCCAGACTGAAAGCTCATCAGATGCCCAACTGTAAACTCACGTTTGATCTCCAGTCCTACTACAAAGAAGAAGATCGTCAGCAGACCGTGATTCACCCAATCACGCAGTGTGAGGGCCATCGTCGATGCCCCCCAACTCAATCCGCCGGCAGTCTCCCAGAAGTCCTCGAATGCTGCTCCGGTCGACATGTTGCTGAGCGCCAGGGCCAGCAGAGTGGCCAACAGGAGCAGCAGCCCGGAAGATGGCCCCCACCTGACAAATTCGAACGCCCTCGACAGCACACGCGGGCCGAGTGATCCGAGCATCGCATCAGCCAACGAACTCTCATCCCACGTACCGGTAAACCGCCTTCCATTAATGAAGAACGAAGGGGTCGCAAGAACACCATTCCCGAGTGCTCCCTCGGTGTCCTCACGCACACGCGTCCGTGCCGCTTCCAGCGCACCCTCAAGGGGCCAGTCCTGCGGCAACCCATACTCCGCCGCGAGTTCTGCAAGCACGCCCCCGGTGAACGAAGGGCCATGCTCCATCAGGGCTTCGTGTATCTCCCAGAATCGTCCCGTCGACAGTGATGCAGCTTCTGCCAACTCCGCCGCCCTGTTTGCATTGTCATCACCGGGGACCGGCAGGTGCCTGAACACGTACCTCATACGGTCCCCGAACCGCCGTCGCAAACCTTCGATGACTCCGTGAACAGCGTGACACCGGGCGCAGGCATAACTGCCATACTCCACAAGCGTCATTTCGGCGTCGATCGGACCGAGGATGTGGTCACGATCAGGATCTACCGGCAGAATCAGCTCTGCCACTATCGCTGTCTCGGCAACTGACCTAGCTGTGCCCCCACTCATCGCTGAAACAAGACAGCGTCACCGGGCCACTTCATTCCGTTTCGCATGACCATCGTTCATCCACTCTCCATCCAACGTCTCAACGTCACCTTGTCAGATCTGCGTCGCCCCTTCGGCCACCATCAGGGAGACACGTGCCAACATAACAGTCGCCCCTACACTGACGCATGCTCCGCGAGCTGCCCAGGGCACGGAACCAACTGAAGTCAGTTGAGCAGGGCTCACGTGATTGCGCAAACCTATGGAAAGGTGGGTACACACACCACCCCCAGAGGTCACTCCGAGGAAAAGACCACTGGGACATGAGAGGTGGTCATCGCTCGTCACCCGGCTTCTCCACGCCCGCACACAGCCGCAGCAAGCTTCGCTCATCCAGACCGGTGCGCACTGCATCACGACCACGCAGCACACCGAGATTCCACGAGGCATCCTGCCCGCGACCTGCCCATCGTTCCCGCAGGCGTTCGGCCGCCCTGCAGGACTCGGGTGATGGTGGCGCAACATCAAGTGCACGTACGACAGCCGGCACAGCATCACCACTCAGGCGCGCGAGGTAGGAGTAATCGACATCACGTTCGGCCTGTTGTCGCCCGACATTTACGCGAACCACCATCAGCTCGGGGTTCAGGATGTTGAGCCCAACAAGACACATGAAGCCCGAAAGCAACACGAGTGCCACGAATGACCGTGCCCGCCTCCGCAGTACCGTGAATGCCATCGCAATGCACACCGTCCCGATCCAGCCAGCAATTACAGTCGCATAGAGACGGTCAGTAGTCAGTCCGTAGTAATCGACATACAACCGCATGCGCAGCAACGCAGACATCAGGATAGGCAGCAGCAGTACGACCAGAGTCAGGGAAAGCTGCCGATGATAACGCACAACCTTCGGTTCCCTTATCACTGCGTTTGTGCCGAGCACCAGCGGAAACACGAGCATCGCAACCACGATGAGTTCGAAGAATCCCTGACGTGCATATTCCGCCACCGTCAATCCCGTAGTGACAAATACCACATCCGCACCCCCGAACAACCATCTCAACTGCACCACCACGAAGGAAGCAAACAGTATGACAACAGCACCAAGCGCTGTCGTGATCTCAACCAGACCGAGCTGAAGGGGCAGTTGCTCCGGCAGTACACTACGTGTGCCAAGGCCGTGCAAAGTACCCCTGAGCCAGCCGGCCGACAGCCAGGCGAACACGCCGGAGACAACGATGTGAGAGCCCAGGCGTCCGACATCGAAATTGGGCAAAGCAATAAGCGAAGCGAACATCGGGTCGCCATGCGCGAGCAGTACCGTGAACACCAGAACCACTGGTATGGTGAGCAGGGCGGCACGCAAGACAGTCCAGGATGCGCCGCCCTTGAGCGCCGGCAACGCCTGCAGCTGTGCGTCACGCACGACAAGAAGAGGTGTGCCGATCAGCATGTCGCGAATCGTATACACCCCCGCCGCAACGATATCGCGCCCTCGCGCTGCGAACACGGACCTGGAAGGCACACCCACTGCGGACATCCCGAAAAGCGCTAGCGCGGTGAGGGTGGCAAGGACATTCGATACCCGCAGTTCATCAGCATCGCGCCACGTGAACATCGCCGAGCATCCTACCGCTACCGCAAGCCATGCCACCTGCGCGCGCGTCAGGTGCTGTCCATGACGATGTGTGACCCAGGCCACCGCCAGCGACAGTGTCAGCACCCAGACCGTCCACCCCGGCCCATCGGGCGCATATCGCAGCAGCAGATCGGCAAGTACGCCCAGCAGTGGAGCGACTATCAGAATGACTCGCGCAACCGGATTGTGTACGAAGTCGGTTGCTGCCGGTGTTGTATCAGATTGCCGGCTGGACACTTTCCTGACCCCCGAAGACCCTCACCTGCGGAATATGAAGCATCGCAGCGACTATCCCCGCCAAACGACCGATGATCCAGAATGCGTACTGCCTGTTAGCGTGGGCGCACACGCCCGCTTGGCTTTCTGGAAAAAGATCTGCTTGACGGATCTGCGCAGGCTAATAAACGGCTCACATCAGGTTCCCGCCATCCACGTTGTACACTCCACCAGTGCAGTAGGCTGCTGCATCCGAGACAAGGAATAAGGCCAGCCCTGCCACATCCGCCGGTTCACCAATACGACGGATAGGTTGACGACCGAGCATCTGTTCAGACATGTCAGGGTCTTGCCAGAACATCTGTGAGAAGTGCGTCTTGATGAGGCCCGGGCAGATCGCATTGGCCCGAATGCCATCGGCACCCCACTCCTGTGCCATCACCTTGGTCATCGAAATGAGCGCCGCCTTGCTCATGCTGTAAAGACCGAGGCCGGGTTCCGGTGTTACACCGCCTGTGCTGGCGATATTGAGAACCGCACCGCCACCACGCTCCGCCATAACGGAATACGAAGTTCGACACAATTCAAGCGGCCCCTTCACATTTACCGAGAAGACCTTGTCGAAACTTTCCTCAGCTGCGTGCTGCAGCGGTCCGAACACCGGATTGGTGGCCGCGTTGTTGACAATGATATCGATACCGTCGAAACGCTCGACAGTCCGCGCCGCCAGCTCGCGTGCGTCAGTCGGCCTTCCCAAGTGGCTCACCATTCCCGCAACATCGCACCCTTCGGCACGGAGCATTCTCACTGCCGATTCGACGTTTGCAGCCTTCCGGCTTGCAATCATCACCTGAGCACCGGCACGGGCCAGTGTGGTTGTGATGGCCAAGCCTATCCCTCTTGTGCCTCCGGTGACAATAGCCACCTTCCCGTCCAGCCGCAGGCGCGCTGCCACATCGGCATCGTGTGAGGTCAGTGATTCATCCGACAAGTCCATGTGTTCCTGGGTGGCGAGCTTTCGATCGCGTTGGGAGAAATTGCGAAGATGCCGCACAACCGGCAGTCCAATCAGCAGGAATCAACGCGTGATCAACGTCCCTGCACTCACTCGAGCCGGTCAGCATCCACTCCACGAATGGCGAATATCCTGCTGAGGGCCTGCCCTATCTTGTTGTTAGGTGTGCTCGCCCCTGCCGTGATCCCGATGAGCAAGTCGCCATCTGTCCTGAGCCACGGTTCGGTCACTTCCTCATGGTGAACAGGCCCGGCGCGACGAAAGCGCACACGATTCCCAGCCACGTCGATGTCATCGGGATCGGCAATATGAAAGGTCGGAACGCATTCGGCACACAGCGACGCCAGCGAGATGGTGTTGCTCGAATTGAATCCACCCACTACGACCATGAGATCAAGCGGCTCGCGCAACAGTTCCCTGACGGCATCCTGGCGATCCTGTGTAGCACTGCAGATGGTATCAAATGTCCGGAAATGGTCAGCCAGATTTTCCTCACCGTAGGCGCGTGCCATTGATGCGCCGATAGCACGGCTGATTGCCAGAGACTCGCCGGCAAGCATGGTGGTCTGGTTGGCCAATCCCACCCTGATGAGGTGCAGGTCAGGATCGAAACCGTCGCCCGCCGCATTCGCAAAACGCTCAATGAAAGCCTGCCGTGCAAGGGCGGGACGCCGCGACTGGATGCCGCCACACGTCTCGATGTAGTCCATCACGAGTTCAGCCTCAGCCATGTCGCGAACCACCAGGTACTCCCCACCCGAATACTTCTCGACCTGGGATGCAGTGGCGCGGGTTTCCTCATGGTAGTGCTTGCCATGAATCAGCGCTGTGAAACCATCGCGGGCATACGATTCCACACGTTTCCATACATTGAGCACCGAGCCACAGGTGGTATCGACCACCACGCACCCGAGCTCACGAAGCTTCTGGAAGTCGTGGATTGCGACACCGAAAGCAGGAAGCAGAACGACATCGTCAGGCCCCACTGGCGAGTACTCGAAGCCCCTGCCAGCAGCTTCGAGGAACACCACTCCCA
>CAYSKN010000062.1:0-13561 GCA_964431565.1 uncultured Gemmatimonas sp.
GGGCAAACCGGTCTCTTGGCAGAGCAGGACGTCGAGGCCGCGTATGAGCGCGCCGCCACCGGTCATGACAATGCCGCGGTCAACGATGTCCGCTGCGAGTTCGGGAGGCGTGATCTCAAGTGCACGGCGAACAGCGTCGACGATCTGCTGCAGTGGTTCCTGGATCGCCTCACGTATCTCGCTTGAATGAACACGCACCGTCTTCGGAATCCCGGAAACGAGATCACGTCCCTTCACGTCCATCTCCTTCTCGTCTCCCACCTGGTAGGCAGAACCGATCGTGATCTTGATCAGTTCCGCAGTGGGCTCGCCGATAAGAAGGTTGTAGTTCTTGCGCATGAATTGAACAATACTGGTGTCCAGTTCATCACCACCCGTGCGAATCGATGTATCACTCACGATACCCGACAGCGCAATCACAGCAATCTCGGTGGTGCCACCACCGATATCGATGACCATATTCCCGGTAGGCGACTCCACCGGCAACCCGACGCCGATCGCGGCAGCCATCGGTTCGGTAACCAGAAACACTTCCTTGGCCCCCGCCCCGAGTGCCGAGTCACGAACGGCACGCCGCTCCACCTCAGTGATGCCTGACGGAACGCAGACAACCACACGAGGTTTCATCTTGAAGACATGCTTGTCTATGACGAGCGTCAGGAAGTAACGGAGCATCTTCTCGGTTACATCGAAATCGGCAATGACTCCGTCCTTCATTGGCCGCACAGCCATGATGCCATCAGGAGTGCGTCCGAGCATTCGCTTTGCCTCAAGGCCTACACCCTTGATCTTCTTGCTGGCGCGATCGAGCGCAACCACGGATGGCTCGTTAAGGACGATCTCCTCGCCTTTGACGTATATCAGCGTATTCGCTGTGCCGAGGTCGACGGCAATGGCGTTGGCCGGGAAGAACGAATTGGACTTGCTGAAGGGCCAGAACATCAAGAAATCGCTGGGCGGCGTACACCTGCAACGGGGCAACTCGGATTAGTTGCTGCGAGAGCTGTCGCGGTAAGGTACCGGGCGAGACAGGAGCGGACAAGCTGTTGGGAAACGACGATCTTGCCCACTAACACTCCTGAGGAGAAATGAAAAACCGCAGGGATGCCCGGGAGGCGACCCCGCGGTTTCGGAGAGACCAGAACAATCAGTCCAGCAGAGTGGCAGGATCACTCATCTCCATGCTGAAGGTATCGGCAACCGCGTGATAAGTCACCTTGCCGGCGGTCATATTCAGTCCCTTCAGCAAAGCTGCATCCTCGCGCAGTGCCCGCTGCCATCCCTTGTTGGCCAGCTGCAGCGCGTAAGGCAAGGTGGCGTTGGTCAGGGCCAGAGTGGAGGTGCGTGGCACTGCCCCGGGCATGTTGGCCACGGCGTAATGAATGATGCCATCCACCGAATAGGTGGGTTTCTCGTGCGTGGTGGGAATGCTGGTCTCCACGCATCCTCCCTGGTCGACAGCCACATCGACAATCACCGTGCCGGGACGCATGCGTTCAAGATCTGTCCTGCGCACCAGCTTCGGAGCCTTCGCACCGTGCACCAGAACGCCACCAATGACAAGGTCGCAGTTGCTGATCTGCTCCACTATGGCGTGTCGGCTCGAATGCAGAAGCTGGACATTGGCCGGCATTACGTCTGCCAGGTAGCGAAGACGCGCAAGCGAGATATCGAGCACCACCACGGAGGCCCCCAGCCCGGCGGCCATCTTTGCAGCATTCACACCGACCACACCGCCACCCAGAATCACCACCTTGGCAGGAGCAACGCCTGGTACGCCGCCCAGGAGAACCCCGCGCCCGCCGAAGATCTTCTCCAGGTACTTGGCACCCTGCTGAACCGCCATCCGTCCCGCCACCTCGGACATCGGAGTGAGGAGGGGCAGCTCCCGGCTTGGCAGTTCCACGGTTTCATAGGCGATACACGTGGCACCGCTGTCCAGATGTGCCCGTGTCAGCTGCTCATCGGCAGCAAAGTGAAAGTAGGTGAACACCGTGAGGTCGGAACGCAGGTACTGCCATTCACTTGAGATGGGTTCCTTCACCTTGAGGAGCAGCTTGGCCTGTGCCCAGGCGGACGCTGCGTCAGGAACAATCTGTGCACCCACCGCGCGATAGGCATCGTCGTCAAACCCGCTGCCGAGGCCAGCTCCCGTCTCGATGAACACCTCGTGACCTGCCGACCTGAGAGCGTCCGCGCCAGCAGGCACCAGGGCCACGCGGTTCTCGTTGTTCTTGATCTCTCTCGGAACGCCGATCTTCATGATCAAATGGGAATGAGGATGGAATCACCTGACACTTCAGCGTACTGCCTGTGGGCCCACACTCACGAGGATGTGCCTGTCCGGATTGAAGAAATCTGCGGCGACATCGCTCACTGAATCCTCGTCAATTGCATCGACAAGCGCCATCAGCTCATCTACCGACCTGAACTCGTCACCGTACAGCGCCGTCGTCGCTGCACGATACATGCGGGAGGAGACACCTTCCATCGACAACACCAGTTGGCCACGCAGCTGTCGTTTGCCGGTCGCCAGATCCTGTTCGTCAAGGCCATTGGTGGCAACCTCACGCAAGACTTCCCGTACCTCGTCAAGCGCATCCTGTGCGTTCTCCGGCGCCGTTGCGAGGTACACACCGTGCACGCCCGTGTCGGCGAAGGCACTGGCGAAGGTGTGTACGTTGTAGGCCAGCCCAAGTTCTTCACGCACACGCTGGAACAGCCGCGAACTCATCCCGCCGCCGAGAAGCATGTCTGTCAGCGCGAAGGCGTATCGCCTGGCATCGTTATGGGCAAGTCCGGGTCCGCCAAGCACGATGTGGGTCTGACCGATATCGCGGCGCATAATGTGCTCCGCGTGGGGTCCTGCCGCTTCGGCCGGATCGAACGGGAACGGCGTCATGTCACCACATGCACGCGATGTCCACCCGGATTTTTTCAGGACGTCAAGCAACTGCTCGTGTTCGAGACGCCCCGAGGCCGCTACCACTACCCGACCTGGATGATAGGCCTTCTCGTGCAGAGCCCGCAGCTGCGATACATCCAGCGAACGCACCGTCTCGCGGGTGCCAAGTATGGGATAACCATGCGGATGATCTCCCCACACGGCGTGGTTGTGGACATCGAAGATTATGTCGTCGGGCGTGTCGTCGACCATGCTGATCTCCTCGAGCACCACCCTCCGCTCGAGTTCCAGGTCGTCGGATCGCAGCAATGGATCGAAGATGAGTTCACCGATTACCGATGCGGCAATGTCCAGGTGCTCATCCAGTACGCGCGCCTGATAGGAGGTGTGTTCGCGTTCAGTGTACGCATCGAGTGAACCCCCCAGTGTCTCCAGCGAAAGCGCAATCTGCTGGGCAGACCTCGTACGCGTGCCCTTGAAGACCATGTGCTCCAAGAGGTGTGACACGCCCATCTCATCGGGACGTTCATGCACCGTGGATGCACGGACCCATGCACCGAAAGCAACCGACCGCGCTCCCGGCACTGCCTCCGAGAGCACGGTCAATCCGTTCGGTAAGTCGGTTCGGTGCAGCCGTGGCGCGTCGAGTTCGGGATGCTCAGCGCCTGTCGCGCCCACCACCGCTCCTTCCTCCACTGCGCCCACCCGAACGCTCGCCACTCTCACGGCGGGGACGCTCTGCGGAACTCTCTTCGGAAAGCCCTTCCGGCTTTGGCAGCAAAGCCTTCATGCTGAGCCGCAGACGACCCCGCTCATCGCGATCAATGAGCTTGACACTCACCCTGTCACCCTTCTTGCAGATGTCTTCGGGCTTCTCGACGCGTTCCCAGCGCATCTCGGATACGTGCAGGAGTGCCTCGGTGCCCGGCATGATCTCGACGAACGCGCCAAAGGCAGTGATGGTCTTGACCGTACCCTCATAGGTATCGCCCACGACGGGCTCCGCGGTAATGGCCATGACCATCTGCCGTGCGCGCTCCATCGCGTCACCACCGACTGCAGCAATGGTGACAGTACCATCGTCCTCAACGCTGAGTTCGGCGCCGGTCTCGTCCTGGATCCCGCGAATATTCTTGCCCTTCGGCCCGATCAGTTCACCGATCTTGTCAACCGGGATCTGCACCGTGGCAATACGCGGCGCGTATTTCGACAGTTCGGAGCGCGGCTCAGTCAGCGCCTTGTCCATCTCCGCAAGTATGTTCAGCCTGCCCTGCCTGGCCTGCGCGAGAGCCTGCTCGATTATTGCGATATCGAGTCCTTCGATCTTGATGTCCATCTGGATGGACGTGATACCGTCCTTCGTTCCCGCAACCTTGAAGTCCATATCCCCGAGATGGTCTTCGGTACCAAGAATGTCGGTGAGAATCGCGAAACGATCGCCCTCCTTGATAAGCCCCATGGCGACCCCGGCAACCGCCGCCTTCATTGGCACTCCTGCGTCAAACAGCGAGAGCGAGCCGCCACAGACAGACGCCATGGACGACGAACCGTTTGACTCGAGCACATCGGAGACCACCCGGATCGTATACGGGAAATCTGCAAAATCAGGCAACACTCCCTGCAACGCCCGCTCAGCCAGATTGCCATGTCCGATTTCACGGCGACTGGTACCGCGCACCGGACGCACCTCACCCGTGGAGAACGGTGGAAAGTTGTAATGGAGCATAAAGGACTTGGTCGTCTCGCCAACCTCGTCGATCGTGTCGAGACGCTGGGCATCCTTTGCAGTGCCAAGGGTAGCGGCAACCAACGCCTGCGTCTGACCGCGCGTGAAGAGCGCTGAACCATGTGAACGCGGCAGTACGCCGGTGTCAATCGATATCGGACGCACTTCTGTCAGACCACGGCCGTCGATACGATGACCGGAATCAAGCACCTGTGCACGCAGCTCGTTGTATTCGACGTCGCCAAGAATGGTCTGGATATCCCGGGCGTTGTCCGGGAACTCACCCAAGAGCCCCTCGGCAAGCTCACGCTTGGTACGCTCAATGGCATCTATACGCGTGTGCTTGTCCTTCTGGTTCAGCGCCTCGCGGATACGACCCGAGGCAAGATCGATCACGCGTGCAGCCACACCCTCGGGAGTCTCGCCCTTCACCCACGGCATCTTGGGCTGCCCTACCGTGGCGAGCAGTTCATTCTGGAACCCGATCAGTTCACGGATTCCCTCCTGTGAGAGACGCAGCGACTCGAGCACGTCGCCCTCGGACACCTCAAGAGCACCACCCTCCACCATGACGATGGAATCCTGCGAGCCGGCAACGACGAGTTCGAGGTCCGAGAACGAGAGCTGTTGGAAGGTGGGATTGAGTACCCAGTGCCCCTGTACACGACCCACGCGCACACCTGCTATGGGACCCATGAAGGGAATCTTCGACGCGTTCAGGGCAAAAGAAGCCGCCAGCAGAGCGAGGACATCTGCGTCATTCTCCTGATCAGCGGAGATGACATAAATGAAAACCTGGACCTCATTCTTGAATCCGTCCGGAAAAAGCGGACGTATGGAGCGGTCGATTATTCGCGCGGCCAGGATCTCGTGATCGTGCGGGCGCCCCTCGCGCTTGATGAAACCGCCGGGAATCTTTCCTGCAGAGTAACTCTTTTCCTTGTATTCAACTGTGAGCGGGAAGAACGGGAGCGGACTCTGGTTGTCACTCACTGTAACTGCGGCGAGAACCATCGTCTCACCGAACTGGACCACGGCGGATCCGGCGGCCTGCTTCGCCATCCTGCCGGTCTCTATTACCAGGGGGCGTCCTGCAAAAGTCCGCTCAATTCGATGCATCATCTGCCTTATTGCCTCAAGAGAACACAACACGCGCGGGTGGCATCATTGCCCCCGCGCGACAACAGTACATGATCCGGTTTAGTACCGGAGTCCAAGATCCTGCACGAGCTCGCGATATTGCTGAACATCCGTACGCTTCAGGTAGTCGAGCAGACGGCGGCGCTTGCCAACCATCTTCAGGAGCCCACGACGACCATGAAAATCCTTCGCGTGCGTACGGAAGTGGCCAGTGAGGTAGTTGATCCGCTCTGTCAGGACAGCAACCTGAACGCGGGTGGAACCGGTGTCCGCTTCGTGGGTCCGGTACTTGTCGATCGTGGTAGCCTTGTCGAACGCCATCGTCGTTGTATTCTCAGCGCATGTATGGCGCAGCCCATCTGCGCACAATTGCAAGTAGCACGGTAACTTACTCCAACTCACCAAGCCTGTAAAGGACTGCCTAGTGCCCGACCGCTATCTGGGGCGTTCCATCGGCAAGTACCGTGTCACCCGGTTGCTCGGCACGGGAGCCTTCGCATGGGTTTACGAAGCGGTCGACCAGGACCTGGAAATACCGGTCGCCATCAAGATCCTCCGCCCGGAGTTCAGCGGGCATGACACGGCAGAGGGACGTTTCCGACGCGAGGCCTCGACGGCAGCACGCCTGCGTCACCCCAACATCGTCACCGTGCGCGATGTAGGTCAGACCGACGGCACCGCATATGTCGTTATGGACCTCTATCCGGTCACTCTTGGACGTAGGCTGTCACTCGTAGACCACCTCTCTGAGACCGATACCATCCGAATCGGCATCGGAGTGGCGGCTGCACTCTCCATAGCCCACGCCAACGGGATCATACATCGTGACATCAAACCCGATAACATACTGATTGACAACGATGGAGAAGCCGTCGTTGCTGACTTCGGCCTTGCACGTGCGCTGGCCATACCAAGCGGCATGAGTGCCACCAACCAGGTACTCGGCACCCCACACTACTTCAGCCCCGAGCAGGCACGCGGTCAGGAGCTGGATGGGAGAAGTGACCTCTACTCGCTCGGCGTTACCCTCTACCACACCGCAACCGGACGCCTACCATTCGACGGCGACGACTGGTACTCGGTTGCACGTCGGCATATCGAGGACACACCGGTACCGCCACGCAAGATCAGAGCGGAGCTGACGCCCGGCTTTGAACGGATCGTTCAACGACTGCTTTCCAAGAATCCCATCGATCGATACGGCTCCGCTCTTGAGGTTGTCGACGCACTTGCCGGTCTTCCCACCGCACCGCAACGAACCACGGCGACACACAGAGTGGCGTCGCACACCATAGAAGCCTTCATGCCTGCCAGGGCATCCCATATCGGGTGGTGGCTGGCGGCAGGAACTGTGGTCCTGGCCTGGGCAGGCTGGGCGTATTACCAACAGCGCGCGCCCCTGATCCCGCCCCCAGGGCTCACAGCAACCGACACCACCGCCGTGACCACGGACTCCAGCCGGGTCAGCACAACGACACCTACCGCCACGGACACGCAGTCAGCTCAACCACCCCCGAGACCCGGACGCACCGGCACTACGTCGGGCGGAAGGACTCCGCAACCGGTGCCTGTGGCGTACCTGGAGCTGTCAGCACCGGATTCAGCCGAGCTGTACGTAGACCACGTTCTCGTCGGATCGGGCTCCTGGTCAGGCGAACGACAGCCGGCTTCTCCACTCTCGATTCGGGCGGTCCTGCCAAACGCCGCCGTTGCATGCGAGACAGCTGCCCGGGACACCGTACTCGACGGCCTCAGGGTCGGCCAGCGGATAACGCTGGAGCTGCCGGTGCGCGACTGCGCGATAGTGCGCTATCTCATCAATCCCCGTGATGCCCGGGTTTCCTTCACACCGCTGGACGGCGGCAGACCCCGTGAAGTGCGTGCAGACAGCGCAGCAGCGATGTCGATACCAGTAGGACGATACCTGCTGCGCGTATCTGCACCGCGCTGCAGCACCTTCCAGGACACCATTCAGATTGTACGAACACCCGACGGCACACCCATCACACTCAATCTGATCTGCGCCTGATGGTGTGCTGATCCGTGGAAGCCAGGTGACGCCAGGCACCAGTTGCATCTGTTGGCTCCAGGCGCGAGCGCTGCCAGGGGTACCCCCTGGAGATACGGGTCAGATCTGCGGCACAGTGCCTCTACGGCCTCGCGAGGACCGCCGTCCCTGCACCCAGAACGGCACCGGAGCTCAATCCCCACCAGAAGCTGCCACGCCTCCACCAGGCAGGTTCCGGCTCAATGATGAGCATTACATGATCGGCCTTCACGAGTGATACCTGCGAGGTGATCCGCGCAACAGCGCGCACACCGTCGGACAGGACGACTCGTACGCGAGCTACGAGCGCATCACGTTGTCGCGGGTCCACGGCATACCCCACCAGTCCGACACGCATCCATCGAGCCTCCTGAACACGGAAGATGGCGGTGCTGTCGGTGACGCTGTCAATCTCGAATCGCGGTACGTCACGCGGAATCCTCGCGATCGAGGGCTGAACAGACATGCCTTGCGGCTGGCGTCGACATCCCACGAGCGCTGTCAGACAGACGCACGTGAGTACCGCCCACTTGCTCAACACCTGCGGCTCACGGAGTGAAGAACGATCTTACATCGTTGAACGTGACAAGCAGGATCAGAGCAAGCACAGCAAGCACGCCGACACGAGCCACAGCCTCACGTGTGCGCATACTGAACTCGCCTCCCTTGAGACGCTCGGCAAGCACCATCAGAATCTGTCCGCCATCCAGAACTGGAATCGGAACGAGATTGAGAATGGCGATATTGAGGCTGAGGAACGCGATGAGCGACCACAGCGTCTCGGCTCCATTGCGCGCAGCCTGTACCGAAGTGCGTGCTATCTGGATCGGGCCTCCGAGGTTCCTTGCAGACACCTCACCAGAAACCAAGCCACCAAGCACCTGCACCACGTTGCGCGTCATTGTCCAGGTGGCCTTGGTTCCCGACACCATGGCGCTCATGAGAGCCATGGGTTCGCGAACGATCGAATCACGCACCACGATGCCCACACGGCCCACCTGTCTGGGTGCTCCGGTCACCGGATCAGCGGCTTCAGCCACCTGCGGCGTGACGTTAATGCTCAAGCGCTCCGCGCCACGCTCGATGTCTATTGCCACGCCACCCGACGTAACCGGGGTGACCCTCGCGAGTACCTGATCCCAGCTCCTCACCGGCTCACCGTCGATAGCCACAATACGATCACCCGCCCTGAAGCCAGCCTGCGCCGCCGGCGCGCCGGCAACCACCGAGTCTATCACCGCAGGTACATACGCGTTGCCGTACCGATAGTAGATCCCTCCGGAGACGAAGATGGCAAGCAGAACGTTCATCAGCACACCGGCCGACAGAATGAACACCCGGGCAGCTGTCGACTTGTTCTCCACCCACCGGTTTGCAGGTACGGCGTTCGGGCCGAAAGGTGCTAGTCCGTTCGGATCCCACAACGCCGCAGGTACCTGCGGCGGTCTCTGGGGAACCGCCTCGAGCGTGCCACGCTCGCCACCACTGCCCTCGATGCCCGATAGTGCCTCATCGTCACGCGAGGCCATCCGCACATACCCGCCAAGCGGAAACATGGACACACGGTAGTCGGTCTCGCCCCGGCGCCAGCCAAACAACCTCCGGCCCCAGCCGAGCGAGAAAACAGGGGCGTATACCCCCGACAGCTTGGCGGCAAGGAAATGGCCAAGCTCGTGTACGAACACAACTAGACCAAACACCAGCAATGGTGCGATGTAGACCGAAAGTGATGCCATGTCTGTCAGGACCCCACCCTTGTGTTCACGAAATCACGAGCTGCTGCATCTGCAATCAGGAGTCTCTCAAGCGTGTCACCAGCCATCGTGCCCAGTTCCGTCACGGCGGCCGATGTGTAATCCGCGATCTCCGCAAAAGACAGACGCTCTCCCAAAAAATGTGCCACAGCAGCCTCGTTCGCAGCATTGTAGACCGCCGGAGCCGCGCCTCCCTGTTTACCGGCCTCGATACCGAGCTGCAGCATCGGAAAATCCTCGAGGCGAACCGCCTCGAATGTCAACGAACCGACCGCCACCGGATCGAATGGTGGTACGCCACTGTCTTCCACTCGTTCCGGCCATGTAAGAGCATAGAAGATCGGTAGTTCCATGGACGGAGCGCCCATCTGGGCCAACACGCTGCCGTCAACGAACTCCACGAAGGAATGCACGATGCTCTGTGGATGTACCACAACTTCGATTCGATCGTAAGGTATCCCAAACAGGTAGTGCGCTTCGATCACCTCCAGCGCCTTGTTGGCAAGAGTTGCACTGTCGATGGTGATCTTGGCACCCATTGTCCACGTCGGATGGCGGAGCGCATCACCGACCGTTACACCTGCGAGACGATCGGATCTCCAGGTGCGAAAGGGCCCTCCGGACGCTGTGAGGATGAGACGCCGCACATCATCCCGGCCATACCCGGCAAGACACTGGAGAACGGCGGAGTGCTCGCTGTCGACCGGAACAATCTGCCCGCCGTACTCTCTTGCAGTCTCCGTCACGATCGCTCCAGCCATTACAAGGGTCTCCTTGTTTGCAATTGCAACGCGCTTGCCCGCTCGCAGTGCGGCGAGTGTGGCAGGCAGGCCAGCAGCACCCACGACAGCATTGACCACAATGGAAACACCGGGATGCATGACCGCCTCTATCAGACAATCGACGCCGGATCCCCAGCCGATGGGCAACGGTCCCGCCGGATTGACCAATCCGGCATAGTCAGGGTTGTAATGGACCACCTGTTCAGCCAGAACCCGTTGGTTGCGGTGTGCTGTGAGCGCCACTGGTGTGAATCGTGTTCGATGGCGATCGAGGACCCGAAGCGCACTCTTACCGATCGACCCGGTGGATCCGAGCAGTGCGACCCCGAGCGGGATCCCGGCTCCTGAGCCGCAGCTCCTGCTGGTGGCCGTCATCGCGCGCCTGGCGCGGGTATCAGCAGCAGGCCGTAGAGAAAGAACGCGGTCGGCAATACGAAGAAAAGTGAATCAAGGCGGTCGAGTACCCCACCGTGTCCGGGGAACATGCCGCCACTATCCTTGACCCCCGCCTCCCGCTTCAGCAGTGATTCTGCGAGATCACCTACCTGTGCCGTGACGCTGACCGTTACTCCTACAATCAGCAAACCCATGGGAGTGAAGGCAAGCTGGGCGTAGGGCACCAGCAACTTGTGCATGAGCAAGTATGCAATCGCAACGGTTGTGATGACTCCGCCAATCGCACCGGCAACAGTCTTGCCGGGACTGACTGACGGAATGAGCTTTCTGCCGCCGATGAGACGTCCGGTGAAATAGGCTCCCGTGTCACTCGCCCACGTGAGAACGAGTGGAAAGATCACCATCAGCGCACCGGCCACGTCGCCGACCGCATACCTGTGATAACGGAGAGCATACGCAAAGCCGAGTGTCCCGCCTGTATACATCGCACCGAAAAGCGTACTCGACGCTGCGCCAAGTGGCTTGCCATCGACTCCGCGCAACCAGATACTTGCGGCCAGCAACACAATCGCAACCAGCGGACCAATTGCCACGGACATACGCACTACCCCTAGAAAGTGCGCATGGACAGCGATAGGTATCAGGGCGGAGAGGAGTATGCCCAGTGGCTCCATCGGCGCAGCACCGCTCTGCCGGGCCAGTCTGTAGAACTCAAACGCTCCGATTGCCGCCATTATGCCGAGCAGCGTCGTCAACGCGGCATCACCCATCCAGATTGCACCCAGCGCGAACGGTGCGGCAACGAGCGCGACAACGACACGCCGTGAAAGTTCACTCACGACAGGCCGTCACTCGAACGAGGACGCATCACGTCTTGCCCAGCCTGCCAAAACGACGATCCCGACGCTGAAAATCGGCAATGGCTTCGAACAATGCAGTTCTGTCGAAGTCGGGCCAGTACAGGCTGGATATGTAGAGCTCCGCATACGCCACCTGCCAGAGCAGGAAATTGGACAAACGCTGCTCACCCGACGTGCGTATCAGCAGATCCGGGTCAGGACACCCGGACGTGTACAGGCGGGAGCCAATTTCACTCTCTGTGATGGCTTCGGGCGTCAGTCGCCCTGCGAGAACATCCCTGCCAAGCTCACGCATCGCTCGTACCAGCTCGGCACGCCCACCATACGATATGAAGAGGTTGAGCCTCAAACGGGTACCCGACGCCGTATCATTGACCACGCACTTGACAGCGTCAGCAGTTGCCGGGGCAAGACGATCGAGATCACCATGAACGAAAACTCGCACGCCCTGCTGCCTGAGCTCACTCGCCTCACGCGTGATGTACTCCTCCAGCAGCGACATCAGCGCCGACACCTCGGTCTCGGGCCGCTGCCAGTTCTCCTGCGAAAAGGCACAGAGCGACAGCCATTCGACACCGGCCTTGATGGCGCCTTCCACTACCTCACGCACGGCTTTCATGCCCGCACGATGCCCAAACGAACGCGGCATATGGCGTTCACGCGCCCAGCGCCCGTTGCCATCCATGATGATGGCGATATGCTGCGGCACGCCTCCGACAGCGCGGATTCGGGTGAGGAGATCCGGCCCTGACTCAGACACGGCAGGTGGTGGAGGTGATATGCGCATCAGCCAGGAGCCCGCGGTACGAACTCAGACCTCCATGATTTCGGCTTCCTTCGCCTTGACCAGACCATCGATCCTGGCCATGAAGTCGTCGTGTACCTTCTGCAACTCTTTCTCGGTCAGTTTCTTCTGATCCTCGGATACGCCCTCAAGCTTCTTGACCCTCTCACGAGCGTCCGTGCGGGCATGCCGCACAGCAACCCGACCATCCTCGGCCAGCTTGTGCAATACCTTCACCAGATCCTTGCGGCGCTGTTCATTCATGCTCGGAAGCGGCACACGTATTACGCCACCCTGGTGGGCCGGATCGAGCCCGAGATCCGACTCACGAATGGCCTTCTCGATCGCCTTCGCCTGTCCCTTGTCAAAAGGAGTAACCAGGAGGATGCGGGGTTCCGGTGTCGCGATGGATGCCACCTGATTGAGCGGAAGCATCGAGCCGTATGCCTCGATCCTGACAGTGTCCAGCATGTTCGGCGACGCCTTGCCGGTTCGGATACCGGAGAACTCATGCCTGGTGTTCTCAAGGGACTTCTCCATGGCAATTCTGGCGTCCTTTACGATCTGCAGAGTAGTACTCATGGTATACTCACGAAACCAGTGTACCGACGCGCTCGCCACGTACGGCACGCTCGATGGCATCGGGACGGTGGAGGTTGAGCACAATCAACGGCAATTGATTCTCCTTGCAGAGCGTGATGGCTGTATGATCCATGACGCGCAGCTCCTCGAGTACCACATCGCGGTAGCTGATCGATTCGTAAAAAGTGGCACTGGGGTGCTTCTTCGGGTCCGCTGAATATACTCCGTCGACACTGGTTGCCTTGATGATGACGTCCGCCTTCATCTGGATGGCTCGCAGGACCGCCGCAGTATCTGTGGAAAAGTACGGATTGCCGGTGCCCCCGGCAAAAATGACGGTGCGGCCCTTCTCGAAATGCCGCAGGGCACGCCGGCGAATATAGGGCTCCGCCAGTTCTTCCATGCGGATCGCTGTCATCACGCGTGTATCGAGTCCCCGCTGTTCCAGCAGGTCCTGGAGTGCCATGGCATTGATGACGGTACCGAGCATACCCATGTAATCGGCTCCAACCCGATCCATTCCCATCTGCGAGAGTTCACTGCCCCGAACAATGTTTCCGCCACCGATCACCATACCAAGCTGCA
>CAYSKN010000063.1:0-13505 GCA_964431565.1 uncultured Gemmatimonas sp.
GTTATCGACTCTCATAATTCTATTTTCACCTTTCCAGTTTTTTCTTTGCGTCTTATTGCGTCTTGTTGGCGGCCAACGCCTTGCGGACGGGCCAGACGGGATCATTGCCTGCTCGCAAGGTGGCAACGGCGAACTCGAATACGACGAACATGGTGCGCTTGGCTTCGGCGGCAACGGTCGGCGCACCGCGCTTCACGGTCTTGGTGAGGATGTCGAGAACGTGCGCAGGGGTAATGTCGCGCACCGGGAGCTTGCCGATGCTGGGGAAGACCACCCGCTCCAGCATGTCCAGGCGGCGTTTCTTGGTGATGTCCTCCCAGTCTCGCAGGGCCAGCCACTCTTTGGCGACGGTCTCAAAGGTATTGGCGGAATCCTGTTCGCGCTCGAGGCGCTCAAGCTGCCGATGCTGGACGGGGTTGATGCCATGCTTGACCAGCTTCCGCGCCTCCTCGCACTTGTACCGGGCCCGGCAAGGCTGACGATGGGGTAGTCGCCCAGCGCGAACCACGACCCCTTGCCGCCCAGCTTGAAGCGGTAGCGCCAAGCCTTTACCCCATTGGGCTTCACTTCGAGGTAAGGGCCACGAAGGTCATTCAGGCGGTAGAGCTGCTCCTTCGGTTTGTTAGCACGGCAGTGGGCATCTGTAAGCACGGTGTCTCGGGATCGGCAATGGGGAACGATAGAAGGATCAAATACACTTTCTGGCGCCCCGTCCAATCATCGTATACACCAGCGTAGTCACTTTTTCGATGCAAGCTCAGGTCATTTCATGAGATTGCATGAACATGCAGAATCCTTTACTTACACGGACTTGCTGGCACTTTACCGAGCAAGAGAAACACAAAGAAAGCTCTAGAAATGGCTTGTTCGGGTCAGACGTTGAACCGGAACAGCAGCACGTCGCCGTCCTGCACCACATACTCCTTGCCTTCTGAACGCACAACACCCTTCTCACGTGCCGGTGTCCAGCCACCCAGACCCACGAAGTCGTCAAATGAAACTGTTTCGGCCCTTATGAAGCCTTTTTCGAAGTCGGTGTGGATCACGCCTGCCGCCACTGGCGCGGTATCGCCACGGTGTATGGTCCATGCACGCACTTCCTGCTCACCAGCCGTGAAATACGTTTCCAAGCCAAGAAGGCTGTATCCTGCCCTGATGAGCCGGCCAAGACCCGCGGTCTCTATACCCAGTGATGCCAGAAACTCAGCACGATCCTCGGCTGGCAATTCCGCAAGCTCCGCCTCGATGCGTGCCGAAAACGGCACAATCCCGGCATGCTCTTCGCCCTCTGCCACAGCGGTACGAAGAGCCCTTAGATACATACCTTCGTCGCCGGCCAGTTCCGATTCGGTGACATTGGCAGCATAGAGCACTGGCTTGGCCGTAAGGAGCTGCATTCCCGAAAGCCTGCCAAGTGGTTCAGCTCCGATACCTGCACGCCAGAGTGGTGTGCCTTCGGAGAGTGCGGCGTTCGCTGCCTCAAGCGCGGGCAGCTCACTCAGGGCCTCCTTGTCGGCTGCCTTCGCTGCTCTGCGAACCTTGTCAAGCCGCTTCTCAACCGTGGCAAGATCGGAGAGTGCAAGTTCGAGTTCGATGACCTCCTTGTCGCGTACCGGATCGGGTTCACCCATTACGTGAGTGACATCGTCATCCCTGAAACACCTGATCACGTGAACAATGGCGTCGGTCTCACGGATGTTCTGAAGAAACTTGTTGCCAAGGCCCTCTCCCTGTGATGCTCCCTTTACCAGGCCAGCGATATCAACGAACTGCACCACCGCCGGTACAGTTCGATTTGGCTCCACTACCTCGGCCAGTCGGCTGAGACGGGGATCCGGAACTTCCACCATGCCGACATTGGGCTCGACGGTGCAGAAGGGGTAATTGGCAGCCTCCGCCTTTGCGGCGGTGAGCGCGTTGAACAACGTGGACTTGCCAACGTTGGGCAGACCTACGATTCCAAGGCGGAGCATCTGTGCATATGGAAAGACCCGGCCGAAAACCGGCCGGGTCGTTGAGTCAGGCGGAACCGGGACAGACCAACAAATCTAGCCTGGCATGGGTTCTTTGCCGAGGGCTTGAGCTGGTGTCAAGAGCCGGTTGTACCGATCAGTGTTTAGGGCCCCGGCGTCCACTCACTTGCTTCGGCTGCAGCCTTCACACTCTTGCTACTGTACGCACGTGCCTCTGGGATCCATGAGCTTGCCATCAATCCGGGGCCTGGCCGGCCTGTTGCCGAGCTCAATGGTTATACCGGCAACGAGACGGGACACCCGCTGCAGTCGAGGATAATCGATGTACTGAGGTTCGTCGGTGAGCTGGTGATAGGCCGAGTGACCACCAGTGGTAAAGAACACCACCGGAATGCCCCACTTGGCGTATTCATAATGATCACTGCGGCAATAGATGTTCATTGGATGGCCGTTGGCATCCATGGAATAATCGAAGGCAAAATCATACTTGCCTTCCTTGTTGACCCGCTCAACCAGGTCGCCGAGTTCGGAGGAGAGACGACGGGAGCCCACAAGCTGCAGGTAGTCAGGCCCCCCGCGCAGCTGCCCGCCGTCCCTGGCACTGCCCGTCACGTCATCTGCGCTACCACGACCCACCATGTCCATGTTCAATTGCGCAACGATCGAGTCGCGCGGTACGGTGGGATGTTCTGTAAAATAAGCCGAACCCCAGAGACCCTTCTCTTCCCCGGCATGCCACACAAACAGGATGCTGCGCCGAGGTTTGGTCTTGAGTGATGCCATGTGCTCGGCGATCTCAAGCACGGCCATCGATCCCGAGCCGTCGTCATCTGCGCCATTGAAGATGGAGTCGGGCCGTGAGGGTCGCGTCTTGCGCATCTCGGCAAGCTCTGCATTGATCTCGGCAGCCTGGGCCGCCGTGGCCATAACCCCCGCATCCTCCGCGCCTCCAGGCCGTACAATGCGATTGAATATCAGCAGGGAGTCGTGATCCACCGGGCGCGCGGCAACCCCTACGTGATCGCTGTGGGCACCGACCGCCACGTACTGGGTACGGAGCACCGGATCGCTGCCCGGAAGCAGTGCTGCGACGTTCCGCGCGGGGAATGGTGAGGGCGTAATGTCCACGATGGCCTTCACGCTGATCCTCGCACCCGTCTTCCCGGGCTCAGGCTGAGACGGGCCGGCAAACAGCTTGCCAGCAGCAGCTGCCGTCACAAACAACCGGGATTCCACGGCCGGCAGTGTCGGGTCGATGATCTGGGCACCTCCACGCAATGCGTAGGCAAGCACACCCTGAGCACCGGAAGGAACCAGAAATACAACGCCCGCGGCACCGGCCGGCACTACCGATTCAGCCTGCAGCGAACGCAATAGGGCCGCGTTTGTGAGTTCCGGTGTGTACGCCACCAGCCGTCCTTTCACCTGCTCGGCCGTCAGCTCGGCGGCGACATCGCCAAAAATACCGGCGTAGACCACCTCAACATCATTGAGATCAATGGTGCTGTTTCCGCCAATGGCCCATTCAGTTCCGAGCGTGAGCGCTGCTCCGCCGGCCACAAACGAGGACATACGGTCCACCTCCCGTGTCACAAGAGGCAGTGTCTGGAAAAACGTCCCGTTCTCTCCCGCTGGAGTAAGACCAATGCGTCCGAGCTCCTTTGCCAGATAGTCCGTAGCCTTGACATGTCCCTCGGTGCCGACATCACGTCCTGCGAGCGAATCGTCAGCGAAGATGTAGAGCCTTGTCATCAGATCCTGCGTGGTGATGTCCGATGTCGTTGGCCTGGGATCATGCTTGAGGGGCAGTGGAGCGCTGTTAACTCCTGCCGACGAGTTGGGCTGGGCCTGAAGTGCGCCGGATGTTGGCAGCACATACCCCAGGAGGACAAACGCAAGGGTCGTTCGGTGAACAGACGGGATCATGGATTCTCGGTGGAAAGAAGGGGAACTCGCGCGAGCCGTACCGTGGTCACGGATGGAATCGTTGGCGATGTGACTGAAGACACCGCTGTATAAGCGATGAAGATGGCATCACCATGACGCGCGGCGCGTGGGAAACCGCTCGCTCGGGCATCGCTTGTCCTGGCAACCACCTCAGGTACACCTGGCTGGCCGTCAGGTCCCACGCGGCGTGCCATGATATCGGCCTGGCCAGCTGCGCGTCGTTCGAGCCAGATGACGATGGGACGCGCGAGGTCATCCAGCAGTATTTCCACTCGCCCTATCGGATCGCCTTGGTCGACACGCACGGGTGCCGTGAACGTGATACCTCCGTCCTCCGAACGGGCCACATATACACGCGGACTGTTGCCCGCCGCCGTGTACCATGCCACTGCTACGGTGTCACCACTGGCCGCTACCTGCGGGCCGTTCACAGGACAGCCGGGATAGTGCCACTGGTCATCATGAATCTTCTGCGGCTCAGTCCAGCCCTTTCCCGTAGATCGTACCACCGCGATATCCCGGATCTCAAGGGGATCGCGGTCACGATAGACTATCACACGACCACTTCGCGCGAGCGCAGTACCGGTCTGGCAACAGTCACAGGTTCTTGCGTCTATCAGCGCTTCGCGTTCCAGAGCACCATGGGCAGTGATGACCGCCGTTCGAAGAGTCATTTCCTGCGCCGAGTCCCGAACTGCGCTCTTGCGACCGTCCAGCCAGACCAGTCCGATCCCGTCAGCACCATCAGCCCACAGGGATACGAAACCATGCTCGGCTTCGAGTCCATCGGTATGCGGTGTTATCGGTGTACTCCAGCTTCGCCCCCGATCGGTGGAGCGTACAACCCGGATACCGTAAGCGTATGTGCCTGATCCTTCGTATTCGAGCCAGTGTGCAGCGATGTCGCCGTTACCAAGCGCTGTGATCGCAGGAAAGTCGGCCCAGTTCACAAAGAACTTGCGATCGGCGACGATTGTACGCGTTGAGTCCCAGGCTTCATCCTTCCATTCGGCCATTAGTATCGAGATCGAACTGTCCTGTCCCCGCTGTGTCCACGACAGCAGGAGACGATCGTCGGAAGTGACGGCCAGGTATGGTGTGAGACTTCGGGGCGCCGCAGGACTCGATATTTCGGTGGCAGCACCAAGATCGGTCGGCCAAGCCGTATGCGGGGCGCGCTCTCCAGCCCTGTCGCAGGCGAAAAGAGCACAAGCAAGACCGACACACAGCAGGCGCGGGGTTGCGGGTATCCTTGTCAGCATGCAGTTCTCCATTTCGCACCGTAGATCAGCTGCGGTCCGCAGTCCGTGTGGCTGCGGCTCATAACTTGCCTGCGGGGAACATCGACGCCAGTGGGGAGTTCATCTTGTTACACTCGTTCTCCGGCTTTCAGTGAGTATTCCGTGAGTATGCACCGAAGTCATCGTGTTGTGTTGTCATTGATAATGTCCGTTGCGGCGAGTCTCTGGCCCGCTGCAGATGCTTCGGGTCAGCCACCTGCCACTGTCGATACCATTCGCGGTCTGGCGTACGACAGCCTCTCCTGGCAACCACTTGCGGGTGCGCTGGTGACGGCCGATCCCGGTGGTGAGCTGGCAGTCAGCGATTCGGCTGGTCGCTTCATCATCGTCAGCGCGCAACGAGTAACCCGTCTCGTCGCATTTCACGAGGGAGCCGATCGGCTGGGACTTGGTGAACTGGTGGCGGTCCGCCCTGACACTTCAGGCCCATGGTTGCGCCCTATTGTGGCCACGCCGGGAATGGACGCAGTGTGGACGAAACTCTGCGGGCCCCGGCGACGGCCTGGAGGTGGGAACGGCGGTATTGTGTTTGGAAACGTGACGACTGCAGATGGGCTCACGCGTGTCGCCGGCCTGGGGCTGGTGCTACAGTGGGAGTCGGTACACAGTCTCGCCGACATTATTCCACGCTTGGAAACTATTACGACACGCAGCGACTCTCTGGGCAACTACGTCTTCTGTGGCGCACAGGACTTCGGGCCCGCGGCGGTGACGGCTTCGTCAGCTGAGTGGCAGACCGACAACGTGCTCATTGAGAGCAGCCCGTCATCGCTCCGCCGTCGTGATCTCATCGTCGGACCACGTTCGGGCGCGGGTGCCTTCGCAACTGTGAGCGGCCGTGTGGTTGACGAGACGGGATCGATCGTGCAAGGTGCCACGGTCAACATCGGTGGGTTCGCAGGAGAAATACAGTCTGGTCCAAACGGCCGATTCACCCTCACCGGGGTGCCAACAGGAAGCCGTATGCTGACGGTAAGGCGGGTTGGTTTCATGACCAATGCCATACACCTCGATCTCGCTGCCCGCGGCGTGACTGATCTCGTCATAGCGATCGAGCGCTCGACGTCACTGGAAACGGTGGTCACCCGCGAGGAACGTCCGCTCTCGCGTGATGCCCGTGAACTTGATGAACGCAGGCTGGTGAACAAGGGTCGCTTTCTCGACTCGGCCTACTTCGTTGGGTATGGCTCCACACGCCAGGCGCTCGCGGCAGCGCCGGGACTGCGGCCGCAGGTTGGGCGTACTCCGAGCGACTTCGTGCTCCGGGGACGCGGCGACTGTCTGATGGCGCTCTGGGTGAACGGCGTGCGGGAGGAGAATGAGTTTGACAACCTCTTTACACGCATACCCAAGGATGCGATTGCCGCGGTGGAGATCTATCCCAGCGAGAATGTCACACCAGTACGCTTCCAGACTATCGGCAACAGTTGCGGAGTGGTGCTGGTATGGACCAAGGCTCACATCAACGCGCGGCCATGACCACCCGATGTCGCCGCCACCAGCAACCGCTTTGGCTGTCTGCACTCAGCGGCCCATCGTGCTTACCGCTTTCTCCGTTCCCTCTCCGACCCACAGCTCCACTGCCTGAGTGAGGCGCAGGAACACCCTGTCAACTTCTTCGCGTTCGTCGCGCGGCATGTTGCGCAGCACGAAGTCGGCAAGATCTCCAACCGTGCGTGTCTCGTCGGCAGGTCGGATACCAATGCGAAGCCTGGGGTACACCGACGACTTGAGGTGGGCCTCGATGCTCTTGAGGCCATTGTGACCACCCGCGCTCCCCGCTGCCCTCAGTCGGTACTCGCCCACAGGAATTGCAACATCGTCAACGATGACCAGCAGATCCTCTGCGGCCGACCACCCATCCCGCCTGAGGTATGGGCGAAGCACGGCGCCACTGAGGTTCATGTAGGTCTGCGGCTTGACAAGTCGGACCTTGGTTGACTTCACCATACCTGTGGCGGACACGGCATCGCCGTCCTTTCGCCATGCTTCGAAACGCCAATGACTGGCCAGATGATCGGTCAGCCACCATCCCACATTGTGCCTTGTGTTCTCGTATTCGCGCCCAGGGTTGCCGAGGCCGACAATAACCTTGAGGCGCAGCGGAGGGCTCGCGGGACGCGGAATTCTCCAGCGCATCGTAACCATGCCGGACGGACTCCGGGCCCCGGGTGTGAACGCCCGACCGGATTACACCGTATCGTCGGGCTTGACCTTGCGGATGAGTTCCGGTTCGGCTGTCTCGCCGGCAGACGTAGCTTCGTCAGCCACTCTCGGCGGTGATACGATGGCAACCGTCGCTTCCGGATCATCGAGAACGGTCACTCCCGCTGGGAGTGTCAGGTCGGAAACGCGGAGTGCCTTGCCGATCCTGAGATCGGAGATGTCGGCGTTAATGTGGCCAGGAATGTCCGCCGGATCCACCTCAATCGACAACTCGTGCATGATCTGATCGAGTATGCCGCCTTCGGACCGTACACCCTCGGGCGTGCCGATGTAGACTATGGGGCAATTCACAACAACCGTCTCGCCGGCCACGAGCTCCTGGAAATCGATGTGGAGAACGGAGCGCTTGAAGGGATGACGTTGTATCTCGCGGATGAGAGTGCGCGAGACTCTGCCATCGATGTGGAGTTCGATGACTGTGCTGCTGATGGCCGTGCCCCTGGCCAGACGGTCGAAGTCGCGGGCGTTGGTAGTGAGCGCCTGTGACTCACGTCCGTGCCCATATATGACGGCGGGAATGTTGCCGGCCTGGCGGATCTTGCGTGCTGCGCCCTTGCCGGTCTCGGTGCGGACAGATGCCTTGAGTGTGACGTTTGCCATTGTACTGTCTCGGAAAGTGTGGTTCGGGAGTAACCGGTTCACGGTCGTCCCGGCCGTATTGTCGGTACTTCGGTACTGCGTGCTTCACTGCTGTCTGCATGCTTCATGAACTTCACATTTCACATGTCCCTCGCATTGTCCCGGTGGCCTGCAACCTGCTTGATGTCGGTTTGATTACGCATCGCTCAATTCCCTTACGGTCTGTTCAATCGAACAGCACACTCACGCTCTTGTCGGCATGTGTGAAGCGGATGGCCTTTGCCAGCAGATCGCCCACCGAGAGCGACCGCAGCTTGTCAAAGCAGCGCTCTGGCGGCCGTTCAATCGAGTCTGTGACCACCACTTCCTTTATGGGCGCGTCGGTAAGGCGCTCCACGGCAGGTCCGCTGAAGAGCGCGTGCGTTGCACACACATAGATATCCCTGGCCCCCAGGTTCCTGAGCGCCCGAGCGGCCTCTGAAACGGTTCCGGCGGTGTCGATCATGTCGTCCGGGATGAGACAGTCACGGCCTTCCACCTCACCTACGACGTTCATCACTTCGGATACGTTTGCTCTTGGGCGCCGTTTGTCTATGATCGCCAACGTTGCATCAAGCCGCTTGGCGAAGCCACGGGCCATCTTGGCCGAACCGACATCGGGGGCCACAACGACGAGGTCACGGAGTTCCTTCTTTCGGAAATAATTCGTGAATACCGGCAGCGCGTAGAGGTGGTCTACAGGTACGTCGAAGAAACCCTGGAGCTGATGCGCGTGGAAATCGAGACCGAGGATCCGGTTGGCACCGGCCTTCTCAATGAGGTTGGCCATGAGCTTTGCTCCGATGGCCACGCGCGGCTGATCCTTGCGGTCCTGCCTTGCATACCCGGTGTACGGCAGAACCGCCGTCACGCGCGCCGCTGAAGCCCGCCGTGCGGCGTCGAGCAGCAGCAGCAGCTCCAGCATGTTCTCCGCAGGCGGGTTCGTGGGTTGTACGACGAACACATCGGAGCCACGCACGTTTTCATCGATGCGAACGAAGACTTCGCCATCTGCAAAGCGGGTACATGTGACCTTGCACAGCTCCGTGTCGAGGGAGCGGGCAATGGATTCAGCCAGCGTCTTGTTTGCCGTTCCGGAGAGAATCCTCAGCCCGCGAGGCGGCGGAGGCAGTTGAACATCCGGTACGGCAGTCATGGGAGCCTCATGCGGTTGACGGCCTGAAGAACCAACCAGGGTTGGAGAATGCCGAATGGACAGGGGCGCTGCACCGGCAAAGGTGGCCCGGAAGATCCGGTCACGATTGTAAACAACCTCGAAACATATTCGGATCAGACAGAAATTCAAACTTGGCCACTGACCCGACTTCGCCACCAATCACTGTGTGTGAAACTGCAGGTCCGACGTTCCATCCGTTGCGCGTCGTAAGTCGGTCAGCAGGCCCACTTGGAATCGAACCAAGATCACCGGCTCCAAAGGCCGGGGTAATAGCCGTTATACGATGGGCCATCAGTACGGGTGCAGCAGAGCGCCCCGCGGGGGAATCCTAGCCCGGCATCGACGCCTGGACAACCTGCCGCAGCCGCCTCCTCAGCTCCCATCAGCCTCGAGCGGCCACAGCCATGCTGCACCGCGTACACCACTGGAGTCGCCGTGCCGGTTGACAACCACGCTGGTGGCAACCTCCGAGCTGAATACCCACGGGGCGAGCTCGCGGCTAATGTCCTCCCTCAGGCCGCCTACGTTCGAGAGGCCGCCGCCAAGAACGATGACGTCCGGATCTAGCAGATTGATCACAGTGGCCAGACTGCGTGCGGCGCGACCGATCCAGCGCCTGCGTGTAGCCATTGCCCGTTCATTGCCGCCAGCCGCCAGCGTCATGATGGCTGGTGGGTCGAGTGTCTCTCCGGTCACGCGCGCATGATCGGCAGCAATGGCCGGGCCCGAGATCCATGCTTCGATGCAACCCCGCCGGCCACAGTAGCACGCTGGCCCGGGCACTTCCTCCGGTGTCGCCCATGGCAGGCCGTTGTGCCCCCATTCTCCGGCGATCAGGTTGCAGCCGCGGTGAAGATGACCGTTGTGCACGATGCCGCCTCCTGCGCCGGTACCCATGATCACGCCAAACACGGTTCCGGCGCCAGCCGCAGCTCCGTCAGTCGCTTCAGAAAGGGCAAAGCAGTTGGCATCGTTAGCTGTGCGCACAACCCGGCCAAGGGCGCTTCCAAGATCCAGTTCCAGCGCATGCCCGTTGAGCCATGTGGAGTTGGCATTCTTCACCAGACCGGTGATGGGCACTGTCACGCCTGGTATGCCGACTCCCACAGTGCCTCGCCGCCCCACCTGAGATTCGAGCCGGCGAACAAGGTCCGTGATGCCGAGGATGGTTTTCTCGTAGGTTCCCGGCGTCGGGACTCGCTCGCGCGCGAGTTCGGTGCCGTCCGTACTGAGCACGATCCCTTCAATCTTTGTTCCGCCAAGGTCGATGCCGATTCTCGTTTTCTTGTCCATCGGCGAGATTGCAGAGGGGCGATACCGCGGGCAAGTGCCCATTCCAGAAAGGACCATTGGTTCGCCGCCCTTCAGGAGGCAGCGGGGCTGGTCTGGGCGTCGATAGTGCGCGCCAGCAGGGCAAGCACATCCTCATCCGTTTTCAGGGCCGGCACATCGTGCATGTCGATCACGTAGCCGTGCCGCGCTGCTATCTCCTCGTACAGGGGAGTGCGGTGTTCCATGAGCTGCTCGAATCCCCACACCGCGAAATCAGCGGGGTCCACCGTGTGATCCTGGGCTATTCCGCGCAGCGTCTTGTACTCGTTCCATTTCTCATCGAGAAACGCCGGATTGTAATACATCGGTTTGGGTTGCCGGCGAAACCGTTCCACCAGCATCCGCGTGTGCTCGGCGGTACCGCGTATGTACACCAGCATGGTGTGGCGGGCCAGGCATTCGAGCACCGGATCGAGAGGATCGTGAACATCCACGACCTCGCACAGGCTGCCTCCGGAGTCACAGACGAAGTGCGGATAATCGTAGATGTCCCGGGCCCGGTCGATGAACTCGGGCACATCCAGGAGTGCGCTCGTCTCCGCCTGACGGTGCTGTGTCTGGCGCCGGCAGTACTCGACATAGGGTATGCCGCCCAGCGCCTCGCTTCCCGGCTTGCCGAGATATGTGGACAGGGGGCTGAGATTCTCGAAGGAGATGTTCGAGCGAATGTAGATGGAGTCCGAGCGCAGAAGCTGACGCAGGAACGGCACCTTCATTGCCTCACGCTTGAAGTTGTCGACGATGTGCTCGCCCATGTAGCGCGTGCCGATCCGGTAATCGACCGAGTACTGGAACCAGTCGTGCTTCTGGAGCAGGACGGCCAGCGAGGTCTTGCCGACGCCCGACATGCCGAAGAACGTCACCGCATGACTTGGTTGGCCGAGGAAAGCACGGCCCGAGGAAAATTTCATCGTGCTAACTTCCAACGGTGCTGGGGAGTCATCAACCCCTCCTGTTGAATAACCTCGACCACCCCATCGGTGCGGACGATGCGGACCGCGAAGCAAGAGGGATACATCTTCGAGACACCCATCGTCGTTCAGTCGACGGACATCGACGACAACGGCCATGTGAACAACGTAGTCTTTCTGCGCTGGATCGTGGGCGTGGCGACTGCACACTGGGATGCATGCGCCTCCTCTTCAATGCGCCTGAACTACCGCTGGGTCGCAACGCGCCATGAGATCGACTATCGCCGTGAGGCACTCCTCGGTGATGCGATCCTGGCGCGCACATGGGTTGGAACGGCCGATTCCCGACGCTTCGAGCGCTTCACGGTAATCCTGCGCACAACGGACAACCAGGTACTGGCACGGGGAAGGTCACTCTGGACCCTTCTGGCCCGCGACACTGGCAAGGTCACACGGATCCCAGGGGTGATGGTGGAGTTGTTCCAGGCTTATGCGCAGCAGGCCTGACCAAACGCGAATCGCGGGTGCGCCATGCCGTCGATGCGCCCGTCTGCACGAGCAGGTCCTGAAGATGCGGCTCAAGCACGTGCAGGACCAGCCGTGAGATATATCCTCGGTCCGAGCGGGCTGCTCAGGGTATCGTCGTTGTGTCCTTCTTGGGGTTCTTGAGATAGACGTCCATCCACGCTATCCAGCGCGCCCACATGTCCAGATCGCTCGCGTAGGTCGCCACTGAGTGATCCTCGTAGGGATACATGTAGAGCGCAGCATTCTTCCCGAGTCCCTGCAGGGCGGCGAACATGCGGGTTGAACTGATCGGATCCGTACCCGTGTTCTGATCCTCGAGAGCGTGGTACATCAGCAATGCACCCGAGAGCTTGTCCGCGCGCAGGAATGGTGACATGTCCAGGTAGGTGGCCTGCGCTTCGTAGAAGTTGCGGCGTTCGCTCTGGAATCCGAAGGGCGTAAGTGAGCGGTTGTACATGCCATCGCCAGCGATTCCCGCCTTGAAGTTCGGCATTAGTGTCATGGCATTCACCGTACTGAATGCGCCATAACTGTGTCCGCCTATACCCATGCGGTCACGGTCGACAAAACCGGAGTCCACGACCGCGTTGATCACTGCATCCAGACCTTCCTTCAGATCGCGCGTGTAGTTGTCATTCATCCGTCCCGCATCGCCGTAGATCGGGATGTCTGGCTGTATGAACGCATAGCCCTGGGATACGAATGCGTGTTGTATCGTGGGCGGACGCGCCGCGGGCACCGCTGGGAACTGGTTGATGTTCACGTTGTAGCGGGACCGCTCGTAGTCCTGGAGGTTCGCATACTCGCGCGGATAGAACCAGATGATTCCAGGCAGTTTTTCACCAGGTCGCCAGTCGCGCGGCAACAGCATGTCCACCCAGAACTTCGTGCCGTCCCGAGGGCGTGTGACCTGGAAGCGCTTTGCAATGGCACCGGTGACTTCGGGTGCCACGTCCACATTGTGGGTGAGCTGCGTGGCATCAGTGGTGCCGGCAGTCCGGAGCCACGCATCCCTGATAGTCGTGTAGGACTCGCGGGTAACGATGTACTGCGAGGCATCATCATCCAACGCAGCGACGAACTCCTCGAATCTGTCGGATGGGCTGTCCATCACCCGTGTACGCGACTGTGTCGTGATGTCCATTCGGTCGAGCCATGGACGCGGTGCCTGTCTATACCAGTTCGCGCCCGGAGCCCGGGTGCCGGTGAGCACCACCGACCTGTTGTCCTTGCCAAGCAGAACGTAGCTTGCGCCGTTAGCGCGTCGGGTGACGAGTTGACCAGCCGTGGAATCGATGCTCTGCGCAGCACCGCCGAAGCCGCCACCGAAAGGTGCGCCACCCGGGCCTGGCAGGCGGATGTGGCGGCCCAGATCGAACCGCTCGGAAGGGGTCTTCACCCGAAGCGCAATCACCGCTCCGCTGTCGCTGACGAACATCGTAGTGCTGTCCGTGCTGAACGCTACGTTCGACAGCTGACCGCTGCCCTCGTA
>CAYSKN010000064.1:0-13325 GCA_964431565.1 uncultured Gemmatimonas sp.
CCCAGGATGCCTCGAGTGCATCGCGCAGGGAGTGCCAGGGGACCGGTGGAACGCGATCAGTCAAACTGGCGAGCTCTTCGAGATATGGCTCCGGAATAAGATCGGCGCGCGCGGAGAAGACCTGGGCAAGTTTCACGAATGCAGGCCCGAGTGAGGCGAGATGGTGTACCAGTCTGTGTGCACGCTGCACATGAAACGCGTTTGTTCGCTCAACAGGGGGTCCCCAGCGGACCCATTGCCTGTGATCGCGCAGGAACGACACGAGCAACGGTGTGACGCGCCACAGGATGACAAACAGACGCGACAGATCACCCGGGCGAAGGGCGGGAGTGGCTATCGCACTGCTGGGCGGCGAGGTGGCATCAGGGGTGGCAGCACCCGTCTGGTCATCATCCGGCATCGACATCGATACCGGCAAGAGACCTACTGCGTTCCCACAGAAGTTCGGCGCGTGCATCATCACGGGCTGCATTCGAAAGCCGGCCTGGCCTGCACTGGTACCAGTAGCCTCCCGTCGAAGCAGCAACATCTTCGTGTGCCGATGTGGCAAGCCAGACGAGCGTGCGGGCTCCATCCGCCGGGTCGATCGAGCGCAGATTCATGATCCTGCGCAGCAGGCGACCCTTGCCTCCGTTATTGACGGCAAACCGGGTGCGTACGAGACCTGGATGAAGCGAGTGCACCACGATACGACGAGGGTCAACCCGTCTCGCCAGCATCCGGGTAAACCAGATATTGCAGAGTTTCGAATTGCAGTACGCGCGCCAGCCACTGTAGCGGCGTGACATCTGAAGATCATCGAGATCGATACGGGCATTCATGTGTGCCCGACTCGATACATTTATCACGCGCGACACCGCACCGGGTACAATGGGAGCCTCGGTAACGGCCAGCAGCGACGGCAACAACCCCAATGTCAGTGTGAAGTAGCTGAGGTGGTTGAGCGCGAAGGTACGTTCGAGATTGTCACCCGTAACTTCACGGGACAGGAACATGGCACCGGCGTTGTTGCACAGTACATCGATTCGCGGGTGCCGCTCGCGCAGTCGTGCCGCCAGTTCATGCACTGCCTCAAGGCTGGCCAGATCAGCGATGTGCCATGACACAGTACGACTGCCGGTCTCGGTCATGATCGAGCGGGCTGCCGCAGCTGTCTTGGCTTCATTGCGTCCAACCATGACCACCGTAGCTCCCTGGACAGCGAAGGCACGTGTGGTCGCCAGACCTATTCCGTCACTGGCGCCTGTAACTACGGTGACGGAAGGCATGGATGGCATCACTGATGGCAGCGGATGGGTTATCACATACAACAACTAGCCGTTGTATGGGAAACGGAAAAGGGGAGGCTCGGCAAGTTCCGATCCCTCCCCCTCCAGGTCCACATGCGGAACAGCATCTGGGCGTGCTGATGGCTCGTGATCCTGTGCGCGGCCTCCTCCTCAGTGGGCCACTGCAGATATCGCGATCGGCCCCACCGCTCCCGCGGTTGCCATTGCTGTTTGCAGTCCCTGCTGTGGTCCAAGCGTCCATCGTATGGTGACTTCCCCCAAAGCATTGGTCACTGCCGACTGGGGCGAGAGACTGCCACCGCCGGAGGTAATGGCGAGGGCGACGGTCTGCCCCGGTATGGGGACGTTGTTGGCGCCGACGACACGGAGCACGAGTTGCACAGGAAGCGCCGTACTGGCTTTGCCGGTCTGGTTGTTGCCCTGGGCGATGATGAGATCGCTCGGCAATACCCCGAAAGCAGTCAAAGTGACCGGATCGATTCCTGGAGCTGAGCCAGCCAGTGTCTGGGCCTGGGATTCGGGACCGAGTGTCCAGCGGGCTTTCACCTCGCCATTTGCATCACTTGTGGCTGTGGCTGGATCGACCGACCCGCCTCCGGCGAGCACGTTGAAGCTCACAGGTATCTTTGCCATCGGGTTGCCGTCACTCCCCATTACGCGCAACACGATCGGTGTGCGGAGGAGCGTCCCGGCGGCGGCACTCTGGTTACCGCCCTGGACTATACTGATGCTGACGGCGTTGGGCGCCTCCGTGGCTTTGGTACAACCAAGTGACCCCAGCAGCAATAACGCTGTGGTGGCCATGGCAACGATACTGGTTGTGGTTCTCGCAAGGCTCATCGAATTGACCATCAGGGAACTCCTCTCCAACCCTGAGTATCGGCAGTGGAGCTCCGGAGTTGAGCGACTTCGACGTCAGAAGCCTAGATTGGGCTCCTGATGATGACCACCCTCCTCCACGGCCTGAAACCGGTTCGACCTCCAGACCAGTCCGGTATCTCTAGGCCGCGCTGGCCGCTTGAACCTGCGTCGGTTATCGAACCCGAGGGCAACCAGCTCGTTGGGCTGGGTCTTGCGCCCGTGCGGAAGACTCCTTCGCGTTTCTCGGCAGTACCGAGGTTGGTAGTTCCATTTGGCGCTCCACTGCGTGAAGCGGCAAGGCTCTATCGCTCGGGCTGGGAGGCAAAGGCCGATCCTCATCTTCGAGGACACCGACCCGGGCAGTGCTGTCGAGGGCACAGTGGCCGCTGTCTGGCTCAACCAGGGCACAGGTTCCTGTGTCGGGTCGCGAGTGCTGGTGCAGGAGGGTATTGCGAATGCATTTCCTGTCAGACTGCGTGACGACATGGAACCTCTTCGCGTTGTTCGGTCACTCGACAAGGCTGTAAACCTGGATGCCATGGTGGTGCCCGCTCAACTTGATCGGATATGACGGCTGGTGCGCAGGGCATCGAGGACGGGGGCAGCGTGCTGGTGGCCACATCGATATTGCGTCTGTTCACATGGGTAGCCTGGGCTGACAAGCATGACGGTGCGATAGCCGACGTGCTCACGCCTTGGTCGGTACTCGCGATGCACGAAGCGATGGGTAGGGGTGCTGTGGCACGTCTCGACTCTTTTTCGTTTCTGGGGCAGGTGTCACTCGTCGGTCCCCTGCTGGCTGTAGGCAATCGCGTCGTGGCGATCCTGTCGATGCGATTCCCACGCCGCGATGTAGACTTCCGCGGTGCGCTCGGGCATAGGATGTGCCTGCAGGCGCACTCGGGATCGCCGCTGGGGATAGTGAGGTGCTGACGAGGTCCGTTGCTGATCACGACGATGTTGAGGCGCTCTAGTATTTTTCTTCGCACCCCGAGGCAACGGAGGTGGAGATGGTATCGACAACCACTCCTACTTGCACCTGGACTGAGACGACCCGCCTGGAGCGCTTGATTCCCGGTACGGTGAAGACAGGGAGTTTCTGCGGCATGCCGTACGCGTGAAGAACATCTGGATGCCATATGGCGACTAGCTATCAAATCGGCGAAAATGACGACAAGACGACGCTTCCTCGCAAGAGTGATGCTCACTCTTCACATGACTCCCTGATGATTGATCTTCCGGCTTCTCCCGAGGTGTTCCGCGATGCAACGTGGGGCGACGTCGTGTCGTACTACGACAGGCTGGCTGAAGCCCCTCTCTCTCCCACCGACGAATCGATCGAGCCATGGCTCGCAACCTGGTCCCGGCTGGATACCCTGGTGGGCGAGGCTGGTACTTTGTGGATGATTGCCTATACCACCGACACAGCAAACGCGGAGGCAGAGCAGGCGTACCTGCGTTTCTCCATGGAGATATTCCCGCGGCTCGAGGAGCAGCAGGTACGTCTCGCCCGCCGACTCGTCGATATCGGCTGGAGTCGAGCTGACCTCGAGACCACGATCCGTCGATTCAGGGCGGACATGGAGATATTTCGCTGCGCCAATGTTGAACGGTTTGCGCGCATTGAAGAGTTGTCCGCCGCGTACCAGAAAATTACCGGAGGGCTGAGCGTTGACTGGGACGGCGAGCGTCGGACCATTCCGCAGTTGCAGCCACTGCTCAAGTCCAATGATCGCGGGGTACGCGAACGTGCATTCCGTCTTGGTGCGTCGGCCTTTCTCGGGAAGCGTGATGAACTGGCTGACATCTTCGATCGGATGTATCACGATCGGGTCGGCGTTGCGAAGGAGGCCGGTTTCTCGGACTTTCAGCAGTATTCATTCGTATCGAAGCACCGGTTCGACTATTCGCCCGCTGACACTGCACGGTTCCATGAAGCTGTAAAGCAGACTGTTGCACCGGCGGTCGAGCGGCTCATGGAGTACCGCCGTGCCTCCCTTGGTGTTGAGACCCTGCGTCCATGGGATTCCGCCGTCGATCTCGACGCCACGGAGCCGCTCCGCCCATTTGGTGATATCGATACTTTCGTAGCCTGCGCCACACGAGTCTTTTCACGTGTCGATCCTGAGCTCGGTGCGCAATTCCGTCTGATGGTAGAAGAACGCCTGTTGGATCTCGAAAGTCGGCATGGCAAGGCACCTGGAGGATACTGCACTGATCTCGCATTCAGGGGTCGGCCGTTTATCTTCATGAATGCTGTCGGCGTGCCGGATGATGTGAACACCCTGCTGCACGAAGCAGGCCACTGCTTTCACGATTTTGCCACACAGCGGCTTCCTTTCGTCTGGCAGAGAAAGACCGGACATGAAGCGGCGGAACTTGCCTCAATGAGTATGGAATTGCTGGCTATGCCGTACATGGTGAAACCGGTTGGCTATTACACTCCGGAAGAAGCACGCGTAGCGTGGCTGGAACATCTCGAGAGCATACTGTGCGCGCTCATTCACATCGCGAGTGTCGATGCATATCAGGCCTGGATCTATACAGATCCGGCGGGTGCAGACCGCGATGCGCGTGATCGACAGTGGCTTGCCATCCGTTCGGAATTCGAGCGCGGTGTTGACTGGACAGATCTTGAGGACATGAGGGTTGCACGCTGGTATCGCCAGCTGCACATCTTCGAGCTCCCCTTTTACTACATTGAGTACGGTATTGCCCAGTTGGGCGCACTGCAGGTATTCCGGAATGCTGTTCGCAATCAGAGTGGTGCGGTATCGGCCTACAAGCGTTTCCTGGCGCTCGGCGGAACCCGATCTCTCCCTGAACTTTTCACCACTGCGGGCGTCAGACTCATTTTCGATGCAGAGGGCATGAAGCAACTGGTTGAGTTTACTGAAGAGCAGATCAACAAGTTGCGCACGGGGGCGATCCCGAAGTTCCTTGATGTGGCGCCGGCATGACGGGGTGTATCCGGTGGGTCTGTCGGTAGGTTGCTGATGGGCGATCGAACCGTGCGCGTGTCACATCCGCAATGAACAGCGCAATCGATGCTGACTGGCTGCGGAGATAAATTCTTTCATTGGAGTTCGGATGCAGCGTGTTGCGAAAGTGTTTGTCGCCGTGACGGTGCTGTCGGCCGTGATGGCTGGCAGTCCGGTCGGTGTCCAGGCGCAGGTGCCCACGGTGAAGGAGCTGTACGACAGGTTCGCTGCAGCAGTCGGTGGCCGTGACGCATGGGATGGTATCACTGGCCGCACGGAGAAGGGAACCGCCGACTTCACGTTCGCCGGCCTCTCGGGCAGCTATGTGCGTTATCTCGGAGCACCCAATCTCACGCGTATGCTCATCGATCTTGGTATGGTTCGGCTTGATAATGGATTCGATGGTGAGAAGGGATGGATACATCAGGGGGAAGTGCTGCAGCGGATGCCCGCTGATCAGGAGAAGGCGGCGGCTGAGAACGCCCAGAGTGGCGCCACATTTCTGGATCCGGACCGTTACTCCAGAGCCGAGGTGCAGGGCAAGGAGACTTTCGATGGAAGCGAGGCCTGGAAGGTTGCCGTCACCACACGAGCGGGCCTCGACCAGGTGGAGTACTTCGATGCCGTGAGCGGTCTGCGCATCGGTACGGTGGTCAAGTCGACAACCGGTGAACAGCGCGTTACCTACCGTGACTACAAGGACTTCGACGGCAGAAAACTATCCACCCGTGTCATCCAGAGCACGCCACAGGGCGATGTGATCATCAACATCACCGCGGTCACATTCGGAATGCCTGACGCTGAGCTATTCAAGGCGCCGGCAAATCTCAGGTAACCGCGAGTCCGTTGAGCAAACCTGAATTACCTGGTTCCAAAGTCCTTCTTCGGAACAGAGCGGATGTACATGATGGTTGCACGCATCTCCAGCGGCGACATGAGCGCGGTGTAACGCCACGGCATGCTCACATCTATTTCCGTCGCATCCGGGCGTTTGCCGGTTCGGAGCATGGTCTCGAGTTCAGCATCGGAATAACTGCCCACTCCGGTAGGTGTGAGGTTGGAAGCAGGTGGGGCGGTAGGCGGCATGCCAGGAATCGGTCCACCACCCAGGCCGGGGCCGTGACATCCGGTGCAGCCGCCAATCTTTGCCAAGTACTTCCCATACTCCAACGATGTGTCCGCCACGACTGATACCGGCGGGCGATAGGTTGGATCGGTAGTTCCCGCGGTATAGAGGGGAGCCGCGTTCGTGGCAACGAGTATCCGTCCCACGACACGCAGGAAGGAGCTGTCGATGCTGCGATCCACCGGAGAGAGTGAGCGGACATAGGCGATCATCCTACCCACGTCATCATCAGTCAGGTACTGATAATCCGCGACGGGCATGACGAGCGTTGACGTTCCGTCCCTCCTTATCCCGTGACGGATGACGAGCTCGAGATCGTCATCAGAATACCCAGCCAGCGAACCGCCGGCACCGGTGGTGAGGTTGGGTCCTGCGATAAGGCCCAGGGAAGGATCATCGAACAGGACCTTGCCACCAAGGTCGTCACCGTGACACTCCACGCACTTGCTGATGGCGACTACCAGGTGTTCACCGCGCGCAAGCGAGGCCGAATCCGACGGGATGTTCAGGTGTACGGCCGGAACAGCGTACTTCTTTCCGGCCTTACTGCTGCTTGCAGCGTACACGTAACCGAGAGCAGCACCAAGAAGGACTACGAGCGTCACAACGACGTAAGCGAACCAGCGAATAATACGCTTCATATGCTCTCCCGACTAGGAGTCCGGGTCACCGCCGGACGACGGCACCGCCTTTCATCACCAGACGAACATCACGCAATGCGCTGATCTCCATGGTTGGATCTCCCTTCACTGCCACAAGATCTGCAAGCAGCCCGGGAGCAATTCGCCCCAATCGGTCTTGCAGATGCATGATTCGTGCATTCACACTCGTTGCAGCTCTGAGCGCATCGACCGGCCTCATGCCGTACTCTACCATCAGCTCGGGCTCAAGGGCGTTCGTGCCGTGGCGGAATACACCCACATCGCTGCCGTTGCAGATGGTAACACCCGATGCGAGCGCTGATGCGAACATCTTCTTCTTCTGCGTGATGTTGGCTGGATCGGGATCCACTCCCTTCTTCCAGCCACGATAATATGTTGTACTTTCCGTTGCGGCAAGCGACGGGCAGAAGGCCACGCCACGTTCTTTCATCAACCTGAAGATCTCCTCTGTGCCGGCATCACCGTGCTCGATTGTCTCCACGCCGGCCATGATGGCGCGCCGCATCCCCTCGGCAGTGGCAGCGTGGGTAGCAACCGGACGCCCGCTGGAGGTCGCGGTCTTCACGATGGCATCCCACTCAAACTGTGTGAACGTTGGCCTGGCTTCACCACCAGGACCCCATCGGTAATCACCGTAAACCTTGATCCAGTCTGCACCACGACCAATCTGATCTCGCACCACACGAACCACGCCGCTTGCTCCATCAACTCCATCGGCTTCCTCTGCGCCCTTGGGGACGGCGATCTCCGCAGCGAATCCCACTGGTCCATAGGAGCCGGTCGCCACAATGGCCCTGCTGGCAACGAATAGGCGCGGACCTTGAATGATCCCCTGTTCCACAGCCTGCTTGAGCCCGATATCAGCGTAGTCAGCGCCCTCGGTGCCGAGATCGCGCAACATCGTGAATCCGGCATCGAGTGTCGCTTTGAGGTGATTCACCGCTCTTGCGGTACGAAGGGCGAGCGACTCGTGAAGAACCTGATCGTTCCACGTCGTCTCGTCGTACGGGTGCAGAAGAATGTGACTGTGGATATCGCTGAGGCCGGGCAAGAGAGTTGTACCTGGCAGCTCAATGCGTTCTGTCCCGCGAGGTACGGTGATCGATGCGAGCGGTCCTGCCTGGGCGATCTGGTCACCATTGACCAGTACGGCCCAGCCCCTGTGTAACTGGTCACTGACACCATCGAATACGGCATCGGGTACCAGGAGCAACGATGATGACTGGGCTGGCTGGGAGCCCTGCGCTGCAAGTGAGGCAACTGCGGGCGCTTCGATGGTGAGCGCTGCTCCGAGGATGGCCAGGTGGGTGAATCGGCACGGGAGACTGATTGGATTCATTGCTGGCCTCCCGGCAAGAGATACTCTTCGGTGGGCAGGGATGCTTGCACAAGACCGGAGACTCCTCCGGAAACAACAAACGCCATTGCGTCTGCACTGGCAACATCGAGGGGTCGGACGCGCTCTCTGTCCACCACGAGGAGCTGGCCCGAAAAGTTGTACGAGTGTGGGCAGTAGACCGCCACCTTGCCCTCAATTGCTAGATGCGCGAGAGACTCCCGTGTTATGAAACCCATGAGGTTCACGGCGTTGTCAGCGCCGAGGCTTACCAGCACCGGCGTTTCGAAACGCCGCTTCTCTCCGACGAAGGCATTGAGCAGATCTCTTGTTGCGCTATAGAGGAGTCTAACGAACGGCAGCCGTGCCAGCATGCCATCCAGAGCCGCCATTATGGATCTTGTGAGCAGGTTCGAACCAAGGAAGCCAACCAGCGTAATTAGAGCTATCGTGGCTGCGAAGCCTGCGCCCGGTATCGGGAGACCGAGCCAGCCGTCCATGCGAGTGAACACGATCCAGCAGACCCAGAGTGTGACCGCCAGTGGGGTTACCAGTACCATCCCGCGTCCGAAATAGCCAAGCAGTCGCCTCATCATGCTCCTCACGCGGACCGTGCCGCGCCGTTAGTCTAGTAGGGATGGTGGGTCCAGCATTGATAGTGCTGACCCCAAGTTGGGGACCGGACGGTCGTGCGACCAGCCCGTCCCTGTAACGCCAGGCTCTGTTCCTATGCGAACGACTTACATGCGCAGGTTCTTCGGCTTCTTACCTGTGGGGCCGGGCTTCAACGTTGGCGTGCTGATCACAAGCCGTACCTTCCTGCTCCTGTCCTTGCTGGTAGCAGGGCCGTTCATGGCATCCGTCGAGGCGCAGCAGGCTGCTCCAGCAAACCCGTACACCAGGGTAAGTCGCTGGACGCCGCCACCACTGCCCGTCGGGAAGAGGCCAATTACGCAGGACACGTATGACGAATGGCGCACGATCAGTGGTGCCACGTTGTCCAACGATGGCAAATGGGCGGTCTACACCGTAAGCCCGGTTGTCGGCGAGGGTGAACTCGTCGTGCGATCCACGGGAACCATAACGGAGCACCGGGTTCCGCGCGGTTTTACGGGGCGCCCTCAACTCCAGGCCGGCGCTTCGGGTGACGCCAACTTCAACCCTGCAGTTGCGCAGGTCAGTGCCGACTCTCGATACGTGGTGTTCCTGATCTATCCGCCGCGTGCAGCTGTGGAGCAGGCCCGTGGCAGGCATGGTGGCAAGACACCACGTACGGCCCTCGGCATCCTGAGTCTTGCTGATGGTACTGTGACGAGGGTCGAAAATGTAAAGTCGTTCCAGCTAGCGCGCGACGGTGGGCGGTTTGTCGCCTATCAGATGGACGATACGACGGCGCGAGCAAACGGAGCTGCGGCGAGCACATTAGAGGCAGGTCCGGCCGGTGCACCAGCCGATTCGGCACGCGGTCCGAAGCGCGATTATGGCACGACGCTGGTGCTGCGTGACTTGTCGCACGGCGGGGAGACCCAGATCGAGGGAGTCACGGACTACAGGTTCGACGAGAGTGAGAAATGGCTCGGATATTCCGTCACGACCCGTGATGGTGAGAGGAACGGTGCGTTTGTGCGGGCCATATCCTCAGGGGAGGTGATACCACTCATAACCGGACTCGCTACCTACCGCGGACTTGCCTTCGATAGACAAGGCACGCAGGTGGCGCTCGTGTCCGATGTCGGCGACAGTACCGCCCGACCACGGTTCTCCCTTTACTACGCATCGCTCGTGCCGGCCAAGGGCAAGCCGATATCGACGCGCAGGCTAGTCACATCGGATGATTTAGCCGATGGTCTGCTGATCGCCGAACGCGGGTCGCTCCAGTTCACGCGCGAGGGGAACGCACTGATCTTCGCGCTCGGCGTCGTACCGTTCGATTCCATTCCTGCGGACTCGCTGCTCGACAAAGCCGTATATGACCTGTGGCACTGGAAGGACGCGCGGACCCAACCAACCCAGAAACTCGACGCCGCGCGCGATCGCAACCGAACCTTCACGGCGCTGTACACACTGGCGAGCAACAAGTGGACGCAACTGGCCAATGACAGCATGCGGGTGACCGTAAGTGATGATGGCAAGCGGGTGCTGGGCCTCAATTCGCTTGAATATGCGATTCCCCAGTTCTGGGGTGAGGGTGCAACTGATGCCTATATGATCGATCCTGTCACGGCTGCTCGCACACTTATCGGAAGCAGGCTCGATGGCACTGTCCAGATGTCCCCGGGCGGCAACTATGTCACCTGGTTCGAGGATGGTAACTGGCAGTCGTGGGCCATCGCTACCGGCAAACGTGCAACCCTCACTGAGAAGCTCCCCGTCGTTTTTCAGGACGAGACATTCGATTCGCCCGACATACCGCCGCCTTATGGTCTGGGTGGGTGGACCACGGGTGACAAACGTGTACTCATCTACGATCGTTTCGATATATGGGAGATCGATCCGACCGGGGCGGTTGCGCCCCGTATTCTCACGGCGGGCTATGGCCGTCGCAACGGCGTGACTTTCCGTGTCGTCAACCTGGATCGCGAGGAGCGGTTCATCAAGGCTGATGAGCCGCTTGTTCTTCGCGCCGTGGATTCGCTCACCAAGGCGAGTGGCTACTGGCGCACGCGGTTCGCTACAGAGGCTGCTCCCGAACGCCTGGTGATGGGTGATCGCAGCTACGCCGGGCTCCAGAAGGCGCGCGATGCTGAACAGTACCTGCTGACGCAGAGCACCTATCGCGAGTTTCCGGATCTGTGGACCGGCGGCAGCCTGGCTCAGGTCACGAAGATCTCCAATGCCAATCCTCAGGACGGGGATTATCCGCGCGGTACGGTCGAACTCGTATCGTGGTTCAACGATGATGGCGTTCCTCTGCGGGGCCTTCTCTACAAACCGGAGAATTTCGATCCCTCGCGGCGGTACCCCATGATCGTCTACTACTACGAGAAGCTCACCGATGGATTGCACGGCTATCAGGCGCCCAGCGGACGCAATACAGTCAATCCGCTCGTATACAATTCGCTGGGCTATGTCGTGTTTATGCCTGACATTGTCTACACCGATGGTCAGCCCGGGCCGAGCGCGGCCAAGGCAGTCATACCGGGTGTGCAGTCGCTTCTCCAGATGGGTTTTATTGACCCCACGCGGATCGGAATCACCGGACAGTCGTGGGGTGGCTACCAGTCAGCGTATCTCGTAACTGTGACCAACATGTTTGCGGCCGCCGTGCCCAATGCCACGGTGGTGAACATGACGAGCGCGTACGGTGGCATCCGTTGGGCTTCCGGACTGGCCCGGGCTTTTCAGTATGAGCACACGCAGAGCCGTATCGGCGGCTCGCTGTGGGAATATCCTGAGCGTTTCATTGAGAACTCACCCCTGTTCCGTCTGGACCGGGTAACCACACCCGTGCTCTTCATGGCCAATGACAACGACGGAGCAGTGCCGTGGTATCAGGGCATTGAGTTCTACGTGGCCATGCGCCGGCTTCAGAAGGAGGCCTATATGGTCGTGTACAACGGCGATGAGCATAACCCTACGAAACGCGCAAACCAGAAAGATATTGACAGGAAGATGCAGGAATTCTTCGCAGTGAAGCTGCTGGGAGCTGACCCGCCTTCATGGATGGTGCGTGGAATTCCGTTTCTCGAAAAGGGACGTGACCAGGTGAAGATGTCGACACCGGTGAAACAGATTCAGGCGCCGGCAGGACCAACGGGCCACAGGCCATGAGGCTGCATGGCGGACAGTGTGACATTGGTGACGGCATCTCCTCTGCCGGCTCGGGAGCGGCGTTCGTCCCGCTCAGTTTCGATTAGGTTACTGCCGCCATGGCAACCAACACCCGACACCTGTTCGAGCCGGCCGAGGCGCCGGCGCCCGCGCCGAGCTGGGATATCGAGTCTGCCCGTGCCCTCTACAACATCGAGGGCTGGGGCGCCGGGTACTTCGATATCAACGATCGCGGAAACGTCATAGTCCGGCCCGATCCGAGGTATCCTGGTCGTACGCTCGATCTGCGCGATCTTGCCGAGGACCTGGAGGAGCAGGGGATCCAACTGCCCGTACTCCTGCGCTTTTCCGACATCCTGCGTTCGCGAATCGAGACACTGAATGAGCGATTTGATCAGGCAATCAGGGAGTTCGGGTACACCTCGGGCTACACCTCGGTGTTTCCGATCAAGGTGAATCAGCAACGTCATGTCGTCGAAGAGATCGTGCGCTTCGGCAAAGCTTACGGAGTGGGTCTGGAATGTGGCTCCAAGCCTGAGCTGCAGGCGGTTCTCGGTCTTTCCGACAGCAGCGAGCACCTGATTGTCTGCAACGGTTACAAGGATCACGAGTTCATGCGACTGGCGCTGATGGGTCAGAAGCTGGGGCATCAGGTCTTCATTGTGCTCGAGCAGGTGAGCGAGCTCGATGTGTTGCTGGAAGTCGCAGACGACCTGAAGGTAACGCCCACCTGTGGTGTGCGTATCAAACTGGCAAGCGAGGGAGTCGGCCGTTGGGCGCAGAGTGGTGGCGAGAAAAGCAAGTTCGGGCTCAGTTCCGCTGAGCTCATCAAGCTGATCGACAGGCTGAGGGCAGCCGGGCGTCTCGACATCCTCAAGCTTATCCACTTCCACCTCGGCAGTCAGATCACCGATATCCGGTTCATAAAGGCCGGTCTGCAGGAGGTCGCACGTTTCTATCTGGAGCTTCGGGCGGCGGGTGTGGAGATCACCCACGTTGATGTCGGTGGCGGGTTGGGCATCGACTATGACGGAACGAACTCCACGAGCAATGCCAGCGTCAACTACACCTTGCAGGAGTACGCCAACGACGTCGTATACACGCTGGCGGAGGCCTGCCGGGATGCGGAGCTGTCAATGCCGCACATCATTACGGAGTCGGGACGCGCGCTTACGGCACACCATACGCTGCTGTTGCTCAAGGTAATTGAGGTGGAGTCTCAGGCGGAGCAGCCGATCCCTGATCTCGACGACGACGATCATTCCCTGCTTCACGAGATGCATGAGGACTGGCGTACAC
>CAYSKN010000065.1:0-13131 GCA_964431565.1 uncultured Gemmatimonas sp.
TGCAAGACTGAGCCGGGCAGACATGTCCTGGCGCGGGCTTCTGATGGCTTGTGCCAAGGCAGCGCCTGGTGCGGAGTGGACAATGGGTGCCGTGTGCCGGGACCGTGACGGGTTGGCGGCGATCAGGCGCAGCAACGGGCGGGTGTACGTGGCCCTGGAGGGTGGAGCAACTGGTGGAGGACATGGACATCCTGACCGCCTGGCCCTCACGCTTCAGGATGGGACGGCTCGCTGGCTGGAAGATCCCGGCACAGGCAGCTATGTGGATCCGTCTCTTGCATGGTATCGGAGCACGCTCGCACATCATGCTCCGTTGGTTGACCGGAGGTCCCAGCTTCCGTTGGCGTCAGTGTTGACCCACATGGTTGACAGCAAGGCCACCGGGTGGATGCGAAAGGAAGCCACACTCGCCAAGGGAGTGGTCGCAGCCCGGTCGGTGGTAGTCTGTGATGGGTACCTGGTGGACGTGCTCACGTGGGACGCTGATGATGAGGTCACTGTCACGCTGCCCATCGCTGCCGGGGTACGCCTTGCTGACATCAATGGTGTTTCGGACTGGCGGGATGTCGGGGACTACGCGGATGCTGATACTCAGGATGGTTTCGCATTCCTGATTGACCCGTTGGAAGCCGTTCTGTGCGACGGCACTGTAATCATGTTCCAGAGCCGCAGGACATCCACGCCTGATACGGCTTGCGAGGGAACATTCGGGGCTTCTGGCAATGGAACATCGTTCGAGCCTCAGCGTGAGGTCACCTCTCACACGTCGGACGGTGTCACTGACGGCCTGCAATGGGACACTGTAGGCTGCGCCTGGTATGCGGCAAAGCCGGGATTGGAGTCGCGTCTCGTGTTTGCAGAATCGCCCGGACCACCTGGTTGTATGCATCAGCCCAGACTGCTGCTGGAACAGCGTGGGCGAAATGGTCAGATAGCTGGCGTGTGGAGGTGGATCGAACGTGGACCAGGCCGGGTTGATCAGGTGGATTTTCAGTGGAATGATCCGGTTGTGGTCGGCGTGACGACGGCGGACGGCACAACGGCTTCGCACTCGGGCAGTTCCGAGGGATGGACGATCGATATGGTATCACGAGCGACGCGGCACCATATCGCACTTGGTGGCGCTCGCAGAGCGCCTTCCAAGGCAGGTAAGAGTGACCCGAAGGTTCCCAGCCGGCTGGAGCCCGCGCGGATTCTCGAGGTGCCTTGCTTGGCCGGTGATCTGGTGCCGCCGCTCGGTGCGTCAATACCGGGTGCTCTCGAGGTCCGCCTGGCGGCCGAGGCGTACATTCCGACAGAGGAGCCATGGGAAGGTGACAACCGTCCGGTGGCACATCTGGCGTTCGCCTGCACCCATGACGCACTGGTGGTACGGGTAGGCGTTCTGACCGGACATCCGGTGGTCTCTACCGGCTCCGGACTCACGCCGGACAATCCTCTCGACAATGAACCATCGGATGTGAATGCCGACGGCCTGCAGTGGTACATCGGTAACGCCAACAGTAGCGAATGGAGTGCCGGAGAACTCATGGTTCCTGTGAGCCCGATGGCGTTGCGCCGGACGGCAATCACGCATGGACTCGCTGTTGTACCAACGGTGACATCGCGCTGGTTGCCGGATGCCGATGGGTGGGTCATCCAACTCGAGTTCGATCGGCGGATGCTGGAGAACGCCGGGCTTGATACTGCCCAATCGCTGCGGTTCGACCTGATCGTCAACGAACGACCACCGGAGCGTGAGAGGCGGCGTGGACAGCTCCGACTGTCGGGTGGAGGCGGTTTCGGGTATCTGCGCGGCGTGCAGAATCCGGCGGCGCAATGCATGCAGTGCATACGATTGGCCTGGTGAAGGCCATGGACAGGAGTGCCATGTTCAGTGGGGTCGATGAGGTGGATGGCGTCAGCGGCAGCGGTGGGGACTGGGGTACGACACTTGCGCTGGCAAGCGCTTCGTTGTCACTCCATATGTGAGCGCCGTCGGAGTCTCGCTCGACGATGGCGGGGAAGCTTTACTCAAGACTGTATCACCCCCACATGGAATCGAAGTGCCTGGCGCTGGCAGGGATACGTGATGAGATCATGGGTGACAGGAGAGGAGGATGCTGGATCGGGTCAGTGGTCTGCGCTGGTGTGCTTCTCTAGATTGCCGACATGCCGGACAGTCTCCTCTCCAACGTCGCGGTAGTCCTTTACGAGTCACAGGATCCGGTCAATATCGGTGGCGTGATCCGTGCGATGAAGAATATGGGTGTGGCCGACTTGCGGCTTGTGCGCCCATGTCAGTATGACGAGAATCGCATCGAACAGGTGGCGCACGATACTCGCGAGCTGGTACGACGGATCCGGCACACCGACACCGTGGATGCAGCCCTTGCGGATTGTGCATACGTGGTGGGTTTCTCCGGACGCCCGCAGGCTACACGATGGGCACGGCATACCCCGCGATCGGCTGCGGTAGATCTCCTGACACATGCCGCGCAGGGCAGGGTGGCGGTGATGTTCGGGCGGGAGGATCACGGACTGCCCAACGAAGCGCTGGACAAGTGTCATGCTGTCTGCACCATTCCAACCACTGAACATTTCTCGCTCAACGTGGCCCAGGCATGTTTGCTGGCCCTTTACGAACTGCATCTGCTGGCTGGAGACTCCACACGACGCCTTCAGTCACCGCGGCACGCCACCGGAGCGCCCTCCAAGGAAGACTACGAGCGCACGTTCAACGACATCAAACGTGCACTCGAAGCAATCGCGTACTTCAGGACACGCAACGAGGAGCTAATCATGAGGTCCTTCCGTTCGCTGGTCTTCAGGGCCAGGCCGGATGGACGCGAACTCCTCATGATTCGCACCGCCAGTATTGAGGTGTTGCGGACCATCGAACGCGAATCGCGGCTCGCGGTGGTGCGTGCACTCGCTGCGCGTGAATCGGATGCTGGCGGATCAGGAGGTCCGGAGCAGAATACCGGCACGCCTGACGAGCAGGAACTGCGTGCCGTGTCCGAGCCGGTACACGCACCGGCCATTACCTGATGCGTATTCCGTCTGCAGGTGATCCGGCAATCGGGAATTGGCGTTCACGGGCAGAGGATGTCATTCCTGGCGCTTGCTCCACAGGAAGCAGGCGCCCGGAAGCTCTATATGGGTCGCGTGCCTCCAATGCCGCCATGCCCACGCATTTCGAGCGTGCAAACGGATGCGTATTGTGGAGTACCGACGGTCGCAGGTTCATCGACCTCGGTATGGCGCTTGGATCCGTTGGGATCGGTTATGCAGATCCGTTCGTCACGCGCGCGGTGCAGGAGGCAGCAGCACTCGGCAATGTCTCCTCGTTGTCTCACAGGCTCGAAGTGGAAGTTGCTGAACGCCTGGTCGAGGTCATCCCGTGTGCTGAGCAGGTACGATTCCTGAGGACTGGAGCCGAGGCTGGCGCAGCGGCCGTGCGAATTGCACGCACGAGCACCGGGAGGGAGCGCATCGTGGCCTGCGGCTATTTCGGATGGCTGGACTGGTCGAGTGATGCAGCTGGTGTGCCGCTGTCCACACGTGATGCAGTCACCTGGGTGCCGTTTGACGACATCGCGGCACTCCTGGCTGCCGTGGGTGAGGGCGAGGCACCTGCGGCCATCATTATTGAGCCGCTCGTGCACGAGATCGCTTCAGTCGAGTGGTTGCGGGCTGCACGAGCGGCGGCCGATATGAGCGGTGCAGTGCTGATCTTTGATGAGGTCAAGACCGCGTTTCGTGTGCGAACAGGCGGTGTGCAGGAACTGCACGACGTAGTGCCGGACCTAACTACGGTCGGTAAAGCCCTCGCCAACGGCTACCCACTCGCAGCAGTGGTGGGACGCGCTGCTGTTATGGGGGCAGCAGCCCGCACATGGATCTCCTCCACTGCCGCCACCGAGAGTACCGGTCTGGCTGCCGCACGTGCCGTACTCGACTGGCATGATCGTGTCGATGTATGTGGTGTCATGGCCACTGCCGGTGGGCAGCTCAGAACGATTATCGGCAGCCTGCTTGAGGAGGCCGCGTTGTCAGGCGTAAGTGTGGCCGGGCCACCGATGATGTGGCGACTGGTTGCCACGCGTCCCGACCGTATTGATGACCTAGTTGCTGCCGCGGTCGCCCGAGGACTCCTGCTGAAGCGAGGTGCGTATCAGTTTGGCTCAATGGCTCATGACGAGAGCGTTTGTGAGGACGTGTCACGAATGTTGCCGGCAGTTCTGGAGTCATTCCAATCCGTAACGCGACGCTTCGTCCGATGATCATCCGGTGGCTGTGTCCTGTCAGCTATAGACCAGACATTAATGACTGAAACAGATTCCGGCGTATGGACGCCGCTGGGTGGTATCAATCCGCTCATCGATGTTCACGCCCATTTTCACACTCCGTTCGATAATCGTTCCGACTGGGCACGCTACAACCAGTCGCGTCTTGACGCCGGAGGGCGCATTGGTGTGCGATGTCACGTGGCCTCCGTGCTGGGATCATGGGGGTACTCGTCTCCTACGTACTTCGCATCGCCTGATGATCAGACCCGCGCCAATGATTGGATGTCAGCTTTCGCTGAGTCACAGCATCCGTGTGTGAAAGCATATGTGGCGGTCAACCCCAATTTCACCAGGCACGCTCTCGCGGAGATCGAACGCGGGCTCATGCGTGGCGCCATCGGAATCAAGCTTGGCGCGGCCCGGCGCGCCGATGATGTGTTGCTGGACGACATAATGCAGTGTGCCGCTGGTGTCCGGGTTCCGGTGCTGCACCATGTCTGGCAGCATCGCGTGCGTGAATGGCCTGGCCAGGATGCATCCGATGCAATTGAGCTCGGCAGGCTCGCCACGCGGCATCAGGCTGTGACATTCATTCTGGCCCACATCGGCGGTGGTGGCGACTGGGCACATACACCTCCGGCAGTGAGCGAGATTCCTAACGTTGTCGTTGATATATCTGGCAGTGGAATCGATCGTGGAATGATCGATCATGCCTTGCACCGCCTGGGCCCGAAACGACTGTTGTGGGCGGCTGATCTGACTCTGTGTACTGGCCTAACGAAGCTACGGGCGCTTGTCCACACCGGTGCTTCGAGTGACGACATCGCTGATATTTGCTGGCGTAATGCAGTCCGGATTTTCCCGGCCGGTGTCTTCGATGCAGCTCTTGATAGGGTAGACATGACGTCGGGAGTACGCGGATGACCAGTATGTCTGCTCCGATCGATGTGAGTGCGTGGGTGGGCAGCTACCCTTTTCGCGATATTCCTCATCCGGATCCCGAAGTTCTGGTGCGCGTGCTCGATCGTGAGGGCTTCGGTGGCGCATGGGTGGGTCACCTGCCATCCACCTTCTTTCGTGATCCGGGTCCGGGCAATGAGAAACTATACAGGACGCTTGAGCCATTCGGCGGTGTGCTTGCTCCGGTACCGATCGTCCGTCCGGATTGGCCGCAATGGGAGAAGGCCTTGCGCACCGCGGTTGGCGAGGGTGCACCGGCAGTCCGTGTCTGTCTGCCTCAGTGGGGAATGGAGGCCACTCATCCGGCACTCGCGGAGCTGGCACACGCATGTGGCGAAACTGGTGTCGCATTGCACCTGACCGTGCGTTTCGAGGATCTCAGGCAGCGTCACCCACTTGATGCAGGTGATCTTCCAGCCGCTGGAATCCGGGCCCTGGCGCGCCTTCCGCGCTCACGCTGCAGGCTCGTCGTGGCTGGTGCGGGTCGTGATCTCATTGAGGAGATCCACTGGGGGCTCAAACCGGATGAGCAGAGCCGGGTCTGGTATGACTGGCATTGGCTGTGGGGCCCACCTGAAGAGCATTTTGCGCATCTCCTGAGAAGTGTCGGAGCTGAGAGGCTGGCATGGAGTACGTGGTGGCCGTTGCGACTCGCGCAGCAGGCACGGTCTCTTGTGGACCTGCTTCCTGATGATCTGAGAAACTGTGATCTGAAGCTCGCCGATGGTCGTTCTGTTGCTGCCCATGCTCAGCGTCGTTGAGACTCGACTCGGCGCTTCATTCGCACCGTGGATCCACCTGCATAATGGCAATGGCGATGAAATTGTTCGGGTTTACATGCACATCGTTGTTAGCTCTATACTTGCGTACAATTGTGGCGGCGGTCATACTTGCGCTTGCAAAAACGAGTGGACAGCGACGAGTGCGCATGCTCGCATGACGTAAACATGATGTCGACATGATCTTTGCACTGCGGCACAGCAATGTCGGTTTTCATGCAGGTCGCATGTCTTCCGCCATCAACGCCTTCCCGACCCAATAGCGATGACGGTCAAGAAGAAGTGGACGGTGATTCCCGGCTTTCTCGCAGTGGCTGCAGCGGCCACTCTGCTCTCGGCCTATAGCGGCGCGTCCACGTCGCAGGGGCTGCTAGTCGAACAGCCTGTCAAGTTCGTCCATGCACCACACGTGCAGAAGGCCGGCATGAACTGCCTCTATTGTCATGGCGACGCTTATAAGTCGCCCGATCCCGGCAATGCGTCGGTTGCCACGTGCATGGGCTGTCACACGCTGGTGAAGCCGCAGTCGGAAGAGATCAAGAAGCTTGCGGCCTATGCGCAAAAGGGAGAACCGATTCCTTGGAATCGTGTGCACAAGGTGCCCGATTATGTCCAGTTCCCGCATTTCCGACACGTGAATGCAGGAGTTACGTGCCAGACGTGCCACGGTGACATCCAGAGTCAGGGTGCGCAGGGTCCGGATACCAACTATGTGCCCGTGCAACAGGTGAACTCGCTCAACATGGGCTGGTGCATCAACTGTCATGTGCAGGGTTACAAGCCGGCCGAAGGCGCCCGTCTTGCAGGTCAGACGGTAACACCGGAGTTGCTGGCCATGCCCGAAAAGAAGGCGCGTTACGACTGCGCCGTCTGCCACTACTGATCATCGACCCACGATATACGATGAGTACAGAAGCGGGGACCGGCGTAAAGCGCCGCGAATTCCTGAAGGTTCTTGGCGCCGCTGGCGCCACAACGGCCGTGGTGGGTTGCTCGTCCGAGAAGGTAGGCAAGCTCATCCCCTACGTCGAGTCACCTGACAACACTGTAGCAGGCGTCTCGCAATACTATGCCACCACCTGTCGGGAATGTGCTGCTGCATGTGGTGTGCTTGCCGAGGTGCGTGACGGGCGCCCGATCAAGCTGGAGGGCAATCCCGAACATGCGCTGAACCGTGGCGCGATCTGCGCCAGGGGGCTGTCGGCTGTTCAGGGCCTGTACAATCCGGATCGCTATCGCTCGCCGATGGTGCGCGAGGGCAATGCCCTCAGGCCCGCTACATGGGATCAGGCTTATGAGCTGCTTGCGCAGAAGATCGGCGAGGTCAAGTCAAGGGGACAGTCGGGCAGCGTGGTCTTCATCAACCAGCACGAGAGCGGCACGTTCCCGGGTTTCCTTGATCAGTGGCTTGCAGCCCAGGGGATGCCTGCACATCTGAGCGTTGACAGCACAGCTCCCGTTGCAAGCATCGCTGCCAATCAGAAGGCCTATGGAGCAGCTTGGCCGGCACTCGATTTCAGCTCTGCGACACTGGTGCTGAGCTTCGGCGCCGATTTCCTCGACGGATGGGGACACAGCGTACCCCAGCAGCTCGACTGGGCTGATGCGCGGGCCAAACTGGAGAACCCCCCCCGTCTGGTCTACATCGGCGCACGTCGTTCTCTGACCGGCCTCAATGCCGATCAGTGGATAGCCGCAAAGCCGGGCAGTGAGCGGGCGATTGCCGCGGCGCTCACCGGCTCTGGTACCGCCGCCGCGGCGGCAGACGCAGCGGATGTACCGGTGACAACCATCGAAGCGCTCATCAGGGCGGTGACGGACGCAGGAAGTGGCGTCATGGCGCTCTCCGGTGTGACTGGGAATGATGCTTTCGACTGCGGCGTGGCCATTGCCGAGATCAACCGCAAGGGTGGGGCGGTAGGCATCACGGTCAAGCCTGCCAGAGCTCATGCGGGATATGCCGGACTTGCTTCGTATGCGGACCTCGCTGCAGCCGTGAAGAACATGGATGCAGGTACTGTTCCGCTGGTATTTGTCCGTCGGGCAAACCCTGCGCACACGATGCCGGCCTCAGCGGGCTTCTCCGCTGCATATGCAAAGGTGCCGTTCAAGGTTTCCTTCTCGTCGATGGCAGACGAGACATCGCAACTCGCTGATCTCGTGCTTCCCGACAACCACTGGCTCGAAAGTTGGGGTGATGCCGTCAGCGAGAATGGGCAGCTCGGCTTCCAGCAGCCGACTCTCGACCCCGTGTTCGACACACGTGCCACTGCTGATGTCCTCATCGATCTCGCCAAGCGCGATCAGACACTCGCAGCCAGGTACAATTTCCCAAGCTTCCGCAACTGGTACATCAGCAAGTATCCCGGTGGCGCTGCGGCGTTTGCCAAGGCATTGACCAAGGCGACCGTTCCGGGTTCACCACTCGTGGCTACCACCGTCCGTCCGCTCGGCACCAGCGCCGTGCCGGTTGCCGAAGGCGACGGTGAGTTCTTCGTGAGGGTCTATCCGTCAGCGGTCCTGGGTGATGGCGAAGGAGGCAACAAGCCATGGCTTCAGGAGTTGCCGGATCCGGTAACGAAGATCTCCTGGCAATCGTGGATCGAGGTTCATCCTTCGACAGCGAAGCGGCTGGGAATCCGGGAGGGCGCCCATCTCACGGTTGAGACCTCGGCCGGAAAGGTGACCGCGCCTGCGTACATCTTTATGGGAGTACGGCCGGATACTGTTGCAATCGCGCTGGGTAGGGGACATGCCGGCTATGGCCGCTTCGCCCAGAACATCGGTGTGAATGCGTACGATCTCGTCTCCAATGGATGGGACAGCTCGGGTGGGCTTTCGTTTGGCACGGTGAAAGGACGAGTCACCGTAAGCGCCGAGAACTCCGCACTCGTCACCACGGAAGGTTCAGCGCGTCAGCACGGTCGCGGCATAGCACAGGCAATGACACTGGCCGCATTGCTTGGTGGGGAGCCCGAGGATACCGAGGAGCATCACGCGATTCCGGGCATGCCCTCACAGGACTTCCGGACAGGACTCAAGTCACCCGTTGCGGCGGATGCGCAGGGCGAGTTTGCCAATCCTCTGTCAAAGGATAAGGGGATGTACTCGGCGGATCATTCCAGCAAGATGGAAAGCCGCCGCTGGGCGATGACCGTTGATCTCGCGCGTTGCACCGGTTGTTCCGCGTGCGTGACCGCCTGTTACAGCGAAAACAACATTCCCACTGTTGGCGCTCCATATCAGGGGCGGGCTCTGAGTCCGGTCAAGTGGGATGAACGGCCCGGTGCGAACATCATCAAGGGCCGCGAGATGGCATGGCTCCGCATCGAACGCTATTACGAAGGAAACGAGAACACAGAGAACGAGTTCTCCTCGGACTTCGAATCGCGCTTCGTGCCGATGATGTGTCAACACTGCGGAAACGCGCCGTGCGAGCCGGTCTGCCCCGTATATGCCACGTACCACTCGCCTGACGGGCTGAACGTGCAGGTCTACAATCGTTGCGTGGGTACACGCTACTGCAGCAACAACTGCCCCTACAAGGTTCGTTATTTCAACTGGTTCGGTTACGGTGAGCCCGACCGGCGTCAGTATGCCTGGCCCGAGCCGATGCACTGGATGCTCAATCCGGATGTGACCGTGCGTGGCAAGGGGGTCATGGAGAAGTGCACGTTCTGTGTGCAGCGAATCCGTGAGGCAGAACATCGCGCAAAGGCGGAGGGGCGCGATGTGGCGGCCGACGAGTTTACGGTGGCGTGTGCGCAGGCATGCCCCTCGCGAGCCATCGTGTTCGGTGACGCGGCCGATGAAGGCTGGACGGTATCAAAGCTCGCTTACGACAGGCGTGCGTATCATGTGTTTGAGGAACTGAATACCTATACGGCAGTGGTCTATCTGAAGAAGATCAACTATCCAGCGCCGGCTGCACCGGCGACGGCCTGAGGAGAGCACGCATGGCAACCGTTGTGCAACCGGTGCGTGAGGGTATCCGTGGGCCGAACATTGCGTCGGCTGACGTGCAGCTTCCCGCTGTCCGCGATTACGAACAGGTAGATCGCGAGATAACCGCGACACTGGGATTCACCAAGAAGTGGTTCCTGGGACTGATGGTGGCTGTAGTGGCGATGCTCGTGGGTGCATCGGCATGGACCTACCAGATCTACTGGGGACTTGGGCAGGCCGGATACGAACCGCCGGTGATGTGGGGCAACTACATCATCACGTTCGTCTTCTGGGTCGGTATCGGCCACGCCGGTACGCTCATCTCGGCCATTCTCTATCTCTTCCGCGCCGGCTTTCGAACTTCGATCTATCGGGCAGCCGAAGCCATGACGGTGTTCGCCGTCATGACCGCCGGCCTCTTCCCGATCATTCACATCGGGCGACCGTGGAAGTTCTTCTGGCTGATTCCGTACCCCAACTGGCGCCTGTTGTGGCCCAACTTCAAGTCGCCGCTGGTGTGGGATGTCTTTGCAATAACTACGTATCTCACCATTTCAGCAACGTTCCTGTTCGTGGGTCTTATCCCTGACATTGCGGTTCTCAGGGATCGGGAAACCAATCCCATGCGCAAGCGCATCCTGAGCATCCTCTCGCTGGGTTGGCGCAACAGCGATCGTGAATGGAGGCATTTCGCTAAGGCCTATCTCTTCCTCGCGGCCTTCTCGACGCCTCTGGTGCTGTCGGTGCACTCAGTGGTTTCCTTTGACTTCGCGATGGCACTGGTACCGGGCTGGCACGCGTCTATCTTCCCGCCCTACTTCGTTGCTGGCGCTATCTTTTCCGGCTTCGCGATGGTATGGACCATAGCCATTCCGATCCGCAAGTGGTTCAGGCTTGAGCACTACATTACGCTCAACCATCTCGATGCAACCGCAAAGGTTGTACTCTTCACCTCGATGGTGGTCGGTTCAGCCTATCTGATGGAGTTCTGGGTAGCCTGGTACAGCGGAGTGCGTGCCGAACAGGAGTTTTTCTGGAATCGCGTGTTTGGCCAGTGGTGGTGGGCGGGATGGACATTGCTCCTGTGCAACATGGCGATGCCGATGTCGCTGTGGTCACAGAAGCTGCGTCGCAATCCAGCATGGCTCTTTATACTGTCGCTGTTCATCAACCTAGGTATGTGGTTCGAGCGCTTCGTAATCGTGGTTCCTTCTCTTTCCCATGAGTTCGAGCCATGGCAGTGGGGCGGGTACACGTTGAGCTGGATCGACTCGGCGTTTCTGGTCGGATCGTTCGGCTGGTTCTTCATGTGGTTCCTGCTCTTCGTCAAGTCGCTGCCCGTAATGGCCATTGCCGAGCTCAAGGAAGTCGTGGTGCCGCGCACGAAGCGGATACATCACGAGCTCGGAGTGGATACCGCTGGCCATCATCATCCGTATGCGATTGAAACGCCCGGGGAGGACGAGTAATGAATGGAGTTACTGGTGCCTTCCATGAGCTCGACAGCACCGTGTCTGCCATCGAGGAGCTCAAGAAGAAGCGACTTGGCGACATCACGGTGTACACGCCCACGCCCAGGCACGAGATCGATCATGCCATCGATGCACCTGTGTCTGTCGTCAGACGCTACACGCTCATTGGTGGACTTCTGGGTGTGACATTCGGCTACTGGATTTCCATCTGGTCGTCCGACTACTGGCCCCTTGTCACCGGCGGCAAGGCCATTGCCTCCTGGATACCGTACACCATCATCGGATTTGAGGTGATGGTGATGGTAGGAGCACTCGCTACGGTATTTGGCATGTTCATCTCATCGCGCATACCGCGCCTGACCACCACAATAGGTTATGATGCCCGTTTCTCGGCTGGCCATTTCGGGATCTTCGTCGCATGCGATGCCGGAAAGGCCGAGCAGGCCGAGGCGCTGATGCGCGAACACGGAGCTGCGGAGGTGCGGCGTGAAGTCTGATTCCGTGCAGCTCCCCACCGTGGTGAAGCGGGTACTGCAACTTGTGCTGGCCGTGATGCTTCCAGTGGCCTTCGGTGCCTGCAACTGGTTCACCGACTCCAAGATTCAGCCAAGCATCAAGCCTTGGGAATCCGTCTCGCAGCTATCTGGCGACTCCCTCAGTCCGCCGCGCGGGCAGCCTGACGGTTCCGTTCCCATTCAGGGTGTGACCGCGGCTTCATGGCAGATCGGACACGGCAGGTTTCCGGCTGTGATCGATTCCTTTACGCCCATACCCAATCCTCATCCCGCAACGGAGGCGTCCGTTGAGAACGGGCGTATGTACTACCAGATCAACTGCGCCGTCTGCCACGGCATGTCTGGTGATGGCAACGGAGGACTCAAGGCGGTCAACCCTGCATACGCGTTCAGCCCGAGCCTTCATACCACAACGGCCCTGGCGCGCTCAGCCGGCTACGTGTACGGCATCATCCGGAACGGTCGCGGCCTCATGCCGAACTACAATCGCATCGAGGACGGCGATAGGTGGGACGTGGTGAACTACGTGCTTGCCTTGCAGGGCAGGGGCACGATGAGAGCCGACACCACTCCGGTAATCGGTTACCCTGGGCAGAACGGCACACACGTGCCAGGAGCCACCGCCACAGCTCCTACGCGGCCTGTTCCATTCGTTCGACCCACCCAGACTCCGACGCCCGGTTCTGCGAACATCAATTCAGCCACTTTCAAGGGGAACAACGAGTTCGACACCATGCGCCAGTTGCACGGATCACAAAGCGAGAAGCCAGCGCCCGGTGGTGACAAGGAGAAGCCCGAGTGAGCCAGCACTATCATTACCCCACCCGTGATCAGTTCGCCAAACGTCTGATGGCGAAACCGATACCGGGCAGCCTCAGGAGCATCAGCCTGGCTGCAGCGGTTCTCGGCATCGCAATCTTCGTGCTCGGGCTCTTCACCAATCCAGATCGTGCCTGGCAGGCACTGCACTTCAACTGGCTTTATTTCGCATCGGTAACCACTGCGGGTGTTACATTCGCTGCGGTTCATCGGATCGTCACTGCCCGCTGGTCGCGGACGATCATTCGAATTTCCGAGGGTTTTGTGGCCTTCGTGCCCGTGGCGTTCGTGATCCTGCTCGCCATCCTGCTCTTCAGTGGTGATCACGTATTCACATGGGCAGGTCGTGAGGCTATTCCGTCTGCCGAGA
>CAYSKN010000066.1:0-13047 GCA_964431565.1 uncultured Gemmatimonas sp.
CTTGAGGTCATCACTGATCGTCGAATTCCAGCCGCGCGCGGGAGCTGCCAGCAGTGTCCAGTCGCCATCACCGGTGTGAATGCTCACGCCAACAGGATCCCGTATATCGGCCAGGGAACCCATCAACGCCGTACCCTTGCGATCAAGAAGCACCACCCGCTCGGACGAGGGAAGCGCAGCAACGTCTGCTTCGGCGAGCAAGGGCTCCAGATCCAACACCATGGTTACCAGATCGGGGAAGCCGACGCGCAGGTTCGAAACACATTGTCGTACCACCAGGCCGACACCGCCCTGCCGGAGCGGGGCAGGCCCGGTGATCACCGGTTGTTCCGAGTGCATGGCACGAAGCAGATCGTCGCGCACTTCCGCCCTTGGATGGCTCGTCAGATCCCACCCGAGCAGACGCGGAGCGTCGGCGGGGGGATAGGTGGCCACTATACGCCCCTCGCGATCGAGCTGAAGTGCCCGGATACCTGGCGCTACCGCGGCCAGCCCCTCTGCAATGGTAGGAAAGCCTGCAGCCACGGAAGCCATGTTGGGTTGGGCATCGACAAAGGCAATAAGACCTGCGAGGCGCCCTATATGTCGATTGAACACCCCTTCAATCGCGGCCGCATATGGCGTCATGAGCTGCCTCACCCTTGATCGTTCCCGTTCGATGAGCGAAGCACGATACCATCCGTCGAATGCAACACCGACCAGCGACGCTCCCGCCAATGCGAGCAGCGACGCCCGCAGGGATCTTCGCCTCATCACAAATGGAATTGACACAACTCCCTTGTCACCATCATCGCGTATCTCCGTTAATAACCATACCCATGATCCATGCTGATCCAAACGGATAACCAGCAGTCAGCCCACTCAGGTATGGACGACCGTTGCGGTACTGTTGTTCCGGCGTGAGGCGGGCAATCGCCAGCGCGGGCTGCCATGTCACCCTACACGAAAGAGCTGGAGAGCCCTTGCATAACCTGTTGCGAGCAGGTGCCGGAGATCCCGGTGTGACGGATGCTCCAGCTCCGGATCATCGGCAAGGATCTCATCGGCCAGAATGCGGGCCACGTCATTGAGTTCGTCATCCCGCAGCAGGTCAGCCACACGAAACGCAGGGTCCCCATGCTGCCGGGCTCCGAAGAGGTCTCCCATACCACGGAGTCTGAGGTCTGCCTGTGCGATGGCGAAACCGTCCTCGGTGGAGACAAACGTCTCCAGACGTTCCCGGGCCTCTGTGCCGACATCACCAAGCAGGATGCAATATGAATGCGCCGAGCCGCGACCCACGCGACCCCGGAGCTGATGCAGCTGGGAGAGGCCGAAACGCTCCGGATGCTCCACTATCATCACGCTGGCGTTCGGCACATCGATCCCCACTTCGACGATTGTGGTGGTCACGAGCGCATCAATCTCGCCATCGCGGAAGCGACGCATGATGGAATCACGCTCCTCGGCCGCGACACGACCATGCAGAAGAGCAAGGCGGTGTCCCTTCAATGGGCCAGCCGCGAGGGTCTCGTGCATGATCGTTGCTGACTTCAGGTCGATCTTCTCGCTGGTCTCGATCAGCGGATACACCACATATAGCTGCCGTCCCGCCTTCAACTCGGATGATGCAAAGGCGAAGACCTTCTCCCGCGCTGCTTCCCTCCGCATTACGGTCGAGATGCGCTGGCGGCCTGGCGGACGTTCATCCAGCACACTCAGGTCGAGGTCACCGTGCAGCGTGAGGGCAAGCGAGCGCGGAATTGGTGTTGCACTCATGAGCAGCACATCGGTTGCTGCTCCCTTGTCACCGAGCATGGCACGCTGTTCGACCCCGAAGCGATGCTGCTCGTCGATGATGCACAGAGCAAGATTCCCGAACCGCACACCTGACTGCAACAGGGCATGCGTACCAATGACAAACACGGGTTCGCTTCCGGCCAGCGCCTCGATTGTCGCGCGTCGTTCGGCAGTGCTTGCAGTGCCGGTAAGCAGCAGAGGCGAGATGCCGATCGACGCGAGCAGCGTCCCCACGCTGCGCGCGTGCTGTTCAGCCAGCAGCTCAGTGGGGGCCATGAAGACCACCTGCCCATCGTTCTCCAGCGCTACCAGCGCAGCAAAAACCGCCACGACAGTCTTGCCGGATCCAACATCGCCCTGCAGCAGGCGGTGCATGCGTCTGGGGCTTGCCATGTCGGCCGCGATCTCGCGAATGGCCCTTAACTGCGCTCCTGTGAGTTCGTATGGCAGGCGCGCCCTGAGCGACACGGTGAGTGTACGGTTGGTGCGCATGGCACGCCCGATACGGGCGCTTCGAGCGAGCTGATTCGCTCGCCGGTGCAGCAGTTGAACGCAATAAAGTTCCTCGAATGCGAGCCGCGCACGTCCATTCATGGCTTCCATCACGGATGTCGGGCGGTGCACCATTCGAAGAGCATCATGAAGCACCGGCACGCGCGCACGATCAAGCACAGACACAGGTAACGGCTCCTGCACCAGTGGCAATAATGCATCAAGGTGCCCATTAATGAGCGAACGCAGTGTCCGTACCGACATGCCTTCGGTTGTCGGATAGACCGCAAGCACACGTCCACCGGTGGTACCTTCCTCGTCCGGGCCCAGGTTCACATATTCGCGTGGCTGCAGGCGACGCCCATGATAAAAGCGCACACGGCCGGCACAGAGCAGCCAGTCACCCTTGGCTATGGTCCGCTCCAGAAATGGCTGACCAGGCCAGGCCACCTCGATCATGCCAGATCTGTCCTGAATCACCGCCTGGAATACCCGCAGGCCCTTGCGTGTGGGGAGCACACCAGTGGCCACAACCCGCCCGAGTACAGTGACGTCAGCGCCAACCGCCGCATTATCGATAGGAGTAACAGTGGTGGCGTCCTCATAACGATGAGGCACATGCCGGAGCAGGTCACCCGCCACTCTGATACCGAGACGGCCCAGCATGATCGCGCGGGCATGCCCCACGCCCTTGAGATATGTGATCGGTGTATCAAGCGTCAGGCGTGGCGCATGCCGTGGGCCTTCGCGTTTGCGGGCTGGCAGCTCAGACACGTTGGCTCCCCGTATCAGGCCTCGACCAGTTCCTTCGCATAGAGGTCCGCGTCAAAGACCTCGAGGTCGCCCACCTTCTCTCCGACACCGACAAACTTGATTGGCACATCAATCGCTTCGTGCACGGCGACAACGATTCCGCCCTTTGCCGTTCCATCCAGCTTGGTGATCACTACTCCTGACACCGGTACGGCACCGGAAAATGTGCGTGCCTGTGCAAGTGCATTCTGCCCGATGGTTCCATCAAGCACCAGGAGCACCTCATGTGGTGCCGACGGCAGTCTCTTGCCAATGACGCGATGTATCTTGCGCAGTTCAACCATGAGATCGTCGCTCGTGTGAAGACGACCAGCCGTATCGACTATGATCAGGTCCATGTTGCGCGCGACTCCTGCATCGACCGCATCATAGGCCACCGACGCCGGATCCGAGCCCGGTGTGCCACCAACGAATTCAGCGCCGGCGCGTTCGGCCCACACGCGCAGCTGATCTGTCGCGCCTGCCCGGAAGGTATCGGCCGCACCGAGCAGAACACGCTTGCCATCGCCAACGTACTGTGCAGCGAGCTTGCCTATGAAGGTAGTCTTGCCCGCTCCGTTAACACCAATCACGAGGAGCACGGTCGGTCCGGAAGGTGCCATCGCAAGACTCGGATCTGACCTACCCCTGAGCAGAGCCTTCGTGACTCCGTCAGCGAGGGCCTGCCGGAACTCAGCTTCAGTCTTCGCTTCCCCCCGTCGATGGCGACGTTCAACCTCCGCAACCAGAGCGAGTGATGTGGGCACGCCGAAATCAGCCTCGATCAGCAGGGTCTCCAATGCTTCAAGCGAGCCTTCATCGACGCCTTTGAATAACACGCCGACATCTGTGCGCACGAGCTCGCGAACACGCTGCCAGAGAGAACGCCTTGGGAGATCGTCTTTGCGTTGGAACAAACGGGACATGGAAGAATGACCGTTCGGGTGTTGCACCGAGTTGAAGAGGAGGCGTGTTGCCCGTTCTCCGCCTGTCCGGACGGGCGTTACCGCTGTCCTGCCGCGCGACGGCCAATCCACTCACCACATAGCAGCAGCAGAGCAAGAACGAACGGCCAACCGGCCTCAACCAGTCTCGGAGCATCCGCCGTTGCTGCGCTGTGCGGTGCTACGTCTGCCATCGTGACGGAAGGGCGTGGTATCCACTCTCGTGAAGCGTTGACCACGAGAACGCTGCTGCCACCGCGGGTACCAACATCATACACCCCAGGTAGCAACCCGGGCGAGGCTGTCTCGAAACTACTTGATGAAAATGTGAGTGTGGTGGAATCGCGTGCCGCCATCTGTCCGGGGTTCCCCTCACCGGATGCTCTGCCGACGTTCGTACGTGACGTGAGGGTCACAGTGATCACGGTGTCAGCCCCGCCACGACGCCAGGGTATGGGCTCACCCGCTCTTACCATGCCACCCACCGGGCGCGCCGCGCGGGCGTCGCCGCGTCCTGCGGCTACCCAGTCGAAAATGGCTCCCCACAGTGCAGTGAAGGCCTCGCGGGGACGGCCCCCACGAAGCGACCACCCGGCGTATCCGGATCCCGAAATAATCACGGCACGTGTCCCGCGTTCCTCGCGCGTGGCAATCGCAGCCATGGGGGAGCCGCTCTTACCAAGCTGGGCAAGCAGCACGGCGCTCATGCCCGAACGTGAGCCGCGAGCAGCTGTATCCGAAACCGTGATCGCCGATCCGGCTAGAGTGATGGGAGGCAGGGAGTCGAACGGCAGAGCATCAAGCGATGCCATCACCGGCGAGACTGGCGCTGCGGTAGCATACCACTCAGCTGATCGTGCAAGCTCACCCGCACGAGCGGCAAGCGTTGGGGGCGCAGGTACCCACAGCGCCCGGGATACCGGCACGACGGAGGTGGACCCCACCCAGCTCGTGTCACCGTGCATGATAAGCATGCCGGCTGCCGCCGCACGCGCACGCACATCGGCCTCGCTGATGGGGGTGAGCGAGCCTTCCACACGCCACACATCGGGTGCCAAGCGCAGATAAGCCTGCGTCGGGACATCGAGCGCGCCCCGGAGCACACCAAGCACTTCACGCACATCGAGATCCGGAGCCGTGGACACGAACACCGCAGTGGGGCGATCACCGATCTCAATTGCGGCAGTGAGCGTATCGTTTCTGGGTTCGACATCGGCCGCCACACGCACTATCGCTCTGATCAATACGGTTCGACCACCTCGCGTCATCACTGTAGCAGTGGACACCCGGGTGCTAGCAAATGGTGACAGGGCCGGAACCGGAATGTTCGCGATTTCAGCATCGTCCAGCATTATCGCCAGCGTGCCGTCGGGCGTGGCTGCGGCACCCGCAACCAGCGTGACGGCCACGACCACGGAATCACCCGCGGTAGCGCCTGCGGGCACTGTCAGGTCGGCAACCGCCACATCGCGCCGCGCCGCTCGGTCGCTCACGTCCGATAGGTTGATAATACGTGAACCCGGCGGTGCTTCCCCCAGCACGTCGGCGTCATCCAATTCCCCGTCTGTGACGAGAACCAGCGAGCGCCCCATGGACGCCGCTCGATCGACTGCGGGTCGTACGTGAGACGCCATGTCGCCGGGGAACCAGTGGCCGATCTCATCGGTTGATCCCTCCCGGAGGGAATCACCGAAGAAGACCAGCGGTGCACCCGTGCCCACGGCTGGTATCACGCTGTCTGTCAGCCGCTGACGCCAGCCACGAACCGCAGTACTCTCATCACCAACCGCCCGACGCCACGACGATGACGCATCGATGGCAAGCAGCGGAGGAAGCGGCCGGGCCCGTCCGGACGGTGCACCAAGGAGAAGGGCAGCCACTGTCGTGACTGCAAGCGCGCGCAACACGGCCAGGCCGTAGGCGTGCGAACGCTGACTGAAACCGCTCGCCCGCCCATAGGCGAGCCAGGCGGCAAGGAGGCCAATAGCGAAGGCAACGATCCAGCGAATCACGCGGACAGGCTTTCCGTCGAAACGTTCAATGAAAAAGACGAGGGCGGAAGTGGCAAGTCACTCCCGCCCCACCGGGTGTTCTACGCACAGCGTGGCACTTTCGTGAACGCGCGTGCCTACGGAAACGATCGCGTGCAAATGGCACCGCACCACGGAGCACACAGGATTCCGGCAATCAATTGCTGCTGCCGCGTCCTCCAGGAACGGTGAGGCCGGGGCTCCTGTCCCTTCCATCGAGCTGAGCAAAGAGCCGGTTCTTCAATGCGGAGAACTCCGACAGCCTAGCCGGCGCCAGCTGTTCTCCTGCCACATCGCGAAGCGCCACACGGGGATCGCGATGCTTGCCACCCACCAGCACTTCCAGGTGCAGATGAGGACCCGTGGCAAGCCCCGTGGAACCAACGAACCCGATGGTGTTGGAAATCGAGACCGATACACCACTCCTGATTCCGCTGGCGAAGCGGGAGAGGTGGGCATAACGCGTAACAAAGCCGTTGGGGTGCCGAATCTCGATCGTACGCCCGTAGCCACCCTTGGTACCGGCGAAGATCACTCTCCCATCACCTATGGCGCGAACAGGCGTACCGGTGGGCGCAGCATAGTCCGTGCCCTGATGCGCGCGCGTCGTACCAAGGATGGGATGACGACGAATGCCGAACACACTTGAGATCCGTCGGAACGCGAGGGGTGCTCGCAGGAAGGCGGCCCGCATGGACTTGCCGTCCCCGTCGTAGTAGGAAACGTTGGTGCCTTGAGCGAAGCGCATTGTCTCCACAGCACGTCCATCCACTCTTAGTCGCGCAGCGATGATGTTACCGGGTCGGACCAGTCCGTTGGGAGCAATCTGTCTCTCCACCAGAACCCTTACCGAGTCACCCTTCTGGAGATCACGACTGAGATCGACCCGATACTCGAGGATGTCGGCGAGTGCATAGGCAAGTTCGAGCCGGACCCGTGAAGGAAAGGCATCGGCTCCGGATGCAATTGCCTCTGTAAGGGTGGACGTGACGATACCGCCAACCACGACGGTGTCGGTGTCCCACGGCAGGAGCTCTTCCTTCTCGACCCACGTACTGGCGTCCTCGCTTGAGCGGGTCAGCCTGACGATGCGGTCTACAGCCAGCTGGAACACGATCTCTGACGCGCCCGAATCGGGCTCTACCAGAGTCGTGATCTGAGTACCAGCCCTGATGCGGCGCGAGTCGATAACGGAGGCCGCCTGGAGCGCCAGAGCGACTTCATCCGGCGATACTCCGGCCCGCCCCAGCGCTGTAGAGAGTGCCTCTCCAGACCGCACAGTATCTACCACCGTGCGCCAGCGCGAAGACACACGCGGACCCGCTGTCAGCACTTCGCCCACAGGTCGCTCTTCCAACGGACTTCCCAATGAAATGACAGTTACGCCGATTGCAATGCAACCAGCTGCAACGAGCAACATTCGTGAGACTGTCAATCCATCTGTCTCCGTATGAACGTCGGTATTTCCATGTCGTCGAGTTCAGAGCTGGACGTGGTGAGCGGCGGATGAACACGAGGCGGGCGTTGAGCAGCCACATCCCGCCCCGGGCGTACACCCTGCATCGGGGGCCGAACGGCAGAGCGCTCACGGGCCGGGAACGGAAGCACCGCAGGCGTCTTGGAAGCAGCAGCAACGTACGAAGATGGAGCAGGTGCAGGCGAAGCGGAAGGGGCAATCCCTGACCCACCCCCAGACCGCCCTGGGCATACCGGTCAAAACCCGTAGCAATGACCGTAACCCTCACCTCGCCCATCATCGCTGGCTCATGCACCGCACCGAAGATAAACTCCGCGTCGGCACCCACCGCTTCCTGGACGATCTCGTTGATCTGATGCACCTCACCGAGAGTGAGGTCCTCACCGCCCGTGATATTGACCAATACACCGGTCGCGCCCGAAATCGATACACAGTCGAGCAATGGCGACGCAATGGCCTGTTGAGCCGCATCGGTTGCTCGATTGTCACCCCGCCCGATACCGGTACCCATCAGAGCGGAGCCGCCGTTCTGGATGACACTCCTAACATCCGCAAAGTCGACGTTGACGAGTCCTGTTTCAGTGATAAGCACCGAAATACCCTGCGTGGCGTGCAGCAGCACTTCATCAGCCTTCTTCAAGGCCTCATGGAAGGGAACTCCCTTCCCCACTACGGCAAGCAGGCGTTCGTTGGGGACGATGATCATCGTGTCCACATGCTTGCGCATCTCGGAGATTCCTTCCTCTGCCTGACGCATGCGTTTGCGGCCCTCGAAGAGGAACGGCCGCGTGACGATGCCAACCGTCAGTGCACCGGCTTCGCGCGCCAGTTCGCAGATCACCGGCGCAGCACCCGTACCGGTACCGCCGCCCATGCCGCATGTGACGAATACAAGATCCGCATTGGACAGAACGCGCTTGCAGTCTTCCCGGTTTTCCTCTATGGCCTGACGACCTACATCGGGGCGTGCACCCGCGCCGAGGCCACGGGTGAGCTTCTTGCCGATCTGGATCTTGACATCCGCCCTAGAGCTGGTCAGAGCCTGAGCATCGGTATTCACTGAGATGAACTCAACGCCCTCCATCTGATCTTCGATCATCCGGTTCACGGCGTTTCCGCCACCGCCTCCCACACCAACCACTTTCATCCGTGCGTTCTGTGCAACGCTCTCTTCGAACTCGAAAGTCATCCGTGGGAGCTCCATACGGGACCTATGCAGCAAGGGGTGGATACATAGAACGCTCCGCAGTCGGAAGCGCTCGCGACCGGGCTGCGGAGAGCACCACCAGCAACGGAATAACCGCGACCCGGACATGCCTGCAAGTGTGGACAACACGCGACTCTTGCGCCAGCATACCTAGAATACACCCTCGACTGAATCGCGCAACCCGTGAATCGGTTGGCACTTGTGAACTATGTGACATTCATCCACCGCCACGGAATAGGTCGCACGTTTTCCACATTTCTTCAATACAGCACGAGGATGTGAGATCCCAGAAGCGAAGGTGCGATCTATGCGTCGAACATGTCATTCTCAAAAAAATGCGCGCCCCGGAACCCGGGGCGCGCATTCATATGCACCAGCGGCAGACTCGCCGCTTCATGGCACTATGGCCTGCCTGGGTCGTGGCTGACTCGGCGCGCCCGCATCGTTCCAGTTGACGATGCTGTTGAAAATCATCCCGAATTCACCATGATTCTGCCAGCGATAGATCGGGTTGTTCGCGAACATGAGCACACGTCCCTTCCCGTTCAGTGCACTCGGTATGTCGACGACGAACGGACGATCCTTGAGTGAATCAGCTCCGGTCATAAGCCCCGAGATAACCGACTTATCACCACCGACATATCTGGCAAGCACGTTGGCCTCGTTGGCTATGCCAACCCTGAATGGCGTACCACCAACATACTTCACCGGAATCGTATCCTTGCCGAAACCGTAGAAGACAGGGTGCTCAGGTCGCGTGATCTCGGCTTCCACCAGCGGTCGCTGTGCCGTGAGACCAGCCACGGGAGTCTTGTCCACAGTGCCCGCCCAGCCGAACTCTATCGGCAGCCGTGCCGCATCACCTATTGCGATGAGTGTTCCCCCTCCCTCGAGGAACGCAGCGAATGCATCCACGCCTTTCTGACCGAAGCCTCCGGTGATGTCATCCGAAGCGCCGTAATCTCCGAGGAACTTGTACTTGTCGCTCTTCCTGTACGGCACAGGCCGGGCCGCAGGAGCCTGCATGACGGTCTGGCGTGAGAGGTTCTGTTCGGCAACAAGGATCACATCGTAATCACGACGCAGATTCCCTTGCACCACGCGTTCCTTGTAGATCAGGTCGTAGGGGATCTTGTACTCATCGAACGTCAGTCTGTACCAGCCCAGTGTCTGGGTGTTCGACCACTGTGTGTATATCGCCACTCGCGGGAGATCCGCATCGTGCGTCGTCACCGCCGGGGCACCCGGCAACATCGTTGCAGTCAGGCCAAGAGAGTCGACCATGCGGCGCACGGCGGGCGCATGCCTGGAGTCTATGATGAAAGAACCGGCAGGATACGTCGTGTCACCCGCCGTGAAGGCGTGCTCTGCGACCTTCATGGGCACGTTGCGCAGAAGATACCGGAACGCAACCATGTTGTTGGAACCCAGATGTGCAACTGCAATGCTTGAACCCGAGCTACCCTTGAGAGTGCCTTTGAGAACGATCGAATCCACGGGTGTCACTGGAGCATCGAGAATGGACTTGTCAGCCACCTCGATTACATTGACACCCATCGCAAAGCCCATCGACCAGCCGCTGTCGTCATAAGTGGTGAGCCGCGAATCCGGGAACTGCTGCTTCTCGATCAGGTTCTTGGCAAGCCGACCGTATGGTTGGTTGCGCTTGATGATGTAGGAGCCTGCCGGATAGGTCATGTTCCCGACCTTCACCGGCTGCGTGGCCTGCCCCACCTCGATACGCTGGATGCGCAGGAGGTTGATCATCTCGGCCACTCTTGTCATATCCTTCTGCACAGGGAAGATGAACCCGTAGGGTGCCTTGGTGCTTCCCTCGTCCATGCTGTTTCGCGTCTTGATGTAGAAATTCTCCAACACCGTCTGCGGGAACATGCTGGCAAGCTGCAGCGCCGAAATGACTCCGGTCTGCATGTAGTTGGCGTTTGCACGGCGCGTGAACGTGGCGAGATCACTCGGACCAATGGGATTGCCACGGTACCACTCGCGCTCCTGTGCACCGCCGCGGCCAGTGGGAACAGGAGACGGACGGCTGAAGCCACCACCGGCCGGGCCCGGCACCGTGATGGTATCACCAGCCTTGGCCCTTGCCATGGTCGCGCTGTCGAGATCGCGGCCGGACTGCGTCTCGTACATCTTCATCAGTCCGTTGTGATTGTATGCCACAGAACCCAGATAGCCGGGAGACCAGCCGTCCATGAACGCGTGCGTGTAGACCCCGGGCATACCCCACTTCGTCATCTGCGTCATCTCCCAGTTGGCAAACCAGGGCAGCTCGGCGAACAGGATGGGATCCAGATTGGGGTTCTGAGGGGGACCGCCGGAGTAGGTGTACATCAGCGGCATCGCCTCATGCAGGTCGTGCATGATGGGTGGGTAGGCTGTGAAGTACCAATCGATAATCGCACGCATCTGGACAAGCTTGATGTTGATGTCGCGATTGTTGTCGTGGTAAGCGTACTTCCCCCAGTACGGCAGCTGAGCACCCGCACCAGGCGCACCGAACGGCGACTGGGCGGCTGCCGGCCGCGCAGTATCACCAGCAGCAGCGGGCGTGGGCGCTTGAGCTGCGATTGCCGCTTGGGTCGCGAGACCCTGGTAGAACCAGTCCACGTTGCGGTCGCGGCCATCGGCATCTGCAACAGGCGTTATCGAGACAAAGAGCTGATCACGGATCTGATTGATGATCGGTGACGTCTCCACGGCCAGACGATATGCCAGCTCCATCAGTGTCTCTGACGGACCGGTCTCGCCGCTGTGCAGGCCACCCATCAGGTGGTAGTGCGGCTTCGTCTGGGACAGCAGTGTCTTTACCTCAGCCTGCGACATACCACGCGGATCAGCGATCCGGGCCAGGTTCTTCCGGTTCTGCTCGAGCCGGGCCATGTTGGCTTCGGAGGAGATCCATACCACGACGAGTTCACGCCCTTCATCCGACTGGCCGATGGTCTCAATCTTCACCCGCGGAGACGCTGCGGCGAGAGCGCGGTAATACCTGATCTGGTCGGCGTAGTAGGTCAGCTGGCGCGGCGCCCCAATGTGATAGCCCAGAAAGTCGCGGGGCGTCGGCACCCCCTGCACGACCGGCAGATGATCGACAAGCGGACTGCCATGCCTGGGCGACGGAAGCCACTCACTGTAGTTCCTCGAGTAGATCGAGTCCTGCTGCTGATTCGGGTCGCGTGTGTCAAGGGAGGACTGCTGTGCTGCGACTTGCATCGGCGCCAAAAGCGGAGCAAAGGCAAGACTCGCGACAAGACGCCGGGCTGCTCGTCTGGTGCGACAGTGGAAGGGACGGGGACCAGCAAGCATCTCTGAACAACTCCGGGGAAACGGGGAGGTGACAAGGTACCACTGCTGCATACGCAGCAGCGGGGCGAGCCGTTCGGCAAGACCTGTTGACTCGTCCGGGGTGAGGAGTCAGAAGAAGTCCTGCAGCCAGGTCTTTACGCGGGTCGTCAACCGGTCCACACCACCGCCGGCAAGGCCGGCGCGACGCACAGGCAGCGCCGCCCCCTGGGTCAGCCGGTGGGCGCCATACAGTGCGAGACCCGTGACCGTCGCATATCGTGGGTCGGCAATGGATTCGGACAGACCATCAAGATTCTCGCCTGGAACCCCGATCCGCACACCGAGACCAAACACATCAGCTGCAAGCTCGGCAATGCCCTCGAGCAGCGCTCCACCACCCGTCAGAACAGCGCCCGCGTTTAGTCGGCCAATGTAGCCCGCATCCTTGATCTGGCGCTGTACCTTCTCGAAGATCTCGTCCATGCGCTGATGGATGATGTGCGTCATCAGTTCCCGCGAGATTTGTCGTTCGCCGTGCAGACTGGACGCTGGCATTGCTATCACCTGCTCGGTATTCGCCATCGGCTCGTAGGCACAGCCGTAGGCTTCCTTGAGCTGGTCCGCATCACTCTGCGTGATCCCGAGCCCCTGTACGAGGTCGCTGGTCACGTTGTTGCCACCAAAGCCCACCGTGCCCAGATAACGGATCTTCCCTTCATGGAAGATGGCCAAGTCAGTGCTGCCAGCCCCAAGTTCCATCAGGACTACACCAAGCTCCTTCTCTTCCTCTGCCAGCACAGAGAGAGAGCTGGCAAGCGACTCGAGCACGAGTTCACGAGTCTCGTAGCCGGCCCGCTTGACTGCCTTGCGCAGGTTCACTGCGGGAGAGCTTCCGACGGTGACGAGGTACATCTCCGTCTCCAGTCGGGTGCCTATCATGCCCACCGGATCGTGAATCCCTCTGGCCTTGTCGACGCGATACTCAAGTGGTATCGCATGCAAGAGCTCCCGGTCGTG
>CAYSKN010000067.1:0-13031 GCA_964431565.1 uncultured Gemmatimonas sp.
ATCGGCGTCGGTCATGATGATGACCTTGTGATATCGCGCTTTCGAAAGATCGAACTCGTCTTTAATGCCTGTGCCGACAGCCGTGATGATGGTGCGGATCTCCTCGTTGGAAAGCACCTTGTCAAAGCGGGCCTTCTCCACGTTGATGATCTTGCCCCTAAGCGGAAGGATGGCCTGGAAGTCGCGTTTGCGTCCCTGCTTTGCCGATCCGCCGGCCGAATCGCCTTCCACCAGATAGAGCTCGGACAGTGCCGGATCTGACAGGGAGCAGTCTGCGAGTTTGCCTGGCAGTGCAGCCACATCAAGCGCACTCTTCTTGCGTGTGAGGTCACGCGCCTTGCGGGCTGCCTCTCGTGCTCGTGCGGCTGAAATGGCCTTGTCGATGATGCTGTTGGCCGTACGCGGATGTTCCTCGAGGTACTGCGACAGCAGTTCATTGATGACACTGCGCACGGCACCTTCGACGGCAGAATTGCCGAGCTTGGTCTTCGTCTGTCCCTCGAACTGTGGCTCCCGCACTTTGACGGACAGAACCGCGGTGAGACCCTCACGCACGTCATCGCCCGAGAGACGGATCTCCTTGTCCTTCTTGTTGAGGTTGCCGGAGCGCTCGATGTACTTGTTGATAACCGACGTCAACGCACTCTTGAAACCGGTGAGATGCGTACCGCCTTCATGTGTGTTGATGCTGTTGACGAAGGAGAAGACGGTCTCCGCATAGCTGTCGTTGTACTGGAGAGCCACCTCGATACCGATATCGTCACGGCTGGTGTCGATGTAAATGACATCCTGATGCAACGGCTTTCGGGTGCCGTTCAGGTAAGTCACAAACTCCCTCAGGCCGCCGCGTGCCAGAAAGACTTCTTCCCGCGGCTGGCCGTCCTTCGTCTCCGCGCCACGCTCGTCACGAAGGGTGATCTGAATGCCTTTGTTGAGGAATGCGAGTTCCCGCAGTCGGCTCGCGAGTGTCACCCACTCGTAGTGCGTTGTTTCACTGAAGATGGATGCATCAGGTCTGAACCATGTTCTGGTGCCGGTTTCTCTTGCGGGTACCGTGCGCAGGGTTTTCAGCCTTGTGGTGGTGACGCCGCGCGCGAAGTCGATGTAGTGTTCCTTGCCGTCACGCTTGATCCATACCTTGAGGCTGTCCGAGAGTGCGTTCACCACGGATACGCCGACTCCGTGAAGACCACCGGAAACCTTGTACGTGTGCTTGTCGAACTTGCCGCCGGCATGCAGAACCGTCATGGCCAGTTCCACACCCGGTACTTTCTCTATCGGGTGAATGTCCACCGGGATGCCGCGTCCATCATCCTCCACGGTGACGGAGTTGTCCTCATGGATGGTTACGCGGATTTGCTTTGCATATCCGGCGAGCGCCTCATCGATGGAATTGTCGACAACCTCGTATACCAGGTGATGCAGGCCGCGCGCCGATGTCGAGCCGATATACATTCCGGGACGCTTGCGGACGGCCTCGAGTCCCTTGAGGACCGTGATGCTGTTGGCACTGTAGCTCTCTTCGGAGTCGCCCGCACTTTCGAACGTTTCGCTGCTCTTGACCATGTGGACCGGCTGGATTCGTGCTGAATTATTCTTGAAACGAACGGTATCAGTTCATGCCCCGTCCGTGGTCGGTGCATGACGGACTCGAAGTCCGATCATGATCCGTACGGAAATTCTTTTCGTGGGCTTTCCGTTACTCCGGTCTTCTTGCACCGCGCGTGGTTCCCCTTCTCTGCGGGGTACTGAGGACCAGGACACAAACTTGAAATCTACCGGAATGCACCGGTCAATGCAACTGTCGTTAGCCGTTGTAAGTTATTGATCGTCAACGTCTTACGGCTCGCAACCGTCAACGCCGCAGGATCCAGCGCAGGCCGATGATCGGAGGGCGCGTGTGGTCGCTGTTGAGCGAACGCATCAGTTCCGGTTCGAGTAGCGTCAGTTCCTGCATCCAGGCATGGGTCCGTACGGTAACGACAAGCGTTCCGTCCGGCTGCAGGAGTACTGGTTCGGTGACACTGGCTATCTGAGGGCCCACCAGCTTTGGCCACTCGGGAATGACCGAAGCCTGGCGGATGCGCTCGGTAAGCCCGGCCTGGTCAAGCACGGACGCCACCAGGTCGTCCATGCTTGAGGGCTGACGTCGTTTGCTGCGGTCACTCATGATCGCACCGCTGATCTGCATGGTACGACCGGGTATTCACGACAGCACGCCCTCACAAATCCTGCAGCGTACGAGTCGGGTCCAGGTCCCGGGAATATCCTCCGCACGCGGAACCGCCAGGAGCACTTGCGAAGCATCGGCTTCATCGAAAAGAGCCAATACCCGGGCAGCCCGCGCCGGGTCCAGCTCTGCAAATGGGTCATCCAGCAGCAGCAGCGGCGTGTGTCCGAGCGCTTCACGCAGCGTGGTCAGTTCGAGGAGTCGGAGTGCGATGGCGGCGCTTCGCTGCTGTCCGGCAGACCCAAATGTCCGCAGCTCGCGATCTCCCAGTGTGAGGACAAGGTCGTCTCTGTGGGGCCCGATGAGCGTGGTGCCGCGCCGGAGATCGGCGCTGCGCTGTTGTGTCAATGAACGTGCGAGCGCCTCCGAATGCTCCATGGGGCTGTCCGATACGGCTGCCGCCAGTTGGCTGCCCGTGCCTGCGTAGCGCATGCGGGCGTCCTGGCGTTCGCCTATGGCGGCGCAGAGTCCGGAATAGCGTGCTGACCGCTCCCGCACGAAACGACGTCGTGCTTCAACAATGATTCCACCGTGTTCGGCGAGTGGAGGCTCCCAGATGCTCAACTGCGCTTCGAGATCGCGTTTGTGCACCCGATTGTGCTGCGAAGCCTTAAGCACGGCGTTACGCTGGAGAAGCGCACTGCGGTAACCCTGGAGGGCCTGGAGGTAAGCCGGTGACGAAATTGCCAGCAGAGCATCCAGATAGCGGCGTCGTTCACTGGGGCCACCGGCTATGAGAGCGATGTCGTTCGGCGAAAATACCACCGAAGGCAGGGCGCCCAATACAATGGTCAGTCGGAGTTGGTCTACACCATCGAGCACTGCTCTCTTACGCTTGGTTGTGCGTTCGTAACTGATGCCTACGGTGTGCCATGCTGCCGAAGGTGACAGCTTGGCCCGGGTGTGAAATGCCGATGCGCCGAACCGCACGAGGTCCGCGTCACGCGCACCGCGAAACGATCGCAACCGGCCCAGATACCCAATGGCTTCAAGAAGATTCGTCTTGCCGTGTCCGTTGTCACCTATCACAACCAGCCCACTGGCTGGTATCGTGAGATCCAGGTTTGAGAAATTGCGGAACTCACGCAGGATGAGCTGAGCCAGCACGGATGGTTGCGGTGTGGGATCGACGCCCGCTGCTGGCTGCGTCAGCGGCCTGTGAATCGAGGCGGACGCTTCTCGAGAAATGCGCTCATTCCTTCCCGCATGTCGTCTGTAGCTGAGAGAAGTCCAAAATGATCAGACTCAATGGCGCACCCCTCATCGAGGCTAACGTCGAGACCCCGATTTACAGCCTCGATGCAGCCCGCGAGGGCCAGGGGGGCATTGGCCATCATGGCGGTAAGCAGTGCCCTTGCGGTTTCGATGAGTGTTTCGGGGGGCACAACCTGATCCACGAGGCCAAGCTTCAACGCCTCCGGAGCATCAATCATTTCTCCCGTCAACAGCAGTCGCAAGGCAGCACCTCGTCCCACCAGACGGGGAAGCCGTTGTGTACCACCGTATCCCGGGACGATACCCAGCTTGGTCTCTGGTTGACCCAGTTTGGCCCTGTCGCTGGCGATTCGCACATGACAGGCCATGGCGAGTTCACAGCCGCCGCCAAGTGCAAATCCATTGATGGCAGCAACGGTAGGCTTTGGGCTTGTCTCGAAACGGCGGAAGATGGCCTGACCAGCGCGTGACCTCCGAACCCCTTCGTGGGGGGACTGACTGCCCAGTTCGGATATGTCGGCACCGGCCACGAAGGCTCGGCCGGCTCCTGTGAGCAGCGCTGCGCCCACGTCTTCACGCGAGTTGGCCTCGTCTATGGCCAGTCCGAGCTCCCCGATGGTGGCGTCGTTGAGGGCGTTGAGCTTGTCGGGCCGGTTGACCGTGATGGTCGCGATCCGGTCGGCAACATCGAACTGCAGGAACTGATATGACATGGCTGGCCCGAGAGTAAGCGGGAATGTGATCCGGGAAATGTAAGTATCCTGCACGGGATCTGTGCTCTTGTGTAGCTTGGACATGTGCTAGTGCTCCCTGCAGTGGGCTGGTCGCCTGATGGGCGTGCGCTGCGCATTCTGGATCAGCGTCTGCTCCCGGCCGTCGAGGAGGTTCGCGATCTCGTCGCACTGGACGAGATTGTGGAAGCCATCCGTACCCTCGCTGTGCGGGGGGCCCCGGCCATTGGCGTGGCTGCGGCCATCGGTATCGCCGTGGCGCTTCGGGCAGAAAGCGGTGGCAACGGAAGGAAAGCCCGCACCCTGCTTACAGCCTATTCACGCCGGCTGCGCGAGACACGTCCCACCGCTGTGAACTTGGCCTGGGCCGTCGATCGCATGGCCGGTGCGGGCCTGACCGCTTCCGATGATGAGCTCCTTGCGGTGCTGGAAGCCGAAGCCGAGGCCATCCGTTTCCAGGACGTAGCCATGTGTGAAGCAATAGGGCGGCACGGGCTTGCCATCGTTCCTGACGGCGCCCGAGTGCTTACACATTGCAATGCTGGCGCACTGGCCACCTCGGGCATCGGGACGGCACTGGCCCCGCTCCATACTGCGCACGCACTCGGACGAGCGTTCACCGTGCACGTCGGGGAAACCCGGCCGTTAAGGCAGGGTGCCCGCCTGACGGCGTGGGAACTTGTCCGGGCCGGTATAGCGGTGTCGGTGCTGCCCGACAGTGCTGTGGCTTCGCTGCTGGCAAGCGGACTCATTGACGTGGTGATCGTTGGCGCTGACCGTATAGCCGCGAACGGTGATGTAGCGAACAAGATCGGTACCTACGCGGTGGCGCTCGCTGCTGCCGCGCATGGGGTACCACTGTACGTGGCGGCACCGTGGAACACGATTGATGTGGCCACGGACGCCGGTATCGATATTGTCATTGAGTACAGGCACGCCAGCGAGCTTGGAGATCTGCCCGTTGGAGCCCACGTGTGGAACCCGGCCTTTGATATCACACCCAGGACTCTTGTTCGGGGTTATCTGACGGACAGGGGGTTTGTGGAGCCACCGTTCATAGGCGGTGAGTGAGGCCGGAGTGCGCACGGAAGTGGGCCGGGTTTAGATCGACAGTGGAAAGTCGGCCAGCTCCGGACCCAAGCTGGTGAGACGAGTCTGACACGGAGCGAGAACCAGATGACCTGCGTCCTAGCCATAGACCAAGGAACGACCGGAACCACGTGTCTGGTCATTGCACGGGATGGACGTGTGGTGGGGCGTGCATACCGGGGGGTCACTCAGCACTACCCCTCACCGGGCTGGGTGGAGCACGATGCACACGAGATCCTCTCAATCACTCTCGCGGCAGCGAGAGAGGCTATGACACAGGCACGTCAGGCGGAGGGGTTGGTGCCGGCGGCCATCGGCATCACCAACCAGCGAGAGACGGTGGTGCTGTGGGAACGTACCACCGGCCGCGCGGTGCATCGTGCGATCGTCTGGCAGGATCGACGAACGGCCGAGCGGTGTCTCGCGCTTGGCCCACATGCACCGATGATCGCCGGACGAACTGGGCTGCTACCCGACCCCTATTTCAGTGCTTCCAAACTGGAGTGGCTGCTGGCCCAGGGCGACAACCGCAGGCGTGCTGAGCGTGGCGAGTTGATTGCCGGTACGATCGACACCTGGCTAATCTGGCACCTTGCGGGCGGCACCGCACACCTCACGGATCACACGAATGCCTCCCGCACGATGCTATATGACATTGATTCGAGAGAATGGTCTGCGGACTTATGTGAACTGTTCCGTATTCCACCGGACATCCTGCCCCGGATCGTAGCGTCGAGTGGCGAGATCGCCCACTCCACCCGCGCAGCGATTGGCGAGGTAATCCCGATTGCGGGCGTGGCTGGTGATCAGCAGGCGGCTCTCTTCGGTCAGGGAGGCTGGTCTCCTGGCGATGCCAAGAATACATACGGCACGGGTGCTTTTCTTCTGCTCAACACCGGACGCCGCCGCCCTGCAGCGGGGGCCGGACTACTCACGACGATAGCCTGTGATGCTGCCGGGGCACCCGTGTTCGCGCTGGAAGCCTCGATCTTCATAGCTGGCGCCGCTGTCCAATGGCTCCGCGATGGGCTTGGCATCATTAGCGACAGCGCCGATACCGAACCCCTGGCTGCGTCGCTCACGGCTAACGACGGCGTGTATTTCGTCCCTGCGCTTGTGGGACTTGGCGCACCGTATTGGGAACCGGCTGCCCGTGGGACGGTGGTTGGACTCACACGAGGTACCACCCGTGCTCATTTGGCCAGGGCCGCGTTGGAGGCGATGGCCTACTCCACGCTTGATGTATTGGACCTCATGCGAGCGCAGGCTGGGGTTGTTCTGGACAGACTGCGAGTGGACGGTGGTGCCTGTGTGAATGACTGGCTCATGCAGTTCCAGGCCGATGTGTTGGGCATTCCCATCGAGCGGCCACATCTGGTGGAAACCACTGCGTTCGGTGCGGCCGGGCTTGCCGGCCTTGCTGTCGGGGTCTGGAAGGATTCCGGCGAATATCTGGCAAGCCGTCGTGCCACACGTTTTTCCCCGTCTTCCGACGGAGTCCGATCGGCCGCGATGGCCTACGCGGGGTGGAGACGTGCCATCCGTGCGGCATTGGGATGGGCTCGTGACGGCGATGGCAATCAGTCCGCTCATGATTGACTCGCCGTCGCTGAGCCCGGCGCGTCAATAGGATGGCTGTATCGGCACGGCTCAGGTAGCTATCTTGCGATCATATCTCACCCGGATGGCTTTTTGGCGGTTACCCAGCCGGGTACCCATCCTGGTTGTCAATGTGGTTTCGCAGAGTGGAGTCCCTTGAAAGCTCGCAACAAGTTCCTTCTTGGCGGGGTGCTCGTGCTGGGTACAGCCGGTTATCTCATGGCCAGCTCGATTGGAGAGACGGCGCAGTACTACCTGACACCGTCGGAACTTGCCGGCAAGGTGGCTGCAAGCCCGGATTTCATGAAGAACGGCGTGAAGATCGGTGCACGTGTTGTTGATGGCACGATCGTTCGTGACCCGGGTGGGCGTGAACTGACCTTTCGCATGACCGACGGTGCTCAGACCTATGATGTCCACTATCGTGGTGTGACGCCCGATACGTTCACCGACGGTGTGGATGTGGTAGTCGAGGGCAGGCTCGATGCCAACGGCACTTTCCAGGCGACGACCTTGCTGGCCAAGTGCGCTTCCCGTTATGAGAACGCGCCAGAGAAGTACCGTCAGACGCCTGGCTATCGCCAAGGTACCGAAGTCACCCCCAGCGCGTAACGGATGCTTGCATGCACGCAAGCGTGAGGTCACATGATTCTCGTCGGTGAACTGTCACTCTGGGTTGCCCTCCTCATGGCGGCCTGGGCGACAACGGTTTCTTTCTCGGGCGGGCTCCAGGGCCGCTCTGATCTGGTGAAGAGCGGCGAACGGGCGATCTATGCCACGTTTGGTTTCACGTTCCTGGCCTCGCTGGGTCTGTGGGCGGCTCTGTTCACACATGACTTCTCGATCAGGTTCGTAGCTTCATACACGAGTGCGAATCTGCCGAAGATCTATACCTTCACTGCGTTCTGGGGAGGGCAGGCAGGTTCTTTGCTCTTCTGGGCGCTGGTGCTCTCCGGTTATGCGGCGGTGGCCGTATTCACCAACCGCAACAGAAATCGCGAGATGATGCCTTGGGTTACTGGCACGCTGGGACTCATCGCACTCTTCTTTCTGATGACGATGGCCTTCGGTGCCAATCCGTTCGAGCGCCTCGACTGGGTGCCTGTCGACGGACGCGGCATGAATCCGCAGTTGCAGAATCCGGGTATGGCAATTCACCCGCCAATGCTATATCTGGGCTACATCGCGGCCGCTGTGCCGTTCGCATTCTCGGTTGGCGCACTGGTCACAAGGAGGCTCGATACCCAGTGGCTGGCCGTGGTGCGTCGATGGGCACTGCTGTCGTGGTTCTTCCTCACGATCGGCATCCTGATGGGCATGTGGTGGGCGTACGTGGAACTGGGATGGGGAGGCTTCTGGGCATGGGATCCTGTGGAGAATTCCTCCTTCCTGCCTTGGCTGACCATTACCGCCTTCCTGCACAGCATCATGATCCAGGAGAAGCGCGGCATGCTGCGTCGGTGGAACGTGACGCTTGTGATACTCACCTTCCTGCTCACCATACTTGGCACGTTCATTACTCGCTCCGGCGTGATACAGAGCGTGCATGCCTTTGCACAGTCGCCGGTGGGCAACTGGTTCTTTGGCTTCCTGCTCCTGGCAACGGTTCTTACCGGATGGCTGGTGACAAAACGGCTGACAGATCTGGAGTCGAAGGCCGAACTGGAAAGCATGGTCAGCCGTGAAGCGGCATTTCTTTACAATAATCTGGTGCTGGTCGGGATCGCGTTCGCCACTCTCTGGGGCACGCTTTTCCCCATAATCACGGAGTGGGTGAAGGGTGAGCAGATCACCGTGGGTCCGCCGTTCTTCAACTCCGTAAACGGTCCGCTGGGCCTGCTGCTGCTTGCTCTCACGGGTATCGGCCCCCTCATCGCATGGCGCCGTGCATCGGTGGACAATCTGAGGCGGCAGTTCACCTGGCCCATTGCACTCGGGGTGTCGGTTCTGGCCACGCTGATCGCACTCGGCATGCGCGATGTGTTCGCTCTTGTGTCCTATCTCCTAGCTGGTTTCGTTATCGGTACTATAACGCAGGAATACATGAAGGGGATTCAGGCGCGCCGCCGAATGTACGGAGAGAGACTGCCGTTGGCTGCGGTGCGTCTCGTCGGGCGCAACCGAAGGCGCTATGGTGGCTACATCGTGCACTTCGGGGTGGTAGTGCTCTTCTGTGCGTTTGCCGGACTGATGTTCAAGAAGGATATCTCGGACACGGTGAAGACAGGCGAATCGCTTACTGCAACCGATGCCTACGGGCATGATTGGGTCTTCACGAGCCAGGGCATGTCGTACTTCGATCAACTTAACCGCACTGTTGTGGCGGCAACGTTCGATGTGACTCGTGACGGCAAGCGCATGGGTCTGATGAGCAGCGAGAAGCGCCAGCACATGAACTCCATGCGTGAGCCGACCTTCGAGCCGTCAACGGAGGTGGCGATCATGAGTACACCCAAACAAGACGTGTATCTGGTGTTTACCGGTGCGGTCGATCAGGACACTGCGGCGGTTCACATTGCCTTCAACCCGCTGGTGTGGTGGGTGTGGTTTGGAGGATATATGATGGTGCTCGGTGGGTTGATCGTGATGTGGCCACAGGCTCAGCGCGTCGGCCGCGAGAGCGGATACGTAGCAGCCATCCACCCCGAAGCTGAGCGCCCCGTGGCAGGAGTCGGAGCGTGAAGGACCACAACGGGCCAATCACAGTTGGATGGAATGACGGGGCGAACACATCAAGGTCGATCGGATCCAGGCGCGCATTCCTGATCAGGTCGACGGGGATGCTGGCAGCAGTCTCCGGTGTTGCCGTTCTGATCGGCCCGCGTGGATTACCGGCCCAACCATCACAGTCGGTTGCAGGCGGCGTGCCAATGACCGAGGACTCGTATAAGGCTGTGTGGCGGCCGGCCAAGCCCGGCGCCATGCCCACGATGGATGTGAAGGAGATCGAGGCGTTCGAGCGAAAGCTGGCTTGTCCGTGCCCGTGCAATCTAGATGTGTACACCTGCCGTACCACCGATTTTTCCTGTGGCATTTCACCCGCCGTGCATGCGGACATACAGCGGTTGGTAGAGGGTGGGTATACGGCCGATGAAATAATGGCCGCGATGACGGAGACCTATGGGGACTTCATCCTGATGATGCCGCGCAGGGAAGGCTTTAATCTACTGGCGTGGTTTGCGCCATTTACTGCTATCGCTGTTGGAGGAGTAGCAATCGGGTTCCTGCTGCGTCGCTGGCGACTGGCAGACGGGAAGTCATCGAAGGGCAGATCCGTCGGTGTAGCGGGGGAAAACATGTATCGTACTGGCAACACCGATGACGGTGGTATCGAGGCCACACCTGAGGAACTGGCGCGCCTGGACGCAGCCCTTCGGGAGGACCGGTAATGGCACTCGCTGGCGGGGCGATGCCGTTGGTGGTTGGGACAGCACTCGCGATTTGCGCCCTGGCTTTCGTGTTGGCACCACTGGTTTCCGATTGGGGGAAGGTTGGGAATGACGGACCCAGGAAAGGCAGCAAGGCCCGTTTACAGACTGCAGATTTCAGCGCGAAAACTTCAGCCAGGACGTCGATGTCAGTGGAGGCGCTGCGTGAGATCGAGTTTGATCGTGCAACCGGCAAGCTGAGCGATACAGACTATTCGGAACTCAAGAGGCGCTATACAATACTGGCTCTTGAAGAGTTGCGTGGGCGCGATGTCATCAGCACGCCGGATGTGGATGTGAATATGGATGCTGGTCCGGTGTCAGCGGCCGGTGCTGCATCAAACGATTCTGCTGATCCGGTAGAGGCTGCAATTGGACGGGCGCGGGCCAACCAGAGGGTCTGCGGAACGTGTGGCCCCAGAAACGAGCCGGATGCGGTCTATTGCTCAGGGTGCGGGCATTACCTGGCCGGCAGGTGCCGTTCATGTGGAACGGAGATTGACGCTCCCGGTGCGCGCTACTGCAGCGGATGCGGCAGTGCTCTGGCAGCATAGACAGACAACCAGCCTCGGGATACTGCATGGTGTCTGAGCCAGGCAACGGAGCTGGCTGTCGATGCTGTCCTGGGGTAACTATGTCTGCTCGCTCTGCTCGAGCCGTTCGCGTGCGAGCTCAAGTGGAATTGCGGTTGCCGCTGCCGACAGCAACATTGCCAGTGCGAAGGGAACTACCATGGTGGTGGCATCGTAGGCCCATCCAAAATGCTCCGCCATGACGAATCGCGCGGCGGACCTGCCGGTGAGGAACGCCATCGTACCTATAAGAACCACTGCTGTCATCATGTAGAGCAGTCCACCGAATGACGTCGGTATCTGCGCCACATTTTCGGTATCAAAGCGTGGGTAGAACGCACCATACGCCAGCGCGAGTGCTGTAAGTGGGAATACGAGAGCCGTGATGGCGGCAAGCGACACGAGATGCACGAATGGCCGCACGCCCAGCATGAAGTTGGTGCTTCCAACCAGAATGAGTGCAAGCAGCCACAGTGGCGCAGCACCGACCCAGAACTTGGCAAGAAGCAGCTCCCGCATTGGCAACGGGCTGGACTTGAGCAACCACAGTGCACGCCCCTCGATGCTTATTCCGGGAAACACAAAGCGGGCGGCAACGGATGCCAGAACGAATCCGGCCAGCGCCAGATTGAGAAAAGGAATGAGGTTACGCAGCAGTACCGTGACACCTGGTCCATCGAGAGGCAGATAACGTATGTTCGCCACATACACAACAAGAAGTACGCCAAGCAGCACGAGTTGTGACCACTGGGTGCTGTCACGAGTGAACAGACGGAGCTCCTTGAGAACAAGTTCGCGGCGTACCGTACCAAGCTTCGACAGGATCCGGGCTGCCCGGCGGTGCGTGGTTGTCAGACCCGCCTGACTAGCACCTTCCTGTGCCATACTGTACGCCCGTCGCCAGCCGCGTGCATACAGAATATGTCCGGCTGCGATGAGCACTATCGCGGTAATCCAGAGTCTGATCAGTGGTCGCCAGGGCACCGTGCCGTAGAGGTGCGCCATGACAGCGTTGCTCAGCCATTCACTGGGCAGCCATGGCGAACTCGGCGTGCCGAGTGCAGCCACGAACTGTACAAAGTCAGCAAATCCCTCTGGCCGGGCCAGTTGTTCGGGCCTTGCTGCACGCAGCATGACCAATAGTGTGGCTATGGCCAGTGCGGTGATGACACTCAGCATGTCGCGCGTACGACGCGCCGGAAAGACGTTGACCAGCAGCAGCGTGAGCGAGGAACCACACGCGGCCGGAATGAGCAGAAACGGAGTGACAGCCAGGATCGCGAACCCGGCGAAGACGACGCCGCCTTCATAGGCTGCCCCATATGCAGCAATGACGGGTATAAGAAGAAGCAACACCATCCAGCTTGAGTGCAGTGTTGTTTCAGCAAGCCGTGCGCGATAAAGTGCGCCTACACGTACAGGGGCAGCGGCAAGCTGATCCAGATCACGCGCCAAGAAGAAATTGGATAACGCTGCAATGGTGTTCGACAGAAGTAGGATGGTGCCGAAGGCAAGCAGTATCATCGCGAGAAGTTTGGCGGCCAGCAGTGCACCAATGTCTTCTGCTGCGCGGAAATATCGAAGTAGCTTCAGGGCGACGACGAACGCGCCGGTCCAGAAGCCGAGGCCCAGTGCGATCATAAGAACTGTGCGCCGAAGGTCTCCGCGGCTGTGGCGCTTCATCTGATGCAGGATCATCTGCAGCCTGGGGCGGAGAATGCGTCGTGCATCATTCATCCCGCTGAACAGCCGGTCATCATCTTCCGCACGATCAGGCCGTGTCGCGGTTGACTCAGGCATCAAGCACGTCCACGAGATCACGCGCAACGTCATCACCAGTCAACCGCAGGAAGATGTTCTCAAGAGCCTCGTCCTGGCCAGATGCATGCTGCAGCTCGTTCATGTTGCCACATGCCACCAGGTCACCGCGCTGCATGATGCCAATCCGATCGCACATGGTTTCTGCCACCTCGAGAGTGTGCGTGGACATCATGATCGTGTGGCCGCGGCGCGTGTATTCACGGAAGAGATCCTTGAGGATCTTTGCCGATTTCGGATCGAGTCCCACCATGGGTTCGTCGACCACGATAACCTTCGGGCGATGCACGAATGCGCTTGCAATGATCAGTTTCTGCCGCATGCCGTGGCTGTAACTCTCGATCAGCTC
>CAYSKN010000068.1:0-13025 GCA_964431565.1 uncultured Gemmatimonas sp.
AATCAACCACCCGCAGGCCGTATTGCTCATTCTCTTGGTGGACGAGCGCCCGGAGGAGGTGAGCGAGATGAACACGTGGGGCTATGGCGAGGTTGTTGCCTCAAGCTTCGATATGCCACCCAAACGTCACGTGGAGGTGGCTGAGATGACGCTGGAACGGGCCCGTCGCCTGGTGGAGCAAGGAAAGGATGTAGTGATTGTTCTCGATTCCATCACCCGTCTTGCCCGCGCGCACAACACCGTCGATCGCGGTACTGGACGCACGATGTCAGGTGGGTTGGATGCCACTGCCATGCAGAAGCCAATAGCGTTCTTCGGCTCGGCACGAATGATTGCACCACAGCACGGCGGCGGCTCACTCACCATCATTGCCACTGCGCTCGTGGAAACGGGCTCACGCATGGACGACGTGATATTCGAGGAGTTCAAGGGCACCGGCAACTGCGAGATAAAGCTCGATCGCTCGCTTGCAGACCGGCGCATTTTTCCCGCATTCGATATCGCAACGAGTGGAACACGCAGAGAGGAGAAACTCTATCGACCTGACCAACTGGAAAAGGTCTACCTCTTGCGACGTGGTCTCCACCAGCTGCCGCCACAGGCCGGTATGGAGTGGCTGATAAAGCGTATTGCGGCCACGTCCAACAATGATTCACTGCTGGACGGCCTGTAAGCAGGGATACTCTCGGCGTCGTTCAATACTCGCCTATGCAGACAGGGGTGATCAATGTGACTGATCACCCCTGTCTGGCACTCTCTGAGGTTCTCGCCCTGCCGATGGCTCGCAACGGCTCAGCCGACTCTACGTCGATACTCCTCATAGAGCACTGCAGCAGCGCGTATGCCAGTCTGGTAGTTGGCAACAGAGATCCACTCGTTGGGTGCGTGAGCATTCTCACCGGGAAGCCCGAAACCCATGAGCAGGATGGGAGCGCCAAGGATACGCTCGAAATCGTCTACTACCGGGATGCTCCCTCCCTCTCCGGTGATTACGGGTGGACGGGCAAACGCAGCCTCAAGCGCAAACTTCCCTGCCTCGATGATGGGGCCCGCAAGATCGGCACGCCACGGTCGGGCACCGTGAAGATACTGCACGCTTACCGATACCCCTTCGGGTGCCGCACGTCGTACGTGTGCCCCGACCAGAGAGGCGATCTTGATGGGATCCTGATCCGGAACCAGCCTGCAGCTCACCTTAGCCATGGCCTTGGCGGGAAGTACGGTCTTGGCTCCCTCGCCGGTATAGCCACTCAACAATCCGTTGACCTCACAGGTGGGCCGCGTCCACAGCCGTTCCAGTGTACTATAGCCCGCCTCACCTCCCAGCACCGACACGCCGACTTCTTCCATCAGGTCATCGTCACTAAAGGGCAGTGTACGCATCTGTGCACGTACCTCTTCGGGAAATGCGCGCACATCATCATGAAATCCGTCGATAGCAATGCGGCCGTCGACGTCGTGCATCGTCGAGAGTATCTTGGCCAGCGCCATGGCTGGATTGACGACCGCACCGCCATACATGCCGCTGTGGAGATCGGTTGCGGCGCCCTGGACCGTGATCTCCAGATAGGCCAGACCACGGAGCGATGACAGCATGCTCGGAATACCAGGTGCAAACATCGTCGAATCCGAAATCACAACCGCGTCGCAGGTGAGCCGACGTCTCTCCCGCTCAAGGAAGGCCGCAAGATTCACACTGCCCACTTCTTCTTCGCCCTCCGCCAGAAAGAGGACGTTCACCGGCAAGGTTCCGCGTACTGAGAGATGAGCCTCAAGTGCCTTCATGTGCAAATGGAGCTGGCCCTTGTCGTCGACTGATCCTCGCGCGAAGACGCGCCCGTCCCTGATGTCCGGCTCGAAGGCAGGCGACGTCCAGAGTTCGAGCGGCTCAGCCGGCTGAACGTCATAATGTCCGTAGATCAGGAGGGTGGGGGCTGCCGGGCCCGCGCCACGCCATTCTCCGACCACTATGGGATGGCCAGGTGTGGGCTCTACCGCCGTTCTGAACCCGATGCGTGTGAGATGATCAGCCACAAACCGGGCAGCTCGCGCACAATCAAGCGCGTGTTCCGAGCGGGCGGACACTGAGGGAATGCGCAGGAAATCAAACAGATCGTCCAGCGCATACTGATCATTGGCGCTGCACCAGGTGGCCAGATCACCAGGAACCGCAGGACTGGTCATGAAGTGGGGATGTGCTGATATGCGTGACAGAAGCTGGGTCTCTGGGTGATGAGCCGTGCTCACGCCTGAGGCCTTGGCGTAACCAGCATCAAACCGAGCATGGTGGCGCCGAGGCCAAGCACAAGAGTGGCAATGACGTACATCGCGGCCAGTGTCAAACGACCCTCCTGTACGAGTGTAATGGTCTCGGCGCTCAAAGTGGAGAAGGTAGTAAAGCCGCCGCAAAAGCCACTGATGAGCGCCAGGCGCAGCAACTGTTCCGTCCCGGATTCCATGGCCAGCCCTGCAAAGATTCCGATGAGCAAAGCACCAAGCACGTTCACAACGAACGTGCCCAGCGGAAATCCGCCGCCAGCACGCAACAACATGACCCCGGTAACGTAGCGGACCACCGATCCGAGAGCGCCACCGACTGCGACGGCTGTCAGTGCGGGAAGTGTGATCAACGGTGTCATCTACGGACTCGAAAGAATGTCCTGGTGGAGGTCAGAGCGGGATCGACACCACCGACCGAACGATTCGTTGACTCCACGATATGACCACACACGTCGCCTAGCTATCTCACTGCCTCCGCGGCGCAGAACAACTGTCGCTCCCCGCTCTTTCGAGGCAAACCAGTCACCTACAACAGCGGCAAGTGAGTCACCCTTGGCTTCGGCATCGAAAACAGCTACCACGCCGTCATTCGTACCTGTCAGGTCACACACACTGATCCAGAGGTCATACTGGTTATGTCGGCCACCGAGATTAAGAGCCGTAACCTTGGGCTGACCAGCGACGTGGAATGCGAGTTCGGATGCTTCCTGATAACGTTCGGCTGCGAGCCAGATCGTCTCGGCACCCCGCGAAGAAAGACCGTCGCGCGCGCTATCCACAAACCGGGCAAGCGCGACCCAGCCGTAGGCGCGGGCGATCGGATCATTGCGGGGAGCAAGCGGCAGAATCGGCCGCCAAGCCTGTACGCCGACAACCGCAATCAGCAAGGCTGCGAGCCAGAGACCGCGCCTCCACCATATGCCACGGGTCCAGGATCTGTCGCTGGTGGCCAGCAACGTGAGAGCACTCGGGTAGATGAGGGCAGGCCAGTTGGCCTCGACCGAACGACGCCAGGCACTGATGGCGAAGAATAGGAGTGGAACCAGAGCGATCATGGCCAGTGCAAAGCGTCGTTCAGACCTCTCGCCGGACGCGAAGTTGCCTGCTGTGCGGAGCTTCCACCCATCCCGGAGGGCAACCCATACCACCCCGACCATCAGGGCGAAGAGTATCGGCGAGGCAAGCCCCGCCTGGCCACCGACCATCTCGAGTTCCCGCGAGAGAGGGCTGCCCACGGCATTCGTGCCGAAGCCGTGGGCGAGCTGAAAGCGAAAGGAGAGCCAGTCATGCCGGGCATTCCAGAGCACGACCGGCATGAACATGGCCAGGGCCAGAGCACTTGCGAGCCACGGACCCGCTTCCCGAAAACGACGTCGCAAGACGGGATGGAGTAGAAAGGCAATGAACAGGCCCATCGGCAACAGCACAGCTGTGTACTTGGCCAGGAATGCTCCTCCAGTACCGATCCCCGCGAAGATCCACCAACGAAGGGAAGCGCGCGTTCCCGGTGGCGCTGCCAAGGCGCGCTCCACAGCGAGCAGTGCCACCATGACTGCGGCAAAGAGGAGCGCGTCGGGTGTGGCGAGCACCAGCCCAACGGCTGCGATGGGAAGAAGAGCAACCAGCTGTGCCGCCCGGCGCGCTGCCAGCAGTCCGGGAGCACCTCTTCCAGCCATGCTCCAAGCGCAACCGATCGCCGCCACGTGGGTGACCAGTGCCATAAGTGCGGGACCTGTGCGAACTCCAGCAGTCGTCTGACCGACGAGTGCCGTCCCAGCTGCAATGAGAAAGGCAATGCCCGGCGGATGATCGAAATATCCCGCCGCGAGACGTCTTGACCATTCCCAGTAGTAGGTCTCATCGGGAAATAGAGGGACGAGTGACGCGAGCAGAGCGCGGTACAAGATCGCACCGATGACCCACGCTGCGACCGGCTGCCAGGCGCGTAGTGAACTTCCGTGGCGGTAGACGGTGCTACCGGAAGGTGCCATCATGGCAGGTGTCTCCATCGCAGGGAAAGCTAACGAATGGGTAGTCTTGCCCATTGATGCCCGTCAATTCAGGTTGTGTCATCGTGGCAATCGTGCCGGGACTGTGATGGTTACCGCTCGTCTGCATGATGCGTCTCAATACGTGGTCCCGCGCTGTACACTCCGTTGCGAAGTGCAGGATCATCCATATTTCGGGTTACTCCGGGTTGAGTTTTCTTTTCATTTCCTCTGCTGACAGGACGGACCTGCATGCGGGTCGGTGCCCCTATCGTGAAACTGTTTCCCCGCCTTGCCGGTTTGCCGGCTCTCCTATTGCTGGCCGCTCTCCCAGGCTGTCTCGACCTGAGTCCGCCGAAGGCCTGCTCCGTGACGGCTGCCCCAACATCACTGACGCTGCCGGTAAACGGCACATCCGTGATTGTCGGCACAGCTTTTGATTGCAAGGGCAATACGATCCGCAACAAGAGAGTTTCCTACTCATCGAGCAATCAGGCGGTAGCAACTGTGACGGATGGAGGGCAGGTGATAGCCGTTGCGGTAGGTTCAGCCGTCGTCTCAGCCGTGGTGGATGGAGAGTCTGCCTCGGTCCAGGTCACGGTGACTCCGGAAACGGCGGCATCTGTGACCGTGACACCCAACACACTCACGCTGCGCGAGACCAACACGCGTCAGCTCTCAGCGGTTGCCCGTAACGCCCAGGGTATAATCATTGAGGGACGCCCGTCCCGCTGGAGCTCCAGCAACACGTCGATCGTCACGGTAGACCAGAACGGAACCATCGTTGCGCTGAGTGCGGGTCAGGCCGTTATCACCGCCGAAGTGGATCGGACCACCGGCAGTGCGTCTGTGCTGGTCACCCGGATCCCGATCGCAGCCTGTCGTCTGGCACCAACGTCGAGCAGGATCACTGTGTCACAAGGCGTACAGCCAACGGTCACACTGCTTGATTCCGTAGGTTCATCGTTGCCCCTGACCGGACGGGCTCTCGTGTGGACCAGCAGCAATGAGGTGGTTGCCAGCGTGTCGCAATCCGGTCTTGTTGTCACACAGCGAGCCGGAAGCTCGACGATCACGGTGGCGTCGGCAGACAATCCGTCTGTCAACTGCAGCATGACGGTGGAAGCCGTGAATCCCCGGATCGACAAGGTCATCATCTCGCCCAAGGTGGGGTCCGTCCGGATAGGAATCCCGCGAGTGCTCAGCTATGGCCTGGTCGATTCAGTCGGTGGTTCAATTCCCGGGGGTCGGGCGGTAAGCTGGCGCACCCCGGATACGGATATTCTGCGAGTGACGCAACTTGGTGAGGTCACCGGTCTCAAGCTCGGCATCGGACGCGTCATTGTATCAGCCGAAGGAGTTGCTGATACAGCCACGCTCACCGTGACAAAGATTCCGCTCGCATCGCTGGTTGTGTCACCGCTTCAGGCAACGATCATGGAGGGTCAGACAACTCAACTGCGCGCAACTCTGACGGACTCCACGGGAGTGGAGGTGACCGATCGTCCACTCGAATGGATGTCCAGTGATCCTACGCGAGCAACCGTGTCGTCTACCGGCCTCGTCAGGGCGATGGCTGCCGGCGCGGTATCGATCCAGGCCGTGGCCACCGAGGACGGGCGTATCGGCCAGGCGAGCATAATCATCCAGCAGATACCGGTTGATACGATAATAGTTGCGGAGACGTTCAAGCTGGACAGCGGTACGGTCAGCGCATTCGCCATCAGGCTTAAGGATGCGCAGGGCCGTGACATGCTGAGCCGAAACGTGCTGGTCACCAGCGATCTCCCGGGAATCGCCGTGGGCGTCGCCAATCCACAATCGACGCAAGTTCAGGTCACCGCCTACAAGATCGGTGTTGCACAGTTCACCCTGCAGGTGATCGACGGGAACAACCGACCGGAGGGCAAGGCGAGCATCGTGACTATCACCGTGGAGAAGCCGCCTCCACCTCCACCAGTAAACCGGCAATAGGCTGGCTCTCTTGATTCAGCAGTAACCAGGGCGGCATTGCCACGATGGCTGCAGCTCTCATGCAAATGAAGCCGGGCGTCCAGCTGCCCAGATGGGTGCCCCGCTTGCTGCGCACTGGTAGGCACACCGTGCTGTAATCACTTCAGGTGTCGTTCCTGAGCAGGCCCAGCCTGAGCGCGAATTTCACATAGTCGGTGCGGTGCGTGAGTCCCAGTTTCTCACCAATACGCTGCTTATAGGTGTCCACGGTCTTGGGCGAGATCGTCAGATGTTCACCGATCTCGGGTGCCGTATAACCTTCAGCTACCATCTTGAGCACCACCTGCTCACGGTCCGTGAGTTTCTCGAACCGGCTGCGCTCCTCCACATAGCCCTCGCGCTTGGCCAGACCGCGTGCCAGAGCGCGTGCTGCCGATGGCTGAACATAGACGTCCCCCGCAGCAACGGTCCGAACAGCATCAACAAGCTCGCGATCTGCCACCGATTTTAGGAGATATCCTCCCGCCCCAGCCTCCAGCAGCGCGACGAGGTGCTCATCCTCCGTGTGCATGGTAAGCACCAGAACACGGCGCGTCGCAGGCTCGTCCGAAGGCGATGTGCGATTTGCATTGATCTTCTGTAATTCCCTCATCGCGGTGAGGCCATCCATTTCCGGCATGGACAGGTCCATGACAATCACGTGAGGATCAAGCCTGTCAGCGAGCGCGAGGGCCTCCCTGCCATTACTGCCTTCACCAACGACCGTAATGTCCCTGGCAGTTGACAGCACGGCCTTGAGCCCGGCACGCACAATCTGGTGATCGTCAACGAGGACGACGCGGATAAGGTCAGGACGCATGCGGTCAACCTACGACAGCGAGGGACCCTATGGAAGCACCGGGTTCGGGCAGGAAGCCGCGGTCGTTCTCGCGTGGCTCGAAGATCTGCTGAGTGTTCAGGCCCGCTCAGCAATACGCAGGGGCGCCCAATGGTCAGCGAACCATCAGCGTCCGTCGAAATCGAGTGCCAGATCAAGGGCTGGCGCCGAGTGCGTGATGACGCCCACCGATATTCGATCCACCCCCGTCTCCGCTACGGAACGCACACTAGCGAGCGTAACACCGCCCGATGCCTCTGTAAGAGCTCGTCCCGCACAGCGAGAAACGGCCAGGCGCAGTGTCTCGATCGACATGTTGTCCAGGAGGATCCAGTCGGCCCCAGCTGCAAGTGCAGCATCCACTTGCACGAGAGTGTCGCATTCCACCTGGATCGGGGTTTCTGGTATCGCCAGCTGTCGTGCGCGCGAGACCGCCAGGTGAATATCGCCACCTGCGGCCGCCAGATGGTTGTCCTTGATCAGCACCCCGCTACGGAGGTCCATGCGATGATTGGTGCCACCGCCGGCACGCACCGCGTACTTCGCAAGAGCCCGCCAACCGGGCACCGTCTTGCGGGTATCCACAATCCTGGCACCGGTTCCTTCCACTGCCCTTACAAACCGATCGGCAAGGGTGGCAATCCCCGACAGATACTGCAGGAAGTTCAAGGCAGTGCGCTCCGCCGACAGTATGCCACGTGCGTGTCCCGTCAAGGCAAGCACGGAATGCCCACCTGCCACCCTGGTACCATCGCTGGCATCCACTCGCACAACAATCGCCTCATCGAGCTGTCGGAAAGACTCCGTTGCCATGGCGATACCGGCAATCACACCCTCCTGGCGTGTAACGATGGTGGCCCGGACATGTCGATCACTCATCACGGTTGCGAGCGTAGATACGTCGTGGAACGCCTCGTCTTCCGCCAGCGCCACCCTGACCAGATCACTCACCTGCGCTGCCGTAAGCGGAAATCCCGAGGCAAGAGACCTTGATCGATGGGCATCCAGGTGTTCTGCATTCCGCGAAACCGGTATGGGGATGCCCCTGGGTGGAGTAGGTCGCAGAGGTGGATGAAATGAAGTCATTCTGCTGGAACCCCCGGTCCGAACGGACTGTTTCCCGATGTCGCGCCAATGGAAACCATACGCTCGATCGAGAGACGCGCGCGAGCCGCAATGTCATTCTCAACCGTGATATGGTGCTGCAGGTTCACCAGCGAGTTCCGCACCTTGGACAGAGTCGTCACCTTCATGTAGGTGCACGCCGCCCGACCGTTTGCCGCTATGAAATTCTTGGTCGGATTCTCACGACGCAGACGATGTAGGATACCTACTTCAGTGGCCACGATGAACGTATCCTTCTTGCTCTTCTGCGGATAACTGATCATCCCGCCGGTGGAAAGAATGTGCACGTCATCCGCGCTGACTGCGCCGGCTCCGATTGCCTCAATAACGGGCGTCGAGCAACCGCACTCGGGGTGAATGAGGAACTCCGCATCCGGATGCTCCGCACGTGTAAGGGCGATGTGCTCCGGATCAATTCCGGCATGTACATGACACTCGCCCATCCAGACATGGATATTCTCGCGGCCGGTCTGCCGTCGTACATGCGCGCCAAGGAACATGTCGGGAAGGAAGAGAACCTCTTTTTCACCTGGAATTGCGTTGACGACATCGACGGCATTGCTCGAAGTGCAACAGTAGTCGCTCTCAGCCTTCACCTCTGCAGAAGTGTTCACATAGGCAACCACCACGGCTCCCGGATGCTGTGCTTTCCAGGCACGGAGTTGCTCTCCGTTGATCGTACTCGCCAGAGAGCAGCCTGCGGCCAGATCAGGCAACAGCACCATCTTCTGCGGTGAGAGGATGGCAGCCGTCTCGGCCATGAAGTGCACACCACAGAAGACGATAACCTCGGCATCCGTACGTTCTGCCTCTCTTGAAAGCCCGAGCGAATCTCCAACGTAGTCTGCTACATCCTGCACCTCCGGACGTTGATAGTTGTGTGCCAGGATGACTGCATTTCGGGACTTCGCGAGATTACGAATTTCAGAGGCGAGGGCACTGTCGTAGTGAGATTCTAGAGTCGTCATGGAACGTGTTTGACCTCAGGCCGGATCAGAGCCGGCCGCAGGAAGACAGGGTTCGTCAAATGCAGAGGAAGAGCGGGACATGACATACACAACAATGCTACCAAGTGATATGTCTATTCTGCCACTTGCGTCGGGTCTTCGGAAAGTCACTCCGGAAGTGTCCGCCGCGTGATTCCTTCCGCAGGAGGGCCGCCTGTGCCACGAGTTGTGCGGCAGTGAGCAGATTTCGCTCCTCGGTGGCGCCCGGGCTTACACGTTCGGCCAGTAGCTGCAAAATGGCCATGCAGCGCCGAAGTCCCGGCGCCGTACGCGCTATACCCGCGTGATCCCACATGATCTGTCTGATCTCGTCGGCAACCACCTGCGCTGCACCACGATCATCGAGAATAGGCACGTCCCAATCGGTACGATGTGACGTCGGGAGATTCTCGGGTGTAAGCTGCAGGTCGCGCGCGACCCGTTCCGCGAAAACCAGCCCTTCGAGAAGCGAATTGGATGCCAGCCGATTTGCCCCATGAACACCAGTTCGTGCCACCTCCCCTACCGCGTAGAGCCGAGAAAGGCTTGAACGCCCCACCAGATCAGTAACTACACCGCCCATCATGTAATGTGCGGCAGGCGTGACCGGAATGGGCTCCCGGGAGGGATCGATTCCGCGAGCTTTGCACAACCGCGAGATGCCCGGGAAGCGGCTGAGGAATTCCGCTCCCATCCGGGTCGCGTCCAGAAAAACGCGCCCGTGAGTCTGCTGCTCCCGGAAAATTTCACGGGCTACCACGTCTCGTGGTGCCAATTCGGCCAGCCTGTGTCGCTGTGGCATGAATCGGCGTCCAAGACCGTTCACGAGTATGGCACCCTCGCCCCGAACGGCCTCCGAAATGAGTGCGAGAGGGTTTTCGGGAGTGTCCAGAGCAGTTGGATGGAACTGCACGAACTCCATGTCTGCCAGTCGGGCTCCTGCGCGATGTGCGATTGCAAACCCATCTCCTGTAGCGACCTGAGGATTCGTTGTATAACGAAAGATCTGGCCGCAACCACCGGTGGCGAGCACGGTGGCGTCAGCCACTATCTCAACCGGCTGCCCGGCGATGGAGGCTCGCACCCCCGCGCATTGCACCCCCTGCTCGTCCTCCATGAGCAGAAGGTCCAGCACGCGGGCGGTCTCCCTCACGTCGATATTGGAGGCCTCTCGCACTTTGGCCACCAGCGTGCGGGCGACTTCAGCTCCGGTCTGGTCGCCGTGAGCATGCACTATGCGATGCCTGGAGTGAGCAGCTTCCCTGCCCAGCTTGAAATCACCATCCGGATCGAGGTCGAACCGGGCACCAGCCGCCTGAAGTTGCCGAACCCGAGCCGGCCCTTCATCCACAAGAACCTGCACGGCCGCACGATCACACAGCGCAGCGCCAGCGGCGAGCGTATCTTCCTTATGCAGTGAGGGCGAGTCGCCTGCACCCAGTGCTGCGGCTATTCCTCCCTGTGCATAGGCAGTAGCGGAGTCGAAAAGTGTGCGCTTTGTGAGCACCGTCACAAAGCCATGGGCGGAAGCACGCCAAGCAGTGTGCAAACCGGCCACGCCGCTGCCAATAATAAGGAACCGAGTGCGGATCCTGCTGGTCATAGTATTTTGAATCAAAGGTCATCGGGGTTTCAACTGAACCCCCTGGATGGCGCACACGTGCAGGACGTGTGAGAATTCGTCCAGTTCCGTTTCTTCCGTTTTGTCCCCGAGGAGTCTCATGCGTCTGACGTATCTGGCCGGTACCGCGGCCGTTCTGTCGCTTACCGGATTTGCGCTGATGCCAGCAACGGCCACGGCGCAGCCAGGCGGAGTTTCCTCCGCCTGCAGCATCGATCCCAACAGTCCCAAGGAGCTGGCGATGCAGACGCTGGCTTTCAGCCGAGCCGGCAACGCGCAGAACCCTGAGGATCGGCTGAAGATCCTCATGGGTGTCATAAAGGAACTGGATACCAAGCCACAGCGTTTCCAGAAGAATCCGGCTGGATACAACTATGTGCTGTCGCAGGCACTTGTGCTGCTCGCCACGCAGCCAGGGCTCCCGGAGGCGCCGACACGTGGCACCCTGGGCTTCGTCACCAACAAGGACGAGTCGTACGATATCATCGTGCATCTTGACTCCACCTACCAGGCAATTGTTGCTGCTGCCCCGGAATGCGCGGAAGAAGTGGCGGGTCTGCGTCAGAACGAAGCATGGCTCGAACTCACCAAGGCAGCCATTGATGCATCCAACACTGGCCAGCTCGACTCGGCCGAGCATCTCGTACGGCGTTCAATGATCATCAGTTCTGACAGCCCGTACGGATACTATGTGCTCGGCAATGTCGCCAACACGCGCGGCAACAAGAACGCAGCCATCGAGAACTGGAAAAAGGTCGTCCAGAGCGCTGGCTCCGATACTGCGTACAGCGACCTGGTCAACGGATCACGTTACTACGTGGCCATGACTCAGTACGAGATGGCGTCCGCCCAGAGTGGCGAGCAGCAGATTGCCACGGCCAAGGAAGCGGCCGCATCACTCAAGGCCCTGTACGATGCCCAGCCCGATTCACCTGAGGCACCCAACGTAATGCAGGCCTGGCTGGACATGCTCACGATGGCCAAGGATACAGCAAACCTGTCTCAGGTATATGCAGATCTCATTGCCAATCCGGACCATGGTACCGATATGACGCTCACGATGGGCGGAGTCATCGCCACCAGGTTGAACAAGACGGATGACGCACTCCGCCTGTTCGAGGGCGCTGTGAAGAAGAACCCCACCGGCCGTGACGCCCTGCGTAACCTGGCGGCCACTTACCACGCGAAGGACCAGTTCGACAGGATGTTCGATCCGATTCACAAGCTTGTCGCACTCGATCCCAACAACTATGACGGCTGGATGATGTACGCCTATGCGGCCCAGGGACTCGGCCGGGCAGCAACGGATCCTGCTGTTGCCAAGGCATGGTCCGACTCGCTGGTCAAGTACCAGAAGATTGCTGAGGCGCTTCCTGTCCGGGTCGATGTTACCGGCTTCACGCGCACGGCGGACAATGCTTCGCTTACGCTTTCTCTCGAGCAGATTGCGGATGCGGGCAATTACACGGTAACCGCTGAGTTCCTCGACAAAGATGGAAACGTCGTAACATCTGGTACCGAGTCATCGGGCGCGCTGTCAAAGGGCGAACGCAAGGCGGTAACGGTGAAGGTCACTGGTGCAAACATCCAGTCCTATCGTTACAAAGAGCTGAAGTAGCGTCCAGAGGACTGCTTCAATCGATGTAATGCGGGCGCGGGCAACGCGGAGGGGGCATCTCCAGCGATGCCCGCGCCTCTTGCGTTATGCACCCATCTCTGAGTATGCGTGCCCACTGCACCTATGAAACGGGTTTTCCGCATACGGCGGAGAAGGAAGCCGGTCCGCGAATCCAGCCGCGCCTGACAAGGCCGAACAGATCCATTTCTGAACAGCTCCCGTCAATGCGCTTCAATGCCCGACTTCACCACGCCGCCAACTGATCCTGTGTTACGGGAAACAGAAACGTCGCCCCTCAGCGTCACTGGCGAGTTCGCGGCAGACAGTTCGAAGGCAGCATTCGGCAAGCTGCTGGTGCTCATGATCACGGCATTCATAGACATGCTTGGTCTTCTGATGATCCTGCCGCTGCTGCCATTCTATGCTCAGAATCTCGGTGCGGGTGGGCTCGTCGTCGGGGTCCTCGTCAGTTCCTTCAGCATCGCTCAACTCATCAGCGCACCGATGTGGGGTCGATTCAGCGACCGTCATGGCCGACGTCCGGCGCTTATGGTGGGCCTCGGCGCAAGCGTGGTTG
>CAYSKN010000069.1:0-12933 GCA_964431565.1 uncultured Gemmatimonas sp.
GCATTCACACCTTCGCTTGAACTCTTCGACAAGAAGCTCCGTATTACTACCCTCCTCGATGGCAAGTGGGGGCTCAAGAAGTTCAATAACACACTCAGAAGCCAGTGTCAGAACGGAATCGCCTGCCGTGGCCGTTATGATAAGACGGCTCCGCTTGATATGCAGGTTGCGGCATTGGCAACGACACAGTTCGTTTACACCGGATTTTTTGAGGACGGCAGTTTCCTGCGGTGGCGCGAACTGTCGCTTTCCTATGATCTTCCCAACTCATGGGCAGAACTGCTTCACGTTACACGATGGAATGTGGTGCTCACCGGGCGTAATCTGGGAGTTGTCACCAATTACACCGGCGTGGATCCGGAGGCCTCCACGTCACATAACGATCAGCGTGGCAACGAAGATTACTGGTCGACCCCGCCGCTGCGCGTTCTGATGATGCGCATGAACTTCACATTCTGAGGCAGCCATCATGCGATTCATACCTACAGGCCGGCGGGTGGTACGTTCGGCCGCAGTCTTAGCAGCCGTTCTGACAACCAACGGCTGCAACACCGATATTCTCAATGTCAAGACACCGAACATTCTGGCTGAGGCAGGTTTGTTGACGCCGCAGGGCGTAACTACCCTGCGCAACGGTTCACTGATGGATTTCATCGTGGCTTTTTCGGGAACCCAGGATGGTTACCTGGTGGCCAGTGGCAACATGGCTGATGAGATCCAGACAGTTGATACCTTCGCCGACCGGTATGCCACCGACGGACGCAATTCGGTAGAGACATTGGGTGGTGCTATTGATGCTGCATACCTTAATCATCATCGCGCGCGGGCCGGTATGGCGAGCGCTATCGAGAAGTGGAAGCTCGTCAAGCCGGGTAACGCTGCTACCAACGACACCCTGGCAGAGATGTATGTGGTCCGTGCCTACAGCGAACTGCTGTTCGGTGAGGGATACTGCTCCGGAGTGCCATTCAGCAAGGTGCTTGACAACGGTACGTTCGAATATGGTCAACCGCTGACTACCACGCAGATGTTTGCATCTGCGTCGGCGTCTCTCGATACGGCTCTTTCTTTGGCCACGGGCACGAATCCACGTAACTTCGCCGCCATAGCGAAGGGTCGTGTGCTGGTTGATCTTGGTCAGTATGCACAGGCAGCGGCTGCTGTTGCCTCGGTGCCGACCTCATTCAAGTATGTGTTGAGCCATTCATTGGCTACGACACGTCAGAACAACGGTGTCGTGACTGCGACGGGTGTACAGTCCTCACGGTATAACATTGTTACCAAGGAAGGCATAAACGGCCTGGATTTCATTCAGACTCCCGCCGATCCCAGAATGCCATGGGTGCCTTCAACTCGACAGGGTTTCGATGGAAGAAGCAGCAACTTGCCGACTCAGATGAAGTATGCGTCGCTGACGGCACCAGTCACCTTGGCTGACGGAATAGAAGCACGCTTGATTGAGGCCGAAGCAAAGTTGGGTGGCGGGTCGTCGAGCACACAGGAGAGTCGTGATGCGATGCTGGCGATTCTCAACAGCCTTCGCGCCACCGGCTTGCCGACGGCAATCGCTCCGCTGTCTGCGCCCACCACGCACGCTGCTGCTGTCGACATGCTTTTCCAGGAGCGGGCGTACTGGCTTTGGCTGACCGGCCATCGGCTGGGTGATCTCCGCCGACTCATCGCCCAGTATGGGCGTGGCGCCGAGTCTGTCTTTCCAACGGGGGCGGTAGCAAACCGCCCGGGCTTCAACTACGGAACGCGGACGAGTCTGGTTGTTCCGATCCGCGAGCGAAATAACCCGAATTTCAAAGGTTGTCAGGATTGAGAGGCTGATTGACCTACCGCGCGGGTCTTGATCGGAACTGTCTTGAGAAGGGGCCACTATCAGCACGGTGGTCCTTTCCTGTTCAGGGTCTGCGGAACTGGAGTGCCCGCGCGGATGCTCGCCAACCGGAAATGTGTAGACTTCCAGGCGGTCAGGACATCTTTCACTGGCCCCCGGTCCGCATTGGGATGGCATTCCGTACATGGTTGCTCCGAGCCCGGACATCGTGCTGCCGGAGGTGAAAACGCCCAACAGGTAATCCGTTGGCTGTGTGACATCCTGGCCCGATCACTGGTCCCTCGTTGCGCGCTCGAGAACTTTCTCTCGCACTATTGACAGCATCCCGCAGATTCCCTAGAGTCCGAACCGGTCCGATCGGTTCGCCGGCGCTCTGTTCATCGCTGAGTTGTGGCACGTAGGCTGGTGCGGACCCACCGTGGGAAAACCAGTGTGACCTGTACTGACCACGCGCTGTTGGAGTAAGGTGATTTCGTATTATTGGTGCTTCTTCAGAAACTACTTTCCGTTCAAGGGTGCCCTTGTGGGCATCTCCCGCCGTCGCAGGTAAGCGCGTCCTTCGCGCTGTCCCATTCCCTTGAGTATTTCGGAGGCCTGCGCCTCCTGTTTGAATTGACGTGTGCTCCCCCTTTGATCCCGGTCGAAGGTGGGGTTGTGCGTCATCGATGGGTCACATCTGGGTGGCCGTCGTGTGGTCCTTATCCGTGGGGAGTCACGAGATGCGATTGTTCGTACCTGCTGCGTCCACCCGTGGAGAGCCTGGCTGCTCGCCACCGGCTGTCCAACGGCCACCTGCCGCGCGGCGCCGGCTGACCGACCTGCTGCTGGCTCTTGCAGCCAGTCTTGGCTTACTGGCTCCACCGTCGCTCCTGGCACAGGGCGGTGGTACGATCAATGGTGTCGTCACCGACGCTGCAACGGGACAGCCGGTCCAACAGGCGCGAGTGCTGGTGTCGGGCACACAGGTGGGTACACTTACTGCCGAAAACGGGCGCTACACGCTCCGCGTTCCCAATGCAGGTGCTGTCACCCTGGATGTCAGCCGTATCGGTTACACCGAACAGAAGGTTGAGGTTACGGTGGCCGCCGGCCAGACGGTCACCATGGATGTGGCACTTAAGCAGGCAGCGTTCTCGCTGGCTGCCGTGGTGACAACGGTTACAGGTCAGCAGCGTAAGGTGGAGCTGGCCAACGCCACTGCCCAGGTCAATGTGGCCGAGCAGCTTGCCGATCTGCCCGTGAACAACATGGGTGCCCTGTTTGCGGGTCGGTCATCGGGCGTGCAGGTCGTTCAGACCGGCGCAACCGGCACGGGTGCGCGTATCCGTATCCGCGGTCAGAACTCCTTTTCGCTATCGAATGACCCCATCGTGATCATCGATGGGGTACGCGCCGCGAACAACACCAACGACGCAATTGGAGTTGGTGGGTCGGGTCCGTCACGTCTCGATGACATCAATCCGAACGAGATCGAGAGCATGGAGATCGTGAAGGGTCCGTCTGCGGCCACGCTGTACGGTACCGAGGCAGCCAACGGCGTGATTGTGATTACGACCAAGCGCGGCAAGGCTGGCCGGACCACGTGGAACGTTGGCCTCGAGAAGGGCAATCTCAAGAGTGTCTCTGATTACCCGAATCTGTGGTCACTATGGGGTCGCAAGCCAGCCAATCCGAGTCTCTCCACCATCTGCCTGCTAACGGAAGTCGCAAGCGGTGCCTGCACTTCGGTCGACTCACTTTCGCAGGGCAATGTGCTCAATGACCCGGATCTGACTCCGTTCGGCATGGGTTACCGCGATCAGTACAGCCTGCAGTCGTCAGGCGGCAACGACAAGGTACAGTTCTTCGTGTCTGGTCAGACGGAGAAGGAGGACGGTATCTACAAGATGCCCGCCTCCGAGGTGGTGCGTCTCACGGAGCAGCGCGGCGTGGACAAGCTTCCCGGCGACATCATGCGTCCCAACGCGCTGATGCGGAACAGCTTCCGTGCCAACGTGAGTGCCGAGGTACGGCCCAACATGTTCCTGCAGGCCTCGTCCGGCTACGTGAACTCCAATATGCGCCTGCCTCAGAACGAGGATAATCCGTACGGCGTGATCGTGGATGCGATCGCTGGTGCCTGGCGCGGCGATCTCAAGGACAGCTACGGTAATCCGCTGCGTGGATATCGCATCTACATGATGGGCGATGTGATGGCGCAGACGACTACGCAGTCCATCAATCGTTTCATCAACTCGGCGAGCATGCAGTGGAACCCCCGCGAGTGGCTGTCCACCCGCGCGGCACTTGGTTCGGACGTCACCAACCGTAATGACCTGTTCCTTTCCAAGGTGGGCGAAGGCCCCAACGCCGGTACGATTCGCTCCGGCCAGGTTACGGCGGTTCGTGGCGAGAATAACCAGCAAACAGTCGACTACGGTGCAACGGGTACGTTCCAGCTCACCCCGTGGCTCAACTCCAAGACATCCGTTGGTATGCAGTATGTGCGCGTCTACCTCAGCACACAGACCGCCACAGGCATCGGCCTGCCACCAGGCGGCGTGACTGTAACGGCTGCCGCCACGCGTGGCGGCAGCCAGAGCATCTCCGACCGCCGTACTCTGGGCTACTACGTGGAACAGCAGTTGGCGATCAACGATAAGCTCTTCATTACCGGCGGTCTCCGTCGCGATGCGGCAAGCGCATTCGGTGCCAACACGAGAGCCGTGTATTATCCGAAGTTTGGTGCCTCCTGGCTCATTTCCGAGGAACCCTTCTTCCCGGCCCTGAGCTGGATGAACAGCCTGCGTGTGCGCGGAACCTATGGTGCATCGGGACAGATACCGGGCGTGACTGCAGCCATCATGAGCTACAGCCCGGGAGCCCTGACTCTCTCCAGTGGAGAAACGCCTGGCGCGTCTCTCAACTCTCTTGGCAACGTAAATCTCAAGCCTGAGTACTCGGCAGAGACCGAGTTCGGCTTCGATCTTCAGGCGTTTGGTGGCCGCACCAACCTTGAATTCACATCGTACGACAAGTCCACTTCTGACGCGCTTATCCAGCGTCAGATTGCGCCGTCACTCTCCGGTGTGACAACACAGACCGTCAATGTCGGCAATATCAGGAACTCCGGTCTCGAGTTTACCTGGAACCAGAGCATCCTCGATGGCGAGAAGGTCGCACTGTCATACACTCTCACCGGTTCTACACTGAAGAACCGCATGACCAAACTGGGTGAGGGGATTGCACCGGTGCCGTCGGGTAACCGCAACACTCAGCGCAACCTTGCCGGGTACCCGCTCTTCGGCTTCTGGGATCGCCCGGTGAGCTTCAACGATGCCAATGGCGATCACATCCTCGAGCTCAAAGAACTTACCATTGGTGATACCGCCGTTTACCTGGGATCATCGTTCCCGACGAGGGAGCTGGCCTTTACGCCATCGCTCGAACTGTTCGACAAGAAGCTTCGCATCACGACGATGTTCGATGGCAAGTGGGGACTCAAGAAGTTCAACAATTCCCTGCGCCACCAGTGTCAGAACGGGATCGCGTGCCGTGGCCGCTACGACAAGGACGCGCCACTGGAAGTGCAGGCCACAGCGTTGGCAGTCACCCGGAATGTGATGAGCAATTTCTTCGAGAACGGTGATTTCGTACGCTGGCGTGAACTGTCTTTCTCCTACGATATGCCTACTGCCTGGGCCAACAAGTTCCGTGCCTCACGGTGGAATCTCGTGCTCACCGGCCGCAACCTCGGCGTGTTCACCGATTACACGGGTGTGGATCCAGAAGCTGCTGCCGCCAATGATGACTTCCGCGGCAACGAAGAGTACTTCGCCACGCCGCCGCTGCGTATCCTCATGGTGCGCATGAACTTCTCCTTCTGAGACGAACCATCCATGCGATTCCACCTATATTACCGACGCATGCTTCGTCCGGCGTGCGCGCTCGTGGCGGTAACGGCCGTTGCAGGCTGCAGCACGGACATTCTCAACGTCGCCACACCTGACATCCTTTCTGCCGGAGCGATCGCCGGTCCGCAAGGTGCAACCACCCTGCGCAACGGTTCGCTCATGGACTTCATCGTAGCCTTCTCGGGAACCCAGGATGGCTATGTTGTCTCCAGCGGCAACCTGGGCGACGAAGTCCAAACCAACGATTCGTTCGCCGGCCGGTACGCGGTAGACGCACGTAACGCCGTCGAGACGCTTGGCGAATCTGTTGATGGGAACTACATCAATCTCCAGAAGGCGCGCGCCGGCATGGCCAGCGCCATCGAGAAATGGAGGGCGTCGGCCAAGCCCGATGCTGCTGCCGTAAAGGACTCTCTGGGCGAGATGTATGCCATTCGCGCATACGGCGAGCTGCTGTTCGGCGAAGGCTTCTGCTCGGGTACGCCATTCAGCCGGGTGAGTGATAAAGGCGAGTTCGAGTACGGACAGCCCCTCACCAACGCCCAGATGTTCGCGATTGCATCGGCTTCGCTCGATACCGCGCTCACTAACGCCAGCAGCCCGAACGTGCGTAATCTGGCTTCCATTGCCAAGGCACGTGTACTGGTGAACATGGGTCAGTTCACCCAGGCGGCCACAGTGGTGGCTTCAGTGCCTACATCGTACAAGTACGTGCTGAGTCACTCCATTGCAACCGGACGGCAGAACAACGGAATCTGGACCGCTACGTTCGTTGCTTCCTCGCGCTACAACGTGGTTACCAGTGAAGGAACCAACGGCATCAACTATCTCGTGACGCCGGCCGATCCGCGTGTTCCTTGGGTGCCTTCCACGCGGCAGGGGTTTGATGGCTTCAACCTGAACCTGCCTACACAGATGAAGTACACGTCACAGGCGGCACCGGTGACGCTGGCTGATGGTATCGAGGCCCGGCTGATAGAGGCGGAAGCGAAGCTCGGTGGTACTACGGGTACCCAGGCTGACCGTGATGCCATGGTTGCCATTCTCAACAACCTGCGTGCCACGGGGCTTTCTACTGCAATAGCGCCGCTTGCATCACCCACCAGCCAGGACGCGGCTGTCGACATGCTCTTCAAGGAGCGTGCATACTGGCTTTGGCTCACCGGTCACAGGCTCGGTGACATGCGACGCCTGATTTCTCAGTACGGCCGTGCTGCCAACACGGTGTTCCCGATTGGCGACATCAAGAGCCGCACTGGAAATAACTACGGAGATCAGACGAGCCTCATCATACCGATCCGCGAGCGCAACAACCCCAACTTCAAGGGTTGCGCGGGCTGACGTTGTCGGACTGCTGCAGAGACAGTACAGACATAAGGAAGGGCCGCCGGTTGATCGGCGGCCCTCGCCTGTTGTATGGGCATGTTCATGGTGCGGTGGCCAGCGTGCAGGCCACCACGGCATATTCATGTTTCCCATCTTGGGGTAGGATCTCATGACCTGAACGGAGATAGCCCATGTGGACTGCGCGATCGCTTTCGTTAACCCTCGCGTTCATCTCAACACTTATGTGGTCTGCTGCCGTGGCGTCCGCGCAGCCAATCCCTGTACGTGAGGTTATCGTTGGCGAGGGCCAGCGTGCGAGCCCCACGCTTTCACCGGGAATCCGCGTTGGCAACATACTGTTCGCCTCGGGTCAGCTTGGCATGGCTTCGAGCGATACATCGATTGCCGGCCAGACAACTCAGGCACTCGCGAACCTGGAGAGAGTCTTCCGCGCAGCCGGAACGACATTGGCAAATGCAGTCAAATGCACTGTGTTCCTTACAGACGTGGATGACTTCCAGGGCATGAACCAGATCTATACAAGGTTCTTCCCGGCGAATCCGCCCGCACGAACCACGGTGGCGGTGGCGGCTCTGGTGGTACCCGATGCAAAGGTGGAGATAGAATGCATGGGGATGATTCCGTGACTGCACGTTCTTTTCGGTGGCTGTCTGATCACGCTGCGGAGCGGACAAAGTCGGGGCGCGTCAGGCCTGTGAATTGATGGTGCGGCAACCATTGATCAGACCTCGAGGCTGTACCTGCCGAAAATCGACCACGGTCTCGTTGGGACGCTGTGCTACGCTTTTTCTGCTTCTGACAGGAACCCTAGCTGGTGTCACGGCATGTGCATCGCCAGAAGCGAGCTCACCTGAGCAGGCTGCAGTCCGGCTGTATGCCATGATAGATGCGCTGGGCCTTCGGTCGATACCCGATTCCTTGGAGCTCAGGGCACTCAGGCCGTTCATCGCCGACTCACTCGCCGGCAGCCTCGCTGACGCATTCCGGTATCGAAGCGAGGCTGCCCGATACGATGCGGCGAACAGACCGGGATGGTTGGAGGGTGATCCCTTCAGCAGTCTCGCTGAGGGCCACAATGGTGGGCACCCCGATACAACGCTGTTGGAGCGTGATACAGCGTTGGTCGTGATGGCCTTCTCCAGCTCGGATTATGAGCCACCTGTAAGCTGGCGCGATACTGTGGTGGTTACCAGGCAGGGTGGGCGTTACGTGGTGGCGGACGTACGATACGGCGCAGCCTGGGAGTTCGGTTTCACCGGACGGTTGCTTGACATGTTAGGCGCACCGCCTGCGCCGGCGCCTGCCATCACACACACCGACTCCACTGGCGGCTTTCGCCTCTGAGGTTCTGATAGCAACCACCATGGATGCCGTACTACTCTCGGTTACTCAGTCCAGGAAACGTGAACTGTTGAGATTCTCGGGCAAGAGACAGCGCTGGGTTGTCAGGCGGTAGCGGCGCTGTGCGATCATGTCGTAAACCATGTCTCGAAGTCTTCGCGGGATGACTCGGCCCAGCCGTCCCGGCAACGACCAGACACCAGCAACGTGTCGCAATACTGCAAGAACTGCATCGCTCTTGATGAGAACTGTGGGGTGTCCTTTCGGGCCAACTCCGATCCAGATGATCGAATCGACCGAAGACAGAGCGGGTTGAACACCGCGGATGTAGTCTCCGAGTCGTCCCTGAAGTGACGCGAAATGCATGACGTTCTTGGCAGATTCAGAGGAACCCTCATGGCGCAATATGAACTCGATGCTGGCCGCACAGAGTCCGCATTGGCCGTCGTAGAGCAGGACGGGTAAGACCGTCCCGGGCAATTCCGCAAGCAACGGCTGCTGCGTAAACATGGTGGAAGTATAGGCATTATCGTGCTGGCGGCGGGAGGCTGCTGGTGCAGCGCGAGCAACAGCAGCAAGTTCCCTGCAGGTAATCTGTCTCGCCGCACATTCCTTCCACTTTTCGTCACTTCTCCAGTACCTTGGGGTAACCCCTATGCGTGGTCGTGCCGCCGTTATCCGTGCGCTGGGAATGGTCGTTGGCGTCTTCGCCGCCATTGCAGTCATGCCAGACACCGGTCGGACCCAGATGGCAGGCATCGCACCCACCGTGCGACAGATCTTCCCGAAGGATCCTAAGGCCAGTGTGCCGTCACTCACTCTGGTAATGACCACTACCACGAGTGAGCTCGCTGACGTTGTTACACGATATTCGGCGGATATCGCGGCGCTTCAGCGTCGCTACGACACCCCTGCTTCCCCCGCGCGACAAACCAGGCTCAGGGAGTTCTACACGGCATGGCGGCAGCGGCTCAGCGAGCTGGACTTCGGTGGGCTTTCACAGGAGGGCAGGGTGGATTATGTGCTGCTGGATAACCACCTTCGTTACCAGCTCGACCTGATGGATCGTGAGGAAGCGCAGATGCGCGAGACAGCGGCATTGATTCCGTTCTCTTCACTGCTTCTTGGCCTCCAGGAGAGCCGTCGCGACCTGCTCTCGGTAAACGGGCAGCTGTCTGCTAGTGTGCTGGCACAGATCAGTAAACAGGTGGACAGCCTTCTGGCGCTGCTTGAACAATCACCAGCCAGATCTGCAGCCGACAGCACTTCGCGATCTCCGGAGGCCGTGCTGCCAAGGGTTTCCCGTACTGTTGCCAACCGTGCAGCCGACGAGATCGATCGTATTCGCACAGTGGTCACCACCTGGTATCGCTACTACAACGGCTATGACCCCCTCTTCTCCTGGTGGGTGGCCAATCCATGGCAACGGTTGGATGATTCACTGCGACGCTACGCGTTGGCCGTGCGGCAGAAGCTGGTGGGGATTCGGGCAACTACTGCTGCTTTGGATGGCGGGCCTGGCGGCACGGGTGCCGGTGCAGGTACTGGCGCAACCGGTGGAGGGCCCGGTGGTGCACCTATGGGAACCTCACGAAGTGCGGCGGCTGCAAACGAGCCGATCATAGGAGACCCCATCGGTGCGGGCGGACTGGCTGTGGATCTCAGGCATGCAATGATCCCTTACACCGCCGAGGAGCTGATCTCGATAGCCGAACAGGAGTATGCCTTCAGCGAGGCAGAGGCAAGGAAGGCAGCTCGACAGATGGGATACGGTGACGACTGGAAAGCCGCCATGGAGAAAGTGAAAGACGCCTATGTGGAACCCGGCAGACAACCTGACCTCATCAGGGATCTTGCCAACGAAGCCGAAGCCTTTTTCGACAGACACGATTGGGTGACGATACCCGCTCTTGCGCGTGAAGACTGGCGCATGGAGATGCTCTCGCCTGAGAGGCAGCGTGTCAGTCCGTTCTTTCTGGGCGGTGAGAACATCCTCGTGGCCTACCCCACGAATGACATGACCGAGGAGGAGAAGATGATGAGCCTCCGAGGCAACAATCCGTATTTCTCACGCGCCACAGTGTTTCATGAGCTCAATCCTGGACACCATCTTCAGGGGTTCATGAACGCACGATACAACCCACATCGACGACTTTTCTCGACTCCGTTCTGGAACGAGGGTCAGTCGCTCTATTGGGAAATGTTCCTCTGGGATCGCGACTTCCACGTACGTCCCGAAGATCGGCTGGGAGCGCTGGCGTGGCGCATGCACCGAAGCGCGCGCATCGTTTTCTCACTGAGCTTCCACCTAGGCAAGATGACACCGGAGGAGTGCATTGAGTATCTTGTCGAGAAGGTGCCTTTCGAACGTGCCAACTCCGAAGCGGAGGTGAGGCGCTCATTCAACGGGAGCTACTCTCCGATCTATCAGGCCGCATATATGCTGGGTGGTCTGCAACTGCGTGCATTGTACAGGGAGCTGGTAACGTCGAAGAAGATGACGGACCGTCAGTTTCACGACGCCGTTCTTCAGGGTGGCCCAATGCCCATAGCAATGGTTCGCGCGCGGCTGGCTAAGGTACCTCTCGCGCGTGAAGGAACGGCGCCATGGCGTTTTTTCGACAATCTTCCGGCTCCGCGACCGTTTCCGGTTAGGTAGTCTGGGTCTGAGCCCGTACGGGCATCGTCAGATTCCGCTGAGGTGGTTACGAACACCCACTAGCGCGAGAGGTTCATTGGGTCATATCTTTTCCTGCTGTCCTTTTCCTGCGTCGGTTGCTGGTATCCGGCGCGGCTGGTTGTGAGTCCCGGGTCTGGTGGCTGGTTCGCTGGTGGGGCCAGGCTGCCTCATTTCCCGGTGGCGATGCCACGATGATCCGGTTCGGGAGACTTCGCTCCCGGCAATCCGCGTCGATGGCCTCTCGCAACGATGTCGCACGTTGTTCATCGGTTGTTGATGGCCTACAAGCGGCTCGATTCCGCAGGATCTGAGCGGGCCCGGTATTCAGCGGCCCTGGAGTGTACGATGCATCCGTTTATCGAGACCCAGAAGGAGTGGTTGAAGGAAGTGCCGCCGTTTCGGCCTGGCGACACGGTACGTGTGAATGTGCGAGTGAAGGAAGGTGACAAAGAGCGCGTTCAGGCGTTCGAGGGAGTGTGCATTGCACGCCGTGGTGCCGGAGTCAGCGAGACCTTCACCGTGCGAAAGATTTCGAATGGTGTTGGTGTTGAAAGGATATTTCCGGTACACAGTCCAATGCTGGCCGGGATCCTTGTCGTGCGACGTGGTGCAGTGCGCCGCGCCAAGCTGTACTATTTGCGTGATGTGACCGGAAAGGCCGCCCGTATCAAGGAGCGCAAGGTCGCGCGACCGACCGCTACCAGGCAGTAGACGACACTTCAATTCACATCGAGCAGGAGCCGTATGGCGCGCTGGAGTCCGATTGAGCGTACGCTGCGCGCAGAACATGGTCCGCTGCTGGTCGGGGTGGACGAAGTTGGACGGGGCCCTCTTGCGGGCCCCGTTTTTGCTTGTGCGGTGGTTATGCCGGCTGATCGTCGGGCTATCGCTGGTGTCGATGACTCCAAGCGACTTGATAATGACACACGCGTCAGGCTGGCTGCAAAGATACAGGAGCAGGCGCTGGCGCTCTCGCTTGGTGCCGCCAGTGTCCGCGAGATAGACCGCATGAACATCTACCACGCGACGGTATTGGCGATGCATCGGGCACTTGCCCGAATACCGCAGCGGTTGCGGTCGACACCTGACCATGTGCTGGTTGACGGCAAGCCATTGCGGACATTGGCAGTTGCACACACGGCAGTAGTGAAGGGCGATGCCAAGTGCTATGTCATTGCCTGTGCATCAATCGTGGCCAAAGTTGCCCGTGACCGGCTGATGACTGCTCTTGCCGACAGGTATTGCCACTATGCCTGGGAGCGAAATGCGGGCTATGGTACTCCTCAGCACCGGCAGGGGATGGCGGAACATGGACTCACACCTCATCACAGACGCAGCTTCTGTCTCGAGTCACAGGTGACGCTGTCCTTCGACTGAATCATTCCTTCGAATCTTCCAGGGTATACCAATGCTCGATCCCAAGGTAGCGACCGTCTTCAGGCCGGATATGCTCAACGGTCAGGTAGCACTCATCACCGGCGGTGGAACCGGCATCGGTCTTGGTATCTCGCAACTGCTGGCCGAACTGGGAGCGCACGTGGTTATTGCGAGCCGACGGCAGGGGCATCTGGACCGGGCTGTCGAGACTATCAAGCTTCAGGGCCACAAGGCCAGTTCGATCATACTTGATGTGCGCGATGTCGGTCAGGTGAAGCGCGCGGTGGACGTTATCGGCACCGGCTATGGCCGCCTCGACGTGCTGGTGAACAATGCGGCGGGGAACTTTTATGCACCCAGTGCCACAATGTCCCCCAATGCCTGGAAGAGTGTGGTGGAGATCGACCTTTATGGGACGTTCAACTGCTCCCAGGCCGTCTATCCGATGATGG
>CAYSKN010000070.1:0-12666 GCA_964431565.1 uncultured Gemmatimonas sp.
CCTGCTGATACTGGACGAGCCAACACACGGGCTGGATCCTGCTGGGCGTGACCTGATGCTCGAACTCATAAGTCGCACCGGTCGTGAATTCAATATTCCAGTTCTCCTGTCATCACACATCTCGGAGGAAGTCGAGCGCACATGTGATCGTGTCGTGCAGCTTGAGGCAGGGCGCTTGGTACGTGACGAAGCAATGGGTGATCTCACGGCAGAAACCGCCACGCTGTTCATCGAAATTGATGGTGATCGAGTACGCTTCATGTCGTGCCTTACAAGGCGCATGGCAGGACTGACTGCGGAAAACCAGGCTGCATCAACCATCACTGAGGGGCACGCCGGCAGTGTGTCCGGGAACCGATGGCTCACCGGTAAGCACGGTGGGATTCTCTTGAGAGTGCCTTCAGATGTTTCATCGGACGCTGTGGCAGATGCAGTGAGGGATGCGGCAGTGGAGACATCTACAGGGCTGCTGCGCATGGAGCGCTGCAGGGAACGCCTGGACCACATTTTTCGACGCGGCGCGAACAGCTATGAGATTGGTGAGCGACCGGGAGGAATGGTGCAATGAATGGTGCCGAAATCCACGATCTGGGGTATCGGCACTACCATGGCGTTCATACGGGAGCCCGAAGTGTCTGGTTGGCGCTCTTCGTGGAGGGAGTGCGAGCGATGTTCGGCATAGGGCGATCTACCCGTGCGAAGGCCATCCCGATACTATCGGCGGTTCTGGTGTTGCTGCCCTCGCTGGGCACTGTGATTGCAGCATCAACCAATGGAGCACCCATTCGCCACGCGCTCCTGATCGGGGCTCAGCTCATGATTTTCGTGTTGTTTGCTGCTGCGCAGGTACCGGAGCTGCTCTGCAGGGACAGACAGTATCGTGTGTTGGCGCTGCTCTGGACCAGAGTGTCTCCGAGGCAGTATGCAACGGCCAGAGTAGCATCCGTTCTGGTTTCCATGTGGCTGATGGCCATGGCACCTCTCTTGCTTCTCTATCTTGGCGATATCGGTGCGGCCTCCGATCCTGGATTGCGGTTTGCGGAAATGGGTGGGAGGATATGGCCGATGTTGCTGCATGCCACGTTGTCTGCGTGGGTGATCGGCTCGATCGCCGTACTCATGGCGAGCCTCACGTCAAGGCGCGGCATCGCTTCCGCGTCTGTGGTTGCGGTGATAATCCTTGCGGCAGTTGTTACGAAAAGTATTGAGGAGGTGACGGAGATACCGATGAGAGTGGTCGAGTTCCTCGATCCACTTCGCGCGCTGCAGACGGTGGCTATGCTGCTGTTCCATGAAACAACGCGTGCAATGGAGCTCGTCCCACCACCATCCTGGGGCACATTTGTTATCGTACTGCTCGGTGTTGGCAGTGCTCTTGTGGTGACGGCGGTGATCCGAATTGAGCATTTCGAGGCATGACTGCCGTTGAATCAGGAACGCTGCCGATGGGGGCGTTGAAGATCGGGATGCCACGTCTGATTACGCCGCTCGTGTTTGACAGCGTGTCTTACTGGCGCGGCAGCAGGGTGGCAGTGAACGATGTGTCAGCGATCGTGGAGCCGGGTATCACCGGATTATTGGGCCCGAATGGTGCTGGCAAGAGCACGCTGCTTCACCTGGCAGCGGGACTCATCAGGCCGTCGTCGGGGCAGATCAAGGTGCTGGGAGAATCGCCGGTGGCGCGTCCGGCGGTATTTTCAAAGCTTGGCATCGTGCCTGAAGGCGGGGGGTTACCGGAACGACTTACTGCTCGTGCGTTTATCGAAATTCGTGCCACTCTGCTGGGCATGGTGAACGCGCGGGAAGCAGCCTCGACTGCCCTCGAGATGGTAGGGCTGGACGATGTTGCTGATCGCATCATTGGCGGGTTCAGCCGAGGAATGACCCAGCGGGTCAAGCTGGCAGCAGCCATGGTACACGAACCTGAGGTGCTCTTGCTGGATGAGCCCTTCAATGGACTGGATCCGCATCAGCGTGCGCGAGTGATGCAGCTATTGCACCACCGAGCGGCTCTAGGGTGTACGATCCTGCTTTCGAGCCACGTTCTCGGGGAGATTGAGGACGCGGCATCGCACGTTCTGGTCATGGTCGGGGGCAGACTGGCTGCGAGTGGTGATCATCGGACACTACGTCGGCTCATGACGGATCGTCCGCATACGATTCGTATCCGTGCAAGCGACCTTCGGGTACTGGCTGCCGCGCTCCTGGCAGCGCCTGAAGTCACCGGTGTGGAGGTCCGAGGGGTCTGGCTGGAGGTGCACACACGTGAGCTTGCTGCATTTGGCTACAGTCTGGTCGAGGCGGCACAGCTGCAAGGCATTACCCTTCACGAGGTGCTGCCGGCGGACGATTCGCTTGAGCGTGTCTATTCCTACCTGGTGGGCCGGTGAGCGCAGAGCACGGATCTAAGCGCACGGAACGCTCCGGAATCATTGCGTCGTTTCGCGTGCTGATTCGTCTCGCATGGACACGGACGCTTTCACCGCCCGTCATGGGGGCATTGGCGATTCTGGTGGTGCTTCCCACGATCCTTACCCTTCTGCTCGATCCGGGTGCGGGGGCTGCTGACAGGACCGAATATCTGCTGAGGCGCTATGGTTCCATGGTGGCGGGGCTGACCACCCCGCTCATCGCGCTGGTCGGTGGCAGTGCAATGAACGCCGAGCGGGAAGAAGGCACGCTGGTCTATCTGGTTACCACGACCGTATCCAGGCGATGGATAGTCGTGTCTCGCCTGGTGTTTGCCTCCATGCTCACAATCATTCTTTCGGCTATTTCCGTGTTGACGATGGGCGGCGTGGTGTTTGGAGCTGACGATCCCGATGGAATCGTCGGAGCAGTGGTGGTGGCAACCTCGTTCGGTGCCGTAGTGTATGCGGCACTGTTCACTCTTCTCTCGTTGCTGACACGTCGCGCGTTGGTGGTGGGGTTGATGTACCTGATCGTCTGGGAGGCACTGTTCCCGACGTTGCTCAGTGCTACTGGCTATCTGTCGGTGCGGAGCTGGATGCTGGCTATAGTCGCATCAATGATCGGATCGGCAGATCTTGCGGATCTTGGCGGGCCGTCAGCCGGATTTGCTGTTGGCGCAGGAATGATGGTGCTGGTGGTGGTAATCGGCATGGGCGGGAGGCTTCTGGACCGATCTTCGCTCTCACGTTCCGGGCAGTGATGCGTAGGGCTATTATGCGATCTGATTACGGCATGAGATATGTCAGTAGCTCATCACCAACGAAACAGTAACGCGTCACTGCCTGAACTGCTGGATATTCTGATGATTTCCTGAATCCGTGCCGTAACTGGTGCATCGGTTTCCGGAATATGTGACACCGGACATGTGTTGGCCCATTCCATACAGATCAGTCCGTATGTAGAACGTCAAGCACCCTTTCAGCAGTATCGCCAGCCGGTGGAGATGAATACATTGCCCTCTCCGCCTGGCGGTTATCGGCGCCGTAGCCAAGTGGTAAGGCAGGAGACTGCAAATCTCTCATTCGTCGGTTCGATTCCGACCGGCGCCTCTGGAACACCCGAGCGGGCTCATGACGGTGAGCCGGACACAGGAAGGGTGACCCTCTTGGGTCACGCTTCCTGTGTGCAGTCGCCCTCAGGTGGCTGGCACCGGCCTGTTGATCAATGGCGCCCTGCACGTGGAGATCGCCACTGGCAGTGATGTGGTGACTTTCTCTGCCTGTGCTCACCATTCGTTGCATTCACAGGTTCCCTCCCCCCGCTTGTCGAATGACCTTCCGAGGGTCTATCGTGGGTTCAGGAGCCCCGGTGCAAACGGGTGCGCTCCAGACGCCGTCCGTCACTCGGACAGCAAGGGTAAACGCCAGCGGACGATCGCATGACCACTCCATTGCTGCTCATCCTGGTTGCAGCCGTGGCCTTCCTGGCTGCGCATGTGGCGTACGAGTGGCTGGCCAGCAGACTGCTGATTGTATCTGGCGCTGAATACCTGATCCTTGGTGTTCTGCTTGGTCCGCAAGTTACGGGTCTATTCACACCGGCTGCCATAGATGCATTTCAGCCTATTGCGATTCTTGGCATCGGCTGGATGGGGATAACGGCTGCCCTGCCGCTCCGGCTGCTCCGCCTCGTCAGGGTGTCTGCAGTCCATTACAGGCTCGCACTCGTGGAGGCCGTAGTCACGCTGGCGCTGGTAACGGCCGGAGCCGTATCAGCACTCCACGTCGCATTCGAGGTGGATATCGCAACGGCGCTGGCGCCGGCTCTGTGTCTCGGCGCACTGGCCGTTGCATCTACTCCGGATGGGCTCAGTGTAGCCTACGGCGATCAGCGTCGCTTTGCACCGGTGCTGCAGCAGATAGAGGTGGCGAATGGTATGGACGCCGTCGTCAGCGTGTTCGCATTTGGGATCATGATCGCGATGATGCACGTGGCGGCACCGGTAGGAATCCGCCCACTCACTACAACCGAATGGGTGGTCGTGACTCTCGTGATAGGCGTGATTGGAGGTACGCTGTTTCATTTGTTTCTGGGTGATGAGCGCAGTCGTGACCGTCTTGTCATTTCGCTTGGCGGTGCAGTGATCCTGACAGCTGGTGCAGCGGCCTATCTCAAATTGTCACCGACTCTGTCGGCCTTCGTGATGGGCGTGATTCTTGTCAACTCACTACGGCATCCCGGGCCCGTGCTGCAGGTACTCAGAAGCGGCGAACGGCCACTCTATTATGTGCTTCTCCTGATTGCCGGTGCGTCATGGGCTCCGGCATCGAATGTGGTGTGGTGGCTTGTCATCAGTCACTATGTGGTTCTGCGTACACTGGCCAAGCTATGGGGAACGGGAATAGTCACGTGGCTCAATGGTGCGCAAGCACAGGTGGGGCTGGATTGGGGGCGTGCACTGATCGGGCAGGGGCGGCTGACAATTGCATTGGCGCTGGACTACTCACGACGTGGTCTGCCTTATGGTGATGTGATCTTCACTTGCGCGGCGGTATCGGTTGTGTTTACCGAGTTCTTTGCCGCCAGATTTGTTCGTTCTGTGGCTGCTCCGCTCGTGGCACCTCTGGAGACCCTTTCATCCACCACCGAAGCGGTGGTGGATACCATGACCGAGACGGTGGCGCAATCTCTGCCGGGTTTTCTGCGTGGTGAGCGCAAGGAGCCGCACGGCGATGACGACGATGAGGAGCGCTGATGCGTCGGCTCGTTATTCTTCTGGTGCTCTATGCCGTGATGGGTGGTGTGTATGTGCTGGGCGGTGTCGATGCCGGCGCACCGACGCTAATGCTTTTCGGTTTTCTCATTCTTGCGGCATACAGCGTGGGCGAACTGATCAAGCCTTTCGGGATACCGAAGATCGTCGGCTATCTGATAGCCGGTATGGCTTTCGGTCCGCCCGGGTTGGGATATGTAACCCGTCCGGTGCTAGCGGAACTAGACTCGGTGAGCAATCTCGCGGTGGCGCTGATCGCATTCCTGGCGGGTGCCGAGTTGCAGATGTCGGAGATCAGAGAGCGTGGAGTTGCCATCATCAAGATGGTATCGGTGGAGTTGGTGCTGAGCTTTCTGGCGCTCACTGCACTGATGGTTTTGTTGCGCGGTCAATTGCCGTTCATGACGCAGGTGCCACTTGCTGAAGTGATCGCCTTTGCGATGCTGTTTGCCTCGGTGGCAGTGGTCCACTCTCCGGCTGTAACCATGGCGCTTCTGACAGAGACGCGCGCGAATGGACCGGTGGCCCGTTACACCCTTGGTGTAGTGCTGGTGATGGACGTGGTTGTCGTGCTTCTCTTCTCGCTTGTGCTGGCTGCCGCCCGTTCACTGGCGCCGCCCGCAGGCGGAGGTGCGGAAGTCAGGATGGGCCTGATTGTGTGGGAGATCGGAGGCTCGGTGGTGGTGGGAGCACTACTGGGCCTGGGTATCGCTGCTTACCTCCGATTCATCAGCCGCGAGCTCTTCATTTTCGGTCTCATGGTGGCTCTCCTGGGTGCGGAAGTGGCGCGCATCCTGCATGTCGAGACACTGCTCACACTGCTGGTCGCCGGCTTTGTGGCAGAGAACGTGGGCGGTGGGCGAGGTGAGGACTTGCGGCATGCGCTCGAACGTGCTGCTGCGCCTGTATTCGTGGTGTTCTTTGCACTTTCCGGTGCGAAGATCGACCCCCGGATCGTGCTGCCGCTGTGGACGATCGTGCTACCGGTCGTGGTGGTGCGCATCGGCACGATCTGGGGCGGTATGCAGTTGGGTGGCAAGTGGGCAGGCCTGGATGCAGCCATTCCTCGCCGTGCGTGGATGGGTCTGGTTTCCCAGGCTGGTGTTGCAATAGGGCTTGCCACGGTGCTGGCTGATGCCTATCCCCAGCGCGGAGGCCAGCTTCGCGCTCTCCTGCTGGCTGCGATTGCGATCAACGAGACCATTGGCCCGATCCTGTTCCGTCTGGGTCTGAAGCGGGCTGGCGAACTGTCTGACTGAGGATATCAGCCGAGTGTCCGGGGTTGGCGGCCAAGCATCGCACGTCCGATACGGCGAAACCAGCCGGTCTGCAGTGGCTCTGCCGGGCCGGAAATCGGTTCCTCTCCAAGCACGGTACGATACTGGCCGATTTCACTGTCGGCGTGCACCAGCACGCGCCGTACATCGTCTTCTGAGAGCGGCTCGAATGGCTTGAACTGGAAAGGGTGCTTTCGGGTTTCAGCGGCGAACGCGTGCATCGCGGGCCATTCACGCGAGAGCAGCGGCATCAACTCCAGTACGCTCGCCAGCAGTTGTTTGGGACTGGGTTGCTCGCCAAAGGAATATGTGAGGTATCTGTCCTCTGCGAGCCGCCAGAATGCATCGGTGGCTTCGTTTATGCTGACGGCATCGTACTCCAGTGCAGTGCACATCAAACCCCAGAGCACATACTTCTCCCGCCCCGACAGGCTCCGCGTTGGGGACTCGGGAGCCTTATGCCAGTGCCGCAGGAACCCGCGATCAAGAATGTATCCCGTGGGAAACCCGTGTCTCCACATTCGGAGATTGAGCTCAGTCCACTCTCCCCAGAACTGCCTGCGTGGATTGAATCCACCGATATCGGCAAACAGACGTCTGTAGCCGGCGATCAGCATGCCTTGTACAGGCATATAGCGCACACCATCCAGATCCACGTAAGGGGTTGATTCACGCGGTTTGAAGCGCACATCGCTGCCTTCTTCATAAGACGGCAACCCCACGATTCCGAGCGGTGTGACACGCATGGTGCGCTCGATGCTCGAGAGTATGTCGCCGTGAAGCGTGATGTCGTCGTCTACGAACGCAACAAGTGGTGCCCTGCAGACTGCCAACTGAACACGCCTGCCACCGCCGATAGTTGGGTCGGTTGCATTCACATACACACGAAGTGGTATGGTGGGAGCGAGCGCACGGATACGCGCCTCGATTGCCAATGGCTCCTCTCTGGAAGCGGAGTTGTGCACCACCACCACCTCAAAGGAGGGGCGGTCGGGAAGAGAGGCGAGGGAATCGAGCAGTCGGCCGAGGTAGTCGAAGCGGGAGGGAATGGTGAGTATCGAGAATGTCCAGCGTGGTGTTTCCGATGCCGTTCGTGCGATTACACGCAGCGGCGCGTTCACCTGTCCATCCGGTGCAAATAATCAAGCATGTCGAACCATCCTTCCGGCCCTTCGGAGCTTGCAACAATGGCGCTGGGGAGCGACGCCAGAGACTCCAGAGGCCCGCGGTGCGGGTTACGGATAACGAAGCTCAGATCCGCTTCTGCGAGCAATGAGGTATCGTTTTCCTCGTTCCCGATTGCTGCGAGCAGCGGTGATACTCCGTTGAGACGGATGCGATCCCGCAACACGCGCAGTGCCGCACCCTTGCCTTGTGCTGCAGTCAGTGTGAGCCATCTTCCACCCCTTCGGAGTTGAAGCGCGTGATCTGCCGCTTTTTCATGTAGCTCACGAAGGGCGTTCACGTCAAGAGCCTGCGGGTCAAGCAGTATGCTGTTCTGCCTTGCTTCGAGCGCTCGCCTGACCGATGCCGCTGAGCGGAAGCCAAGCGCGCGCCACCTCTGTGTATCCAGTCTCCGCACATCGGCCTGATGAAATGCGGGCACTTCGGTCATTATTGCTTCGAGCGCGGTCCTGTCGGCAGCTAACTGTTGGATTGCGATTGTTCTGCGTCCGGCGTGTATGGTTGAAGTGGTGAAGGCTTGTCTGCCTGAGCACGAGTTGTCGCTGGTCAACGGCTCCGCGTGGCAGTGATTGCAGGCGTCATAGGCATCAAGGATTGCGTGAATGGTGTTCCGACCACCACTCTCGTCAACTCCCAGCAGGGCGCCATCCTCGGCAATGCAGGGGCCGTAGATGCCGAGAGCTCGCTGGAGCACGGTGAGCTCGCGTATCGTCCGACTCGATGCCAGAGCTACCTCAACAGGTGCTCCACGGTGGGCGGATAACGCAGCGATGCGTGATCGTAATTCCCGGGGGGAGCGCGGCAGGCTCCCAACGTCATCAAGGAGTGTGCCATCCACGTCACTCACGATGAGAATCGGCTTGCGAAAAGGAATTGCCGACGACTTCACTGTGTTGCCGATGTGGGGCTGGCTCTCCGTCGGAATAAGATAAGAAGTGCGCCGATGATGCCCGCCAATGATGAGCCACCGAGAATACCGAGCTTCGCGGCGTCGAGGTACGTGCTGGTGCCAAAGGCCAGATTGGCTACAAACAGCGACATGGTGAAGCCTATTCCTCCGAGTACGGAGACACTCACCAGCCCGTGCCAGCTGGCATCGGCGGGTAATGAGGCCCAGCGCACACGAACGGCCAGCCACGCCGCGCCGGCTATTCCGAGTGGTTTGCCCACGACAAGGCCGGTGGCAGTGGCAAGCGCAGCCGGATCGGCAACCAGTCCGAGAAGGTCATTGGGTATCGACACGCCTGCGTTGGCCAGACCAAACAGCGGAATAATGACGTAGCTCACCGGAAATTGCAGGGCGCGTTCGATCTTGTGTTCCACACTGCTGGCACCCCGGGCCGGAATGGTGAACGCCAGCAGGACTCCAGCGATGCTGGCGTGGATCCCCGAGCGATGAACCGCCACCCAGAGAAGGATACCGAGAAGAACGTAGGGCCACACCCTCTTCACGCCGCGGCGGTTACAGGCCATCAGTGCAGCAAGGATGGCAAGCACCCCGACGAGCGCTGCTACCGAAATTGCGGCCGTGTAGAACAGACCTATGACGAGAACAGCGCCGAGATCATCGACAATGGCAAGTGCAGCGAGAAAGATGCGCAGACCTGGCGGGACACGATCGCCGAGCAGCGCCATGATACCGATGGCAAATGCAATGTCGGTTGCCATCGGGATTCCCCAGCCGTGAACTGCAGGCGTTCCGAAGGCAAGGGTTGCATAGATGCCAGCAGGGAGCAGCATGCCACCGACTGCCCCGATGATGGGAAGTGCTGCGTGGCGAACGGAAGCCAGGGCGCCTTCCTGCAGTTCAAACTTGATTTCGAGTCCCACCATGAGGAAGAACAGCGTCATCAGTACATCATTGATGACGTGGTGCAGCGACATGCCCGCTATATCCAGGTCCCAGAAGTGTCGATATGAGTCTCTCAGCGGCGAATTGGCCCACACCAGGGCCGCGATGGTTGCCGCCAGAAGGAGTAACCCACTGAGCGACTGGCTGGGGTGCGGTGGATCGGGTGTGATGTATCCGTCGTTGCCTGACGGGCTTCTGGCTGCTGTCGTCATGACTCTGGTGTTACACTGAGAGGGCACCACATCGGTTCAAACTAAACGGGGTGCCGCCGGCCGGATCTTGTATCGGTTTCGGAGGGGATCCCTGACTGCGGGCAGTGGTAAGAAGCTGCAACGTCATCTTTCGTGTTAATTCTGACTCCCTCGATGCCCTCTTTCGCGAGAATCCGCAAGCTCTGGTTCCTGCCGTTGCTGGCGGTTGGGCTGGTTGCTGCGTTCGGCAGCGGCATTTGGTTTGAGCGTCGCCAGGCTGCGGCACGGAATGAGTGGTCGGATTCACGGCTCTTGTCACTGGCCATCGACTCGGTACGGGTCAATGCTCTCGACTCACTTCCCAGTGATGAGCTGATACGGCGTGCCGTGTCCGGCATGCTTCGTGAGCTCCAGGATCCGTATGCCGCGCTGCTGGTCGGGAATGGGGTGCAACAGTATCGCGGCAGCCTGCTTGGTGAGGGGCACGGGCTAGGGATCACGTTGCGCCGCCAGGAAGTTGGGGCAAGCGTGGTCCGGGTGGCGCGTGGTTCACCGGCATATTCAGCCGGACTCCGCGCCGGCGACCGCATCCTGATGGTTGACAGCGTTCCAGTGAGTGAGGGCTGGGGACGGCAGAGCGACAGTGTGTGGGTGCCGTCGCTCCGGAACATGCTTACGGTCTGGCGCCCGCGTCTCGCGGATACGGTGATACTCACAGTGAGTCGGACCACGTGGCATCTGCCGGCTGTAGCGGAGTCGGGCCTGCTCACAGATTCCGTCGGTTACGTGCGCCTTAGCACTATGACGGCACGCTCCGCGGGTGAGCTTGAGGCGGCGGTTGAGGGGTTGATCGACCGCGGTGCTCGCTCGCTTCTGCTCGATCTGAGGGGGAATGCCGGGGGGCTCTTCGAGGAGGGGGTGAAGGCTGCAGGTCTCTTCGTCCCGCGGGGAGTAGTGGTTGCGTCACTCGCCGGTCGAGGAGGTCTTGCGCCGCAGCCGCATCGGGCACCCCTGTCACGCTGGCCTTCTATTCCCCTTGTGATACTCGTGGATGGCGGGACTGCGAGCGCTGCCGAGGTCACCGCAGCAGCGTTGCGTGACCATGGGCGTGCGCTGCTGGTTGGTGCTCCGACATTTGGTAAGGGCGTGGTACAGCGTGTTGTGACACTGTCGGATGATCTGTCTCTGAGGCTCACCACGGCCCGCTGGCTCACACCCAAGGGCGTGGCGCTCGAGCGGCGTGAAGGAAAGGGGCAATCAGCGCACGGTGGAATGGAGCCGGATGTCCTGCTTGACGATGCGGTACGCCGTGATCTTACAGGTGTACCTCCGGGGTGGGACAGTACCTCCACCATACTCCTGAACAGGCTTGCCGACTCACTTACCATTCACGCGCTCAGGGAGTCGTGGGCAGTCACACCATTGACGATGCTCGAGGCAAGGATGCGCGTGTCGCTCGCACAAATGGTACCACTCACCGTGTCGGACCCGGTGCTGCGTGCCGAGTGGGTCACGGTTGGTGCGCGAATGGCCGTACTCCGTCTGCTCGAAGCGGAACAGGCATCCGATCAGGTGCTCCGCTACGCTCTGCAGGGTGATGCAGCGATGCGGGCGGGTCTTGATGTGCTGGCGCCTGGTAGCGTAGTGTCACATCTGGTACCGGCGCCGCTTCCGGCATTGCTGGGACGACGGGTACTGGGGGTGCCTTGATGGCGCCTGTATCCGCCGCCGGATGCAGGAGCAGGCTGCGACTCCTCGCCGGCGGTGCGCGGTTGGTTCTCGGAGCAGGGCTGTGCATGGTGTTGGGGAATCGGGGCTTCGCCGGCGTGGCTGCCGCACAGCGGGGTTCGACACGATCGCCTGCTGAGCAATTGGAGACTGCCGATCCGCTCGATGTGTGGATCGTGACGCGTTACCGCGCCGCCAATCTGCTCTCCGACAGTGCTGTCACGACAGGCTCGCTCGCATCCAACAACGGACCACTGCCGCGAATCGAGAGCGTGCGGGGTGGGCGTGATATGGATACGTTGATGGCGGTACAAATGGATGCGAACAAGGGTCCGCCAATGATGCCGGTGTCATCGCGTGCGCGGCTGGTTACTACCAACGGCATTGCGGTACCGGTCACCGTCAGGGTCATACAGCGAAGACCGTTTCGGGCTCCTCGTATTCCTGATGCGGATCCGTTGACGGAACGACAGTGGCGATATGGATGGGCCTATCTTGTGGTGCTGCCACATGATGATAAGCGGCCGACAGCGCGTTATCGCGGCTGGCTTCTGCTTCCGGTGACGCCGACATCACCGATCTGACTTGCCAATCATCTTCATTGCCCGTCTTCATGAGTCCGATCCTATGGCGTGCCTGTCCGCGCTGTCTCCCTGGAATCCGTGTGGTGTCATTCTCAGTCTTGCTCCTGCTGTCAATTGGTTGGGTTGACACACGGCTCGGAGCGCAGCCAGCCCCTGTACAGGGCAGGAGGGGTAACAGCAGCGACACGTGGAACAGCCCGGTTGCTGATTCACTGGTGAGTCGTGCCATAGCACGGCGCGGCATACAGCTCGCCGACAGCACGTTGCTTTCGTACCGTGCGGATGCGCACGGATTCCTTGCTTTTCTGGCACAGCTTGGCGAGGGAGCGGTCATTCCTCCCAAGGTGGTGCAGAGCGAGGAGCTCGCCTTGTCAGTGTCGTGGTGGCAGCCGGGGCGGAGTGCACAGCAACTTGTGGGACGTCGTGATACCACCTTGCTGCCCGCTGACGTGGGGTACTACCGTGACCGTTACGGCGTGGTGCTCGACAATCTGCCCGATCGCATCCGCCTCGGTGATGGACAGGATGTCCGCGATGTTCCTCATCCGCTCGCGGCTGGCGCTCAGGTGTTCTACGAGTACGCCATGGGTGATTCTCTGCGTATCGGGCTTACGGGGCGTGATATCCTTGTGGATGAGGTGCGGTTCCGTCCGCGGAATGCTGC
>CAYSKN010000071.1:0-4975 GCA_964431565.1 uncultured Gemmatimonas sp.
GTCCCTTCTGCATGACCATGATCACCGATGGCGTTGCCAGCGCGGGGAGCGATGTTCCCGTACTTGATATCTCTGAAATAGTGGCATCGAGGCTGGTGGAAAAACACGGAACGGCCTGATCCTGGGCGCAACTCGCTGCTGCATGCAACGCGGAAGCGAATGCGGCAGCGGCTACTGCTGCCTCCGGATGCGCAATGTCTGCACCTCGCACGTCACTGAACCATCGTCGATTATGGTCGCGTGGGTGTCCTCGAGTCGGAGGCCGGCCGCCGGAAGGTGTTCCATGAATGCTGGTAGAAGGGGGCGACCGGGATCGGCCACCAGCGCGATGCCGTCGGTACGCAGTGAGCGGGCAATGCAGTCGGCCACGAGCAATACGTATTCCTGTTCGTACAGGACATCGGCTGCTATTACTGCATCAAACCTGCCCAGGTCCCCGGGCCAATGGCGCCAGTCCGCCATCGTTACCCGTGGCTCGCGCCTTACGTTGCGCCATGCGTTGCTGCGCGCGACATGAATGGCGTCCTCGTAGTAGTCCGTGCTGGTTACGTCAAAACCGGCCGCAAGGGCAGCGGTAGTCGCCAGACCAAGTCCGCAGCCCAGCTCGAGCAGCGTGCGTCCGTTTCCATGTTCAGCCATGAGAACGCCTGCGAGAGCACGTGCAGAAGGCCAGAGATCGGCCCAGTAGGGTAGTCGCTCATCGAAAACGTAGTCAGCTTCACTGATGAGGTTATCGGAGTTCTCCGGCTTGAGAAGCAGATAGGTGTGCTCGTGTGGCTGGCTGCCTACCGTGACAGGTATTTCTGTTACGCGAAAACGTCGTGCGATCGCGGCATCGAGCACATCGCCGTGCAATGCGCCGAGCGCACGTGCTGCAGGGTCACGTGCGGAAAAACCCATTGTCACTGACTGACCCTCCTTGTTCTTCAGCGAGCATCGGATGAAGCCGACTCCGAAGGCATCCCCGAGAGCAGGGGAGCATCGGGCAGCATGATAGCATTCAACTCCATACCGGGTTCGATTCTCACAATACTTTCCGGCACTGTCACCAACGCGTCGGCAAGTGTCATACTCTGCTGAAGATGCGAACCTTGCAGACCTGCAAGAGCAGCTTCCAGGAATCCGCCTGCTCCGGTTGTGATCCGCACCCGCAGAAAATGGGTGAGTGCACCCGGTGTATCGATGAACTCTGTCATGCGAACAGGTATGCGTACGGGAAAGGTCTTGTCATGACCACCCAGCACGCGAATCAGAGGCCAGGCGAAGAGAATGGCTGTAACCAGAGTGGAGATCGGATTGCCCGGTAGACCAATCCACGGGGTCCCACAAACCGAACCGGATCCAATTGGCCCACCAGGACGTATGCGTGCCCGCCAGAACTGCTGTGTTCCCCCAAGTGCAGCGAACGCCTCCCGGGTGCAGTCGTGTGCTCCCACAGAGATACCACCGGTGGTGACAAGCAGATCGCACCCGGCAGCCAGCGCAGCTTCCATTGCGGACGTCATGGCCTCGGGTGTGTCCGGCACAATTGGAGCAACCCTTACCTCGGCGCCTGCGCTCCCGAGCAGGGCCGGCAGCGCATAACTCGACGATGACACGATGCGTCGCCCCGATAGCACGAGATCGAAATCATCGACAAGCACAAGTTCGTCGCCGCTTGAAAGAATGGTCACGCGTGGTGCACGATGTACTTTCACTCGAGCGTTGCCTGTCGATGCGAGCAATCCGAGATGAGCGAAGCGGACCGATGTGCCGGGTGTGAGTACAGTTGCACCTCGTGCCACGTCCTCTCCTTGCGTGCGGATATTCGCGCGACCTCCTGCATCCCGATCGTTCACAACCAGCACGGTCGCATTGTTCGGGTCCGATGGTGAGTCGCTGTCGGTATCCTCGACCCTTATGACCGCGTCAGCACCTGGTGGGATGGGCGCTCCGGTCATGATGCGAACAGCGCACATCGGTGCGACCTCCGGCAACTGTGAAGGATCGCTGCCGGCTACGCTCATCCCGGTGACCCTGAGTGTGCGTGGTGTATCCGGCGTGGCTCCGATCACCTCAGCGCGACGAACCGCATAACCGTCCATTGCGGAGTTGTCCCATGGTGGGAGTGCTACCGGACTTGTGATATACTCGCCCAAGGCTCGCCCTATGGAGTCGGCGAGCGATACGGAAATCATTGGAGTCACGTGGCCACGCCAGGCGTCCAGAATGGACGTCAGTGCTTCCTCGTAGCCAAGTCCACGGCGAATGGATGGTTGATCGTTCATGGCGGCGACAACTCCGGAAACGTGCCGTCCGCCATGATGCTCACGAGCATGTCCTGCACGCGCTCCACCTCGACCGTCGGAACGGTGAAGTTGTTGCAGAGCAGAGAAAAGAGCAGCAGACGGCCATCCCTACTTGTGACATACCCTGAGAGTGAACGGGCCTTGTCCAGAGTTCCCGTCTTGGCGCTTGCGTTGCCAGCCGCCGGTGTATCTCTCATGCGTGCAGCAATCGTACCATCGACACCGGCGAGAGGAAGTGCGTGGCGGTAGAGATCGGACCAGGGTGAACGGTACATGGCGTCGAGAACGCGGACGACCGCACGAGGAGTGACATAGTCATGCCTGGAGAGTCCACTGCCGTCGCGATAGGCAACATCGGACTCTGCGATCCCCCAGCCTGCGAGAGTTCGGGTTGCCACCGCGCGCGCACTGTCCGCCGAGCCGTCACCGCTTGCGACACGGCCCGAGGTGCGGAAGAGGAGCTCGGCAATCTGGTTCTGCGACGGTTTTTGCATTCGACGCAGGATATCGCCAAACGGTACACTCTCGATCACGCCAAGGGTATCGATCCTGTGGGGCACCGAGCGCTCCCGGCGCTGCTGGCGGGCTGCTCCGGCCTGGTTGGCGTCAGCGCGTGGGATCCTGTTACCCTGCACAAGTATCCCGGCCCGGTGCAGTTCCTCCCGCACGGCGGCGGTGAATGCATCGGCAGGGTGACGATATGCAATGGTGAAATCCGCTTTCGTACCTGGCGGAAGTCTGCCGGAAACAACGACTGCGTTGGCGATGCTGTCATAGACTGCGGTGAGGCGATCGCTGTAAGTACGGGTCGATCCAGCCGTAAACTCGCCGGCACTGTGATCACCAGTAACAGCTTCTATCACCAGCGGAGGATAGCGTTCGGTGGGCGATCGCTTCACCATTATGGGAGCTCCTGCTTTCGCTCCTCCAGTCACGTGAAGACGAAGTTCACCTTCGTTGTATGTGAGTTCGTCAATGGCTGCGCTGTAGCCGGCACCAAGATCGTCCTTCGCCCATCCGTAGCCTGTTGTTGCACCGCTGAAGGCATCACCCCACTTCAGCACCCGGCCGGTTATTCGTGTTATGCCGCGTTTGGTGAGCGAATCGATTACTGCATCAAACGCGCTGGCTGCACGTCCTCCACGGAGTGCATCGCTGATGCTCGGGTCCCCATTGCCTTCCACCAGAAGGTCACCCTGGAATGTGCTGCCTCGCTGAGTGCCGTCCAAGAGAAACGGTGTCTGCCATCGGTAATCCGGCCCCAGCTGGGCAAGTGCGATGGCTGCCGTAAGGAGTTTCTGGTTCGATGCCGGCATGAACAACCGATCTGCATCGTGCGAGAGGATCGTGTCGTTTCTGAGGGGATCAACCAGGAGAACGCCCCAGCGTGCATTGCGCCACATCGGCGCGGCAATCACGGAGTCCACCAGATACTGCAGCGAATCCCTCGTGCCGGGCATTGGCAACACGATGGGCTCCATCAGCCGGACTACGGGCTCTGGTACGTGAGGATATGCAGGAGGTGCTGCCGATGGCGGTACTACGCGGGTGCACGCAGAAAGAACCACAGCATTCACCGAAGCAGTGGCAAGCCGTGAGATTCTCATGCATCAACCTCGTAGGTACTGCTCAGCGTGCTGTCTTCGGCGAGCTGCACACGAACCACGCGGGCCGTGGTATGCGCGAGCGAAGCCTGGAGACGCTCGCATATGAATCGTGCAAGATTCTCCCCTGTGGGTATGAGCCTGCCTTCGGCGAACTCCGGTACCTCCAGGTTGATATTCCTGTGGTCGAGCCGATCGTGAATCTCGCGCTTGAGCACCTGATCGAGGAATCCGAGATCCACTACGAATCCCGTTTCCTCGTCCACCGGCCCGGCCACGGTTACATCACAGACATACGTATGACCATGAAAATGCGGGCGGGCGCACGGACCGAATACATCCGCATTCTCCTGCTCGCTCCAGTCGGGATGGTGATATCTGTGTGCCGCTGCAAACGTGACCCGGCGGGTCAGAGACGTGCGAGGCATCGCGACCACTCCTGACGGAAGGAAGGACGGAATACTGTGGCACAGACTGAAGGTCTGATGCCGGGTGCAGGTGACGTGCTCCGGGACTTACCGGAAAACAGGAATCGACACGCCTGCGCTCACCCCTCGGTTAACCCGCCACGCCGAGCGGTGTCGGACATTGGTGAGCACGGCTGTGGTATCGGAAGCCTTTACGAAGTAGCGGTCGGGATACTGATACTGCCACATCAGATTCGAGAGATCCAGGCGGATCTGCGGTCCACGGCGGGGGAGGATACGCAGGCTGCCTCCGTATGTGAATGCGAATCTGGTGCCGAAGCGGTACAAGCCTGTGTCAGCGCCAGCGAAGTCACTGGCGACTCCGATGCCCACGTTCAGCGATGGCATGAGGCGGTGCCACGTCTTTCTGCCGGTCAGCGAAACATCGAAGCCGAGATCGAGCAGATGCGTCGTAGTCGATCGCATACCCAGCACACGGGTGAGTTTCGGGTTGCCGGGCACCAACACACGACGTTCGGACGGAGCGAAGAGGTAGCGGGCATAGAAGGACGTTGGTCCGCCGATTCCTATGTCATAGCGCAGTGTACCGAATGCGGAGGAACGGACAGCGACATCTGCGGGGTCCCTTCTCATGGAGACCCAGCCTGCCATTGGT
>CAYSKN010000071.1:4985-12579 GCA_964431565.1 uncultured Gemmatimonas sp.
CCTCGTAAGGGCTGTCTTGCGGCATGTGCCCGACCTGGGCCGAGCCATTCGTCGGTTGAACGACAACGAGCAGCGCGGCCGTCACACAGAGGCGATAGAGCAGAGAAGACAATGGCGACATCACGGTTTCCGGCTGTCGGAGGGTTTGCCACCGGATTTCCGCAAGTCACGGCCGCTCATTTCGGTTGGTGGTTGAAGGCCGAGGAGCGCGAGCGCCGTCGGGCCGACATCGCAGAGTGCCCCTCCATTTCGAAGCGGCGCAATCTCATCAGGGTCGAGAATCACGATTGGAACAGGATTGGTCGTGTGTGCTGTGTGTGGCTGACCGGTGGTTGGATCCACCATGACTTCAGCATTGCCATGATCGGCGGTGATGATGAGACGTGCTCCTCCCTGTCTTGCTGCTTCCAGAATGCGTCCCAGGCAGCCATCTACGGTCTCCACCGCCCTGATCGCAGCCGCCAGGGAGCCGGTATGGCCTACCATATCGGTATTGGCGAAGTTACAGAGCATGAAATCGTGCGTGCGATTGGCAAGCGCTTCGCAAAGGATATCGCACACGGCTGGTGCGCTCATTTCCGGTTGCAGGTCGTAGGTGGCGACTTTGGGACTTGGAACCAGGCGGCGATCTTCACCCGGGAATGGCTCGTCGCGCCCGCCATTGAAAAAGTAGGTAACGTGCGGGTATTTCTCCGTCTCGGCGGTACGCAACTGCTTGAGGCCAGCGGCTGAGACAACCTCGCCAACCAGGTTCTTCATGGACTGTGCGGCGAATGCCACAGGAAAGTCGAAGGCGTCATCATAGCTGGTCATCGTGAACACCTGCACGGCCGGCCGAACACCGGTTTGAAAACCAGAGAATTCGTTTTCCGTCAAGGCCCGCAGTGCCTGACGCATGCGATCACTTCGGAAGTTCACGCACACGAGCACATCGCCATCGCGCATTGGGGCGAGCGCACGCCCATCGGTACCTGCCATCACCCACGGTCGTACGAACTCGTCAGTGGTTCCGGCGTCATAGGCTCGTTTCAGCGCGGCAATCGCGTCGGTCTCCACTGGTGCATCGCCTGAGACTGCCGCACGGTACCAGAGTTCGGTGCGCTCCCAGCGACGATCCCGGTCCATACCGTAGTAGCGACCGCTCACCGAGGCGAGCTGTGCCCGACCCTTGAGGTGCTCCATCAGGGCGGGCAGAAAGAGCTCGGCACTCTTCGGTGGCGTGTCCCGTCCGTCCAGAAGGGTATGGACAACTGTGCTTTCAACACCTTCACGACCGGCAAGCTCCACGAGCGCAAGCATGTGATCGTCATGGGCATGCACCCCACCATTGCCGAGCAGGCCAAGCAGGTGCAGGGTTCCCCCACTCTGCTTTACGGCAGCACAGGCATTGCGCAGGGTCTTGTTCTCGAAGAAGGAGCCCTCCTCGATGGCCGCACCGATCCGCACGAGGTCCTGCATCACCACTCGGCCAGCACCGAGGTTAAGATGGCCCACTTCGCTGTTGCCCATCTGTCCGTCAGGCAGACCGACGGAGCGGCCTGAAGCAGACAGGAGCGCCCTCGATTGATGCGGCCAGACCTCATCCCAATTCGGGGTCCTTGCGAGGCAGACTGCGTTTGCCTCGCACTCTTCGCGGTAACCCCATCCGTCCAGGATGATCAGGGCCACCGCCCGCGTCGCTCGTGCAGACATCGGTCTCCGGGTTATGCTTAGTGAACGTTGTGGGCGCAATCTACTGCATCACATCACAGTCATTCAGAGGAACCCCGCATCTCCACGCATGTTCAACGCCGAAATGTGGTGCTGGCCTTCTGGATAATCGTCCTGGTGGTGCTGGACGGCCTGTTGTTTCAGCGCTGTTCGCGCTACCGGGCTGAAACTGACCGACTCAAGGCCGGGATGTCCGAGCTGGAACGACAGCGCGTGGACGCGCTCGTGGAAGCCGAGGCAGATCGGACTGTGCTCATCGCCGACATCCTGCGCCGGCAGGCAGGGGCTGACAATGCTCTCCACCTGGCGGTGAATACTGACTCGGCATATGTGGCGCTCGACCGGGGGGCCGCGAGGCTCCGGACCATCCCAGCCGACATCGGGCCAGAGCGGCGGGTGGGTACTCCGCCGGATACTCTTCACGTGGCTGTTCCCCGTGGCGTGCGGGTTGTGGAACGGCTGCTCCAGGCCAGGGACAGATTCGATCTGCCGGCGTGGCTTTGGGAGGACCGCGGCATGCTCGTACCCGAGGTCCGTTCCGACACCGGTTGGACCGGCTCCTCTGCGATCGTCACCAGCGGTGGGGTCCTCATATATGCGGCACCTGCTTCGGGGCCTCTGGCCGACAGCAGCTATGTGATGCCCGGCACCGTCCGCATCGCGGCTCGTGAGTTGAGGGCAATCCTTGACAACGTCTCCGTCGGGATGAGGGTGTACTTCTTCTGATCCATGGCCCGTCTCTTAGTTCGTTGTTCAGGCTGGTTCGCCTTGATGGCGTTCGTACTGGCGGGCCTCACCGTGTGGCTGTTCCTGGCCACGATACGCGTGCGCTTCGAGCGGGACGCAGCGCGCATGGTGTTCAATGACAATTCGGAGGCGATTGAACAGATCGTCCTGCGTGCTGGAGCAGGTGTTGACAGCCTCCGATCGGCACTCGCGGCGAGCAAGCCGGCCGCAGGTGACTCGTCCTACGTTGTGGTGTCCATCGCCGATCGTCGCCTGTGGTTCAAACACGGAGACAGTGTCCTGTTTTCGGCACCAGTTGCAACCGGGTCGGGCAGGCAGATGGTGGTGAAAGGAAACACAAGGGTTCTGCGATTCGAGACTCCGCGTGGTAGGCTGGTAGTGCAGAGCCGTGACTCGATGCCCTTGTGGGTGCCGCCCGACTGGCATTTCCAGGAGCAGGCCGCAAAGCGACACCTCGGCTTGGTACAACTGGTACGAGGCAGACCCATTGTGCTCAAGGATGGCTCGAGCATCACAGTGCAGGGCAATGATGTCGTACGCGTGCAGCCGGATGGTGCGATCAGACGTCTGGCGGCAAGCGACGGTCGCGAGATCGTTGCAGACAACCGGATCGTAATTCCACCATTTGGAACAAACCAGCGTCGGTATCCGGACGTTCTTGGTCCGCGTCGCCTCAATCTGGGTGATGGGTATGCCATCCACGGAACCAACGATCCAGCCTCCGTGGGGCGGGCGGTCAGTCACGGGTGTATACGAATGCGGAACACGGACATCGTCACGCTGTACGACATGGTTTCGGTTGGCACCCTGGTCTACATCTACTGACTGTGGAATCACATTCCCGGAGTGACCAGTTTCATTCTGGTTTCATTCATGGAGTTGGACGCACGACCGGGAGGATATATTTCCCGAACATGGGTTGATCGTCTCCTCTCAGACGGTTCAACCATCGGGCATCATCATTTTTCGCGTGAATCCACAAGAGTCATCATCCCCAACACCTCCAGATAGTCACCGGTCCGCGGCGGGTCGGTGGAGACGTCCTGGCAAGGCGGTGTTCGCCACTGCTACTTGCGTGACCATGCTGGCCTCAGCGGGTAGGAGTGGCGCCATTTCGCCGGAATCCGCAGCTCGTGTGGCAGACACCTACACTGCCGGGGCTCACTTCGATCCAGCTACCGTCGGTCTTGCTCACGGGCGGTTGTTGCCATCCGCCGCAGCCCCACATTTATCTGGACGCTTTGACTCGCTTCGTGGTCGGAGCCTCAGACTGCGGGCGCGTTTCCTCGCTCCGGCGCGCACCTCGTCGGTACCGATCCTGCGTGAGCTTTTTGGGGATTCGGCTGCTGTACGCGCGGGTGTTTACACGATACCCGAATCGGGAGCGGGTTCGAGACCGTTCCATTTCATCACCATGCGTCCTTTTGCCGATAAAGTGCGCGGACGGATCGGCTCGTATGGTATTGGGTTCTTTCCCGCCGAACGTAAGACAGTCCGGAATGGTGCCTACGATAATCCCGAAGGTTTTCTGGAAATCACTCAGGGAAACCAGGATACATACGTTTCGGATCACTTCCGGTTGCGTGATTTCCTGACGCACGATCAGGTGGGTGTGTGGCCCAAGTACCTCGTTCTGCAGGAACAGCTCGTCGACAAGCTGGAGCTGGTTCTTGCGGAGATGCAGAAAATGGGCTTTCCGGCCGGTACGCTGCGTGTGATGTCCGGTTTCCGCACACCGCAGTACAATGAGCGTGGTGTCGGGCAGGGTGGTCGTGTTTCAGACAGCCGTCACCAGTACGGTGATGCCGCAGACGTATATATGGTGAGCGGTTCACGTGACTGGATGAGTGACCTGAACGGGGACGGGCGTGTGGATACGCGTGACGCGCGCGTTCTCGCCAAGGCGGCAGAACGTGTCGAGGCAGCACACCCGGAGTTGGTAGGTGGCATTGGCATCTACACCGCCACCTCGACACACGGGCCGTTTGTACACATTGATGTCCGTGGCCAGCGCGCCAGGTGGGGTGGGCAGTGATCGGCAGACACGGTGCGCTCGTTCTGAGTGGTGCAGTTGCCATCGCTGCGGCGATCGCCTATCAGCCACCGGGTGAACTGATGGCAGACACGTCGGCCGAGAGCGCGGGCGCACGTGTGCCACGCGTTGAGATCGATGATGGTGCCAGGGGGGCAAGCGGCGGTTTGCTGATGCAGTTCGTGCGTGCAGGTGAGCGTGTTGTGTTTCCGTTGCGGACCAATGGCGACACTCGCGGATTCACCTACCAGTGGTTGGCCGTGGGAAGTAGTGAGTCGGGTGACGTCAGGCGCCCGATAGAGGGAGACACACTGCTGGTACCGCTCCAGCCGGGATTCTACGAACTCGCTGTCACGCGGGCAGGCATCACGCAGCGTCTGGCTGAACCTCGTCTGGCTGTACTCGTGCCGTTTGAGCTCAAGCTTGGCACGACGCTCAACGGCTATCAGATCGGCAGGTATCCTTCGGAGTGGTCGCATTCAGAGCAGGGTGAACGGCCCGACGGATTCGTCGAGGTGTACGAGGAGCATCTCGATCTTCCGCTCACGCGCCACCTGAAGGTACGTGACTTCGTCACTCACGATCGGCAGACCATGTGGCCCCGCTATGTTGCCGTCGACCCCCGCGTGCTTGACAAGATAGAATTGGTACTCAGCGAACTCTCGCGCCGGCGTGGCGAGGAGCAGATGGACTTCACGCTTGAGGTACACAGCGGCTTCCGCACACCACTGCACAATTCCGCAGTGGAAGGCTCAGCGCGTGATTCACGGCACCTGTACGGTGATGCGGCTGACATTGCCATTGATGCCGATGGTGACGGCCGACTGACGATCTTCGATGCATATCGGGTGGAGCAGGCTGTGGAGTGGGTGGAACGGCTCCATCCCGGGCTTGCTGGTGGGCTGGGCGTGTACAGCAGTCCTCGTTATGCAACTCCATATTGCCACATTGACGCTCGCGGCGAGCGGAAACGCTGGCGGGGTTGATCACGTAAGGCGGGCAGGGAGGCAAGACATGAGTCCGTACGTCCGCGACCGAATCAACCGGAAGCTCGACACGCTGAGTGACGAGCGTCTCTATCAGGTGCTCGACTACGTAGAGTTCCTCGAGTCGAAATACGCCGAGAGGCCGGCGCCTGTGTTGAACGTGTTCCAGCGTTTCACCGACGGAATGGAGGATACCCTGCGTGCGGGTGGGCTGGCGGTTGGAACTGTTTCGGAAGCGATGGGCTTCCTGAACAAGGCGATGAGTGTGCTCGGCAATGTTGCCCAGGCCACCAGGAGCGTTGCGACTGACGTGGTGACGGCTGCCAGGACTGCGGCAGACCAGATTGGTGGACCTTCTGTCGGGACTTCCTCCGGAGACACTGCTCCGGTGTCTGGCGGATCTTCCCTCACTCAGCCAGTGACGGCACCGGAAGCGGCAGCATCAACGTCTTCAATCAGTCCTCCTGGCTCGTCGCCGGACACTGGCATGAAGGGCGGCTGACAGATGCGTGAGGGCCGGCGTGGTGGCCTCAGAGATAAGCGTGGGCCGCATAGCGGCCTCAAACGTTCGGTGGTGTACGCAATTCGCAGGATCCCTTCGTATGTACGGTTGCTTCTCGGGTTGATCGGTGATCGCCGGGTGCCCGCAGTCGATCGCTTCCTCGTGATCGGAGCCATCGCATATGTCATCTCGCCATTCGATTTCATTCCTGACATTGTTCCGTTCTTCGGTGATGTGGACGATCTGTTTCTACTGGTTCTGGCTCTCCAGAGGCTGATCAACCGAACCGGTCGTAGTGTGCTGCTAGATCACTGGCGGGGTGATCCGCGGGAGCTGGACGACATCAATCTTGTTGGTGTTCTGTCCGCCGCCGGTTTCTTTCTGCCGCAGCGCCTGCGCAGGCACTTGGGCAGGATCGCTGGTTGGCGTGAGTGAGTCCTGGTTGTTTGGACGCCGGAGTTGATTCAACGTCCGGCGCCTTCTACTGTACAAGATGGCACCCTCGACTGATGGCCGCTCGCGCGGCTTCGACCGCATTGATGAGGACGTTGCATTCACCTTCGATGACGTTCTCCTTGCGCCCCGTCATGCTCTGACGCATCCACGCGAGGTGACTCTCACCTCACGATTCACACGCGGTATCACGCTCAACGTTCCACTCGTCTCCGCGGCCATGGATACCGTGACCGAGAGCGACATGTCCATCGCCATGGCCCGCTATGGGGGTATTGGCGTACTCCACAAGAACATGTCCATCGACAGGCAGGCTGCAGAGGTGGACCGGGTCAAACGCAGCGAGAGTGGCATGATCCTCAACCCGATCACACTCTCACCCGCCGCCTCGTTGCGTGAGGCGGTTGCGTTGATGATGCGCTTCAAGATCTCCGGGGTGCCCATCGTGGATGGTACCGGGAAACTCGTCGGAATTCTCACCAATCGTGATCTGCAGTTTGAGAACAATCTCGATCGGGCTCTGGGCGAAGTCATGACCAGCGAGGGGCTCGTCACCGCCCCTGTGGGAACCACGCTGGACGAGGCCGAGCGTGTGCTGGGCAGGCACCGGATAGAAAAGCTCCCCGTGGTTGATGATCAGGGAATTCTCAAGGGTTTGATTACCGTGAAGGACATCCACAAACGCCGGCAGTATCCCGACTCCAACAAGGATCATCATGGTAGACTGCGTGTGGCCGGCGCGATAGGTGCCGGGGGCGACTACCTGGAACGGGCGCGTGCCCTGGTACAGGCCGGGGTCGATGTGCTCGTGATCGATACTGCTCATGGTCACAGCGAAGGGGTATTGCGGGCTACTGAACGGGTGCGGGAGGCTTTCCCCGAGGTTCAGTTGGTGGCTGGTAATGTGGCAAGCAGGGCGGGTGCTGCAGCTCTTGTGGAGCGTGGCGTAGACGCCGTGAAGGTAGGTGTGGGCCCCGGGTCGATCTGCACGACCCGCGTGGTTACCGGCGTCGGAGTCCCGCAGCTCACGGCTGTCATGAACGCTGTCGAAGGTGCGGGCAATGTTCCGGTGATTGCCGATGGGGGAGTGAAGTACTCGGGGGACATTGTGAAGGCGCTTGCTGCCGGTGCATCGAGCGTGATGATGGGATCGATGCTTGCCGG
>CAYSKN010000072.1:0-12421 GCA_964431565.1 uncultured Gemmatimonas sp.
GGTGCCCCGACTCTACGAAAAGATCTATGCACGTGTCATCGAGAACGCAGTCAGCAGCGGCGGACTCAAGAAGCGAATCTTCCTCTGGGCGCGTCGTTTGGGAGAACGATGGGCGGACGAAAGGCTTGCCGGACGCGAGCCAGGCGGTTTGCTGACGCTTCAGTACGATATTGCGCAGCGACTCGTCTTCTCGAAACTGCGAGAGCGCACTGGAGGCAATCTCCGGTACTTCGTGTCAGGCGGAGCCCCACTCGCACCTGAGATCGCCAAGTTCTTCTATGCAGCAGGGCTGATAATCCTTGAGGGTTACGGTCTGACCGAGACATCGCCCGTCATGAACTGCAACACGCTAACGGCATATCGTCTGGGAACCGTTGGCCGGCCGATACCAGGAGTAGAGATCAGGATAGCCGATGATGGAGAGATCCTGACTCGCGGGCCTCATATCATGCTCGGCTACTTCAACAATCCTGCCGCCACGAGTGAGGCGATAGACGCTGAAGGGTGGTTCTTCACCGGAGACATCGGTTCGCTGGATGACGGGTTTCTGAGCGTGACAGATCGCAAGAAGGATATCATCGTCACTGCAGGTGGCAAGAACATCGCACCACAGCCGATCGAAAATCTCATCAAGACCAACAAGTACGTATCACAGGCGGTGATGATTGGTGACAAGCGCAAGTACGCCGTCGTGCTGATCGTACCTGACTGGGATCAGCTTGAGAAATGGGCTGCAGGTCAGGGCATTGTCTGGACGTCGCGCACTGAGCTTCTTCACATGCCTACCATCCGGGCCAAGATGGAAAAGGAGGTGATGTCACAAGTCACGACGCTCGCTCGTTTCGAGACCCCCAAGAAGATCGCCCTCCTTGAGCACGACTTTACCATTGAGCGGGGCGAACTCACACCCAAGCTGAGCGTCCGGCGGTCCGTGGTGGACAAGGCCTACAAGGGAATGATCGACAGCCTTTACGAGGAAGGTCACTGACAGGTTCGTGCCTGTGACATTCCAGCACTGCTCACACTGCGGGTGGCATCATGCGGAGTGTGGCAAGTCCACGGGTGGCAACGGTAACCTCAGCCACCCATTCGTGGTCATCGCGGGCGATCTCGCGGACGGTTCGTTGTGCCTCCGGAGGGAGCATGAGTGTAACTGGCGCAACCAGTCTGCCGCGCACGCGGACAGCGCGCGCTATGCTGCCAAGCAGCGTCGGCGACTGCTGCCCGTGATCTATTGCCGCTGCCGCAAGGGTTCCGACCCCAAGCGGGAGACGCTCGCCGATTTCCAGCACAGACACCATGTCTCCAAGATCGGAACTCACGGCATCATCTGGCAAGGATCGCTCCCGTATGACCACAACGGGAACTTCAGTGAGATCTGCATACTTCCGGGCAGCGGTGGCGTAGCGTCCCGCGAGCAATACAGGCAGGTGTCCGCCAATGACCCCCAGCTCGGCAGCCAGACGAGTAGCATCGGGCAGCAGCGCCACGGGCCGTTGCACATCGTGCGATGCAGGATCAGTGGGGTCGTCACTGAATGAGCCGGCAAACCTTGCGATGCCATCGCTGACACGGAACTCCGCACCGCAACGCGGACACGCGAGATCTGCATCCAGCAGGCGCGTACCTGCCGCACGATTGACAACAGTCACCAGCCAGCCCTCCGCATGACCTTTCGGACACCGAAGAGCATCAAGCAAGTCACGAATCATTGCCTGTCTCCCGCACTTCCTCAGGCATGACTGAGACGCAACTCGTCTATGTTGACATGCCCGGGACGGGTCACCGACCAAAGCACTGCGCCTGCCACATCGGACGGTCTCAACATTGCTGACCGTGGAGTGAAGCCCTGCCTATGATCGGGATCCACCGGGTCCCAGATGGGCGTATCGGTTGCCGCGGGTGAAACAAGAGTGCAGCGCACTCCACTGCCTGACAGCTCAGCTCGCAGAACCTCGTGCAGTGCCCTTGCCCCAAACTTGGAGGCGGAATAGGCACCATTGCCGCTTAAGATCGTACGATCGGCGATCGAACCGATAGTCACAATATCACCCCGCCCGACAGAGCGCATATGAGGCAGGATCGAATGCAGCAATCTGAACGGGCCCATCAGGTTGGCATGCAGTGTCGCCTCGAAGAGGTCGGGCGATGTCTCTGCGACGGCAGAAATCGCGAAGAGACCAGCATTACTGACCAGGACATCGGGCATCTCGTCTCCGGCCAGAAGCCCGGATACCAGCACTGACACAGATTCCCGATCCGTCAGATCGCAGACATGCGGAACGACAGTACCCGTCTCTCTAGCGAGCTCATCGAGAGCGCTACGGGTGCGGGCAACCGCATGAACCTTTGCTCCGGCCTCATCCAGCACGAGCGCCACTGAACGACCAATGCCACGCGAAGCTCCGGTAACGAGCGCAATGCGCCCATCCAACGCTCTGTTGCCCAAGTGGTTGTTCCTCACATTCAACTCCGCCGGATCGGTTCACCCATGCAAGGACGTATTGACCAGCCGCAGAAACTCATGTCGGGTCATGTGGTCGTCGCGAAACGCTCCCCTCAGCGAAGACGTGATCGTGTGCGAGTTCTGCTTCTCCACCCCCCGCATCATCATGCAAAGATGAACTGCCTCGATGACCACGCCCACCCCCTTGGGCTGCAGAACATCCTCTATTGCATCCGCGATCTGCTCACCCAGTCGCTCCTGCACCTGCAGACGTCTTGCAAACACATCCACCACCCTGGCCAGCTTGCTGAGCCCCACGACACGTCCATTGGGCAGGTAAGCGATATGCACCTTGCCGAAGAAAGGCAGCATGTGATGCTCACACAATGAATACATCTCGATGTCACGAACCATGACCATGTTTTCGTGTTTTTCCTCGAACAGCGCATCGCCTATTACCGCCCTCGGATCACGATCATACCCCCTGGTGAGCCACATCATTGATCTGGCTACACGTTCGGGGGTCTTGAGCAGACCCCCACGTGTCGGATCCTCATTGAGGAGCTCCAGTTGGCGCCTGACCAGCTCCTCGTACTCTCTCATACGCGACTGCGCCTGCTCGAGATCATCGCGATCCACCACCAGCGATTCGATCCCATCGGTGAATTCACGCCAGCTCATGACTCATTCTCCCGAGTAATCGACATGGTTGTTGTCCGTTTCCCACAACCTCAGTCGATGCAGCCTTGCCGGAGCGATCGCGGGCTCCAGCACCCGCCAGATAGCGACCACGATGTTCTCGGCAGTGGGATTGATGTCCTTCATGTAGGGAACATCGAGATTGAAGTTGCGGTGATCGGTCACCTGGAGGATCTCACGTTCAACGATATCACGCAGCACACCGAGATCGACCACGTATCCCGTTCGCACATCAATGGCTCCCCGCACCGAAACATCGAGCGTGTAGTTGTGCCCATGCCAGTTGGGGTTGTTGCACCTGCCGAACAGAAGCTTGTTCTCGGCATCCGAGAGAGCCGGGTTGTGAATGCGATGGGCCGCATTGAAATGCAACCGACGCGTTGCGGTTACGATGGGCATGACGATCGGGCCAGCTGAATGGGAAGACACTTGCGGTCGGACAGGATGCACACGAGTGACGCCCGCTCGCGACATCACGAATCGCTGCTGTGCGCAATGATGCGAAAACGAAAACCCCGCCACATGGACGGGGCTCTCGCACAAGTCACGGGAACGAAGAGCGGTTCCTGAAGCCCAATGGAAAGGATGAGACCCTCACCGCGCTTTCGCCTTCCCCGCACTGGGGCATGACGTTCACACCGTCTGTCGAGTCCTCTCTGTGAGCTTATCGGCTCAAGAAGCAAGTCCCTTCGTCCCGCTCTGAATCGGAAGCTACAGTTTGCCCGCCACCAAAGCAACAAGTGAACATATGGCAGACATCAGGTATATTTCAGAGATGGACGTCCTGATGAGTACCGGAATCGCGATGTTGATCGCCTGGGGTGTGCTTACGGTTGGTACCGACGCACCGGGGGCTGTGCATCTGCTGCTGACAGCAGGCGTCTTCCTGACCATCTGGCGCATTGTCGTGCGCGGGACCCCATCCGGTCCCACCCACGATAGCGATACGCGCAACCGGAAGCGATAGCTTCCACTCCAGCTTCAGATCTCCCAGTTGGAGATTAACAGACCTTCAGGTGGTGGCAGTTCGCTCCAGCCGTGAAGCGTCATGCGAAGGTCTGTCCACCTGACCCGGGCTCCGAGCGCAATAAGCATCCTGTATGCCTCCATGTAGTCGCCCTGGAGTCTGAGTGCCACCCTCCGGGTTCCCACACGTCGCGCGAGATCGGTCAGAAGTCCCGCCATGAGCGGGAAGTCACTCAGTTTCGCAAGCACCAGCTTGAGTACGCGAAGCTCATCGCGGTTCCGTCCCTCCACCAGTGGTGTTGAATGGCACAGTGCAAAACCCCGGGGTGCGTCAAGCGGTCCGAGTATGACGGTGTCACCAAGTGCAAGACGATCCGTAAGCTCGATCTCCCGCGAATAATCGTAGCCCGGCATGATCCGCGAGGTGAGCGCCAGACAAGCCTCCATGACTGAGACCTTCTCGTGCGAGGAACAGCGCGACAGGAGCTGCGGAGCATGGCCCGCGTTGGTTGACTCAAGCGTGAGAGTGAGAGTGAGATATCCGGGCACAAACCCGAGGTTCGAGTAGAATCCGATGTTGTCCATGGTTCGCGGCATGGTCTCGAGTCCGATCACCGATACACCACGACGACTGAGCCACTCAATCCCCGACTTCACCACGATCCCGCCAAGCCCGCTTCCCTGATATGATGGACCGACGCACAAGGGCCCCATCCACCCCTCCGTGCCCGATCTGTGCACCATGTTGAATGCCACTATCCGCCCATCCCCGTCCCGCCAGCATAGCGCACCATCCCCGGCGTCTTCAACTGCGTAGCGCCAGACGTACGTGCTCAACGGAGGAACCCGCACTCCCACCATGCCATCCTTTCGATAGCGTTCGGTGAACGCTTCGGAGAAAACATCATTGAGCTGCGGAATATCGCCGAACGACGCGGTCTCCGGGCCACGAATGGCGTTCATCATTCGAGAGGTACGCTGTACGACGCTGGTCATGGAATGGTCTGTTTCGGCAGAATCTCCTGCCTCCTGTGGATATCGGCCCGGACCAGTAAACTACCACATCGCGGGCAATAATCACCGAACCATCTTCACCACGCTCATCCGACGTTCACCGTCGAATTCCACCTGCAGCACGTGGTCGAGCCCTTCCTGAACCTGATCGATGTGTGTGATGACGATGACCTGCTCGAAGCGGTCGTGCAGACGCCGCAGCAGATCGATGACATTGGCCCGGCGACTCTCATCGAGCGAACCGAAGATCTCATCCAGAATGAGCAGCGAAAAATCCTGTCCGGCACGCACAGCTATCATCTGCGATATCGCCAGTCTCAGTGCAAGATTGCAGAGATCCTCTTCGCCGCCGGAGATGACCGGTTTCCGAACCTCGTCCTCGACAACCAGCAAGCGGTAGTCCTCATCAAACTCCAGCGACTTGTATCGCCCCTCGGTCAGCTCGACCAGAAGTCCCGAGGCTATCTCAGCCACCTCGGGTCTGAGCTGCAGGTTCAGCTCTGAACGCACTTCGGTGAACGCCCTGTCGAGCTCATCGTGCAGCAAGCGATCTCTTTCAAGGACACCGAGTGCTTCCTGATGTCGCGCAAGCGCACCCCATGCCTGCTCAGCATTCGCAAGCACAGCCCTTTCCCTCGCCAGTGCGGCACGTGCCTCCACTGCTTCGATCTCCACGCTCCGTACCAGCACATCGGCCTCGTCGTGTTCGGAGCGAAGCACCTCGTAGGCATCGACAGCCGATGCGTTCGTTCCGATGCGGACATCGATCTCTCCGAGTTTCCCATACAGTTCACTCCGTCTCAATTGTGCCAGCGAAAGCTGGGTACGGATTTCAGGCTCGCGTATCAGCATCCCGTTGATGTGAGCCATTCCGTTCTCTACCTCCTGCAATCTCAAGGCATCGCGCCTGAGTGCCGCAAATTGCATTTCGTCGAAACCGACCGGGAGTCCGCCAAGCTCACGATCCGCATCGGCAAGGCGTTCTGCAATTCGTGTTCGTAGCGGCGCAATCGTTTCTGCAGCGGCGATCGCGGCGCGAATCTGCTGCAGCCGCTGCTCGTAAGCCTGCAATTCAACTTTCAGCGCAGCGCTTGCTGCCTCCACTCCGTCCGTGCTTCCGGGCTTGGCTGAAAGCTGCGCCACGCGCTGCCGATAGTAGTTTCCGTCCGTTTGCACGGCTTCGAGCTGTTCGTGAACACTGGCAAGCACATTCTGGTAGCTTTCGCCGAGAGGGCGCCCGCATGTCGGACAGGCACTCTCTGCCCCCAGACGTTCGAGAATCACGCGTTGCGCATCCAGTTCACCGTACTGGGTACGGAGTGCTGCAAGGCGTGTCGTGGCCTCCTGGCGATCGCGCACGAGTTCAATTCGTTGCGTTTCGAACAAACGATCAGTCTCATTGAGCTGCTCACGAAGTGCTTCAACGCGACCGAGCGTTTCCGCTTCAAGTGCTGGCGCCCGCTCCAGTTTCGCCGCACGCTCTGCATGCTGCAGGTCCTCGGCGGTGAGTTGTTGCACCCTTTCGATCAAGGCCTTACGCCGCCCTTCGGCCTGGGCCAGTCGCTCCATCGCTCCAAGCTCCTCTCTTGCGGGCTGCAGCGTGTCAGCCTCAGCACGAAGCGATGCCATTGCGTGCCGGGCCTGCTCCATCGCCTCAATCTCGCCGACGAGCCGCTCGACATCACGATCACATGCCTGTAACTCACTCCCGACTACCCTTCGCTCCGCCTGGAGCTGCAGCAGGCGCTCGCGTTCGGACTGCACCTCGCGCCAGCGCGGGATCAGCTCTTCAAGCCGATCTGCCGCCATCGCGTAAGCTCGTAAGGTATCCGTTGCACGTGCATCCGCAGCCTCCACCAGCTTCTCAGCGTCGCGTACGGCGCGCTCGACTGTTCCGGGATCAGCCATGCCGTGCCTCAGACCATTGGCTTCAGCTGCCAGAGTCCGTTTGCGTTCCCGGATGTACTGCTGCGCCATCGCCAGGCGATCGTAGCCGAGCACGCGCGACAGAAATCGCGCACGATCGGGCCCGCTCAGCGCTCTCATCACATCGAGCTCCTTCTGACCCGTAAAGTAGGTGTTGAAGAACTCCGTGCGCGTCATGCCCAGTCTGCGCTGAAGGTACTCCGACACACCTGTCACGGTGGTGGCGACAGGCTCCGCGGCATCATCGAGAAAGCAGTCGGCGCTGTTCAGAGTGCGCACCACCCGATAACGGTGTCCGGCAAGTTCGAATTGCAGGTCAACGCAGACCCTGGCACGCGCGTCCTCTGCACCGAGTCGCCGAATGCCATCCTTGGTACCACGCGCCGCAGTATTTCCGTAAAGGGCCCATGCAATGGCCTCGAGCAGAGTACTCTTGCCAGCTCCATTGGGACCCATGATGCCCGTTAGACCAGTACCAAGGAGAATGTGCGTGTCAGCATGTTGCCTGAAATTCACCAGATGCAGCGAAAGCAACCGCATGGATCAGCTATCCATGTCGGGGAGCGAGGCCAAATCGACCTGCTCCGCCTGGCTGAGATATTCCAGACCCAGCCTCACCAGCGCTTCACGATCCATCTCTCTTGCAAGCGTCCGCTGCCGCAGTGTATTGGCCACGATATCAACCAGAGTGGCTTGCCTCACGGAGGGGTGGGGAAAGGACGATGACAATGTCGGCCGGTGTGTATCGAGCTGGAAATGCATTGCACGCCTTCGATACTCACGCAGTGCGACATGATCGAGTTCCCGCACAATATGTCGTGGTACGTTGTTCACGGTGAGCCGCACTATTGCCTGATCAATGCCACCTGGCGCTGTCTCAATGCGGGTACGGATTGCGCGGTCAAGATCGGCGGCATTCATACCGCTTCCGTCCACTGGAGTCAGATCCAGCAGCCGCCGCGATGGCATCACCGGATGGAAGTTATGAACGCCGGTCCTCAGGTCGTGCTCTATGAAGCCCTTACCAGGTATCGACCGCTCACGTTCCTCCTTCAGTTCGCCCCAGGGGTTGCTGCTGGCGTAATCGAGCGACCCGCTATACCACGCATTTGGAGCTACCTGTCGGTAGACGTGGTAATGGCCAAGCGCGATGTAACTCCATTGGTCGGCTTCGAGATTGGCCACCGGGATCTCGATGGCTCTGCGTTCCGGATCTGCAACATGCTCCGGCAGCATGCCAGCCACTTCACCATGCATCAGCAGCACTCGATGCTGAAATCCGCTTCGAGGCACCAACGCCGGCCTGACGATACCCGGAACATCGGGCACGGCCAGCACCACAAGCGAATGATCGGGGAAGGTGAACTCCACGGCCTCGCGGTCCGCCACATGAACACCGATCTCGCGAAACAGGCTTAGCATGCAACCCGTCTCAGCCGTGCGAGGCGCGTCATGATTCCCCGCGACAGCCACGATCTTCGTGCCGGGAAGCGCAAGGCGCCATTCTGACAGCATGCGGTAGGCCTGGAGTATGGCGGGATTGGTCGGCCGTACGTTGTGAAAAACGTCGCCACCAATGACAATCAACTCGGGCTTCAGTGCTACAATCTGCGCCGCCGCCCTGCGAACAGTGGCTTCGACATCGGACTCCCGCTGATTGATTCCTGTAGCGCCGAGACGCTGATATCGCCGGAATCCGAGATGGAGGTCGGAGAGGTGCACCAGACGCATTCCGACAAGCTATACCACGGTCCTGCACATGCGAAACAGACGCTGTCAACCGGCCATTGCCATCATGGTGAGCACCACCTGCTAGCGCACCCTCACCTGCTGCACGATGTGCATATCAAGCAGCCTCGGAGCATTGCTGGCAGCCGATGTCGCGACAAATTCACTGACCACGTGGAGTTCTGTAAGCGCGCTCGTGATCCAGGCGCGCTGCCGGTCGAACAGCATGTGCCCACGAATGGTTCCCTCCGTGACGATACGAACACCGGGCGACCAGTCCCGTGCAACATCATTTCTCTTTAGGTCACCCGAGAGCGACACCCACGCTTCCCTGCCTCCCGCAGTCAGCGAATCAAGGCGCAGCCTCACCTGCACAGCACCTTCAGCACGGATGCCGCCAACCGGAAGCGAAGGAAGAGATATCTCCCTGACCCACTCGCTACCCACCGCCACCGACGAAGCGGGCAGCAGCCCGGGGATTGCCGAAAGAGCCGGTCCCAGGATGGCACCCCCTGAAGATGCAGATCCCGTCCGCATGGATCCGTCCGGCATCACCCGTACCCTGATATGGCGGAGCTCATCATTCATGGGTTGCCAGCTGGCCTCACCGAGATCCTCGGGTGTACCAATCCAGATCGCCATGGAATCGCTCGTAGCCAGCAGCGTCGTCTCCGAGAGATCACTCGAAATCACCAGCGAATGCGCGAAGAGCCGGAGACGCGTCGCTCGGCTGGCGGACGCCCGTCCCGTCGAACCTCGCCTCGGACCATAGGGCGAACGGGCCGAACTCCCCTGATCAGAAGTCGAGCCACTTCGGCGTTCGCGGACCTCGACCAATTGTTCCATTTGAAGATGCAGGGTATCACCAACCCGTGGACGGATTATCAACTGCACACTCTCCGGGCTCGCTCCACCGGCAGCCCCCGCCTGAGCCGTGGCAACCTGAGCCTCCGTTAAGCCGATCGACAGCAGCAGCAGAAAAGCCGCGCTGACCGCTGCGCGTGTCACCATCCATGCCTCCACACACACATGTGAGCCTCCACCGCTTACACCCGATAGCAGCCGAAGCTCCGGTGTCCGTGGACTTCTGGCACCGAGCGACCGAAACTGCTGTTGTGACCATCGCCCACCATCAGTCCATGATCCATCGCACCTGGGTTGCCTGCTTCATCGTCTTGGCCATGCCTCTATCGGGCTGCGACCGGATCAAAGCCGCCCTCTATCCGCCGCAGGCGGATCCAGCCTGGAGCGCCGACAGCGTGCTGCTCGCATCCCGGCCAACCGTCATCTTCCGGGTGGATCGCACGAAGCAAGAGCCCCGCGCCGTCCCGATCGCCACGACAGGAAGTAACGGAATCAGGGCATTGCGGCTGACCCCACGCGGCTGGCGGACATTCGACACGCTGTACCTGCACAGCAAGGCCGGCTTTGTACCCTACCGAAACGGCAATCCGTCACCGCCGGTGTACAGCACGCGCGGTATGTGGGAAGGACCAACGCTCGACACCATTCCCTGCGCGTCACCAGTACCGGCTGCGACGGTGGCACTGGACCCCGGCACGGAACTGCTTACAAGCGGGAGTGAACCGCTGCCGCCACCAACGGTCACGCCCCTCAGCGATAGCGAACTCAACGCACTGCTTTCCAGCCTCAACATACTTGTGGCACCCATTGGTGGAATCGCGCTGTCCCGCGTGTCGCACTACCGGCGTAGCGTCCACGTGGTGTCCACCGGTGCCACCCGGGCACCAACCATCGTCGTAACTTACGATGACCCAAGGGCGTATCCCGATTCAGTCGTGGCGGGCACCGGCTATCCCCACCATTTTGTGGTCGTTCTCGACAAGGGGAACTACGGCTACAGACCTACATACACATACTCCGACGTGTCGAACGGCCGGGCGATGCCCCGCCGCAGCTTCCTGGGTATTCTCGACATCGATGGTGACGGCAGAGCCGAACTGTTTTTCGGGTTGCAACTGCAGCAATACCCCCTCGTCACTTACGTCTACCGTTTCGAAGGTGATGCATGGATAGAAACCTTCACGTACAGCCGGGGGCGCTGTGGCTGAGGTCGGGTATCGACGAAAACTCACTCGACCCCGATATCCCAGGCCTGTTCCAGATCATTGCGGCTATAGGCACGAAAAGCGGTCAGTGTCTGCGTACGCACGATGCCCGGTACACGGGCGAACTCCTGCGTCACCACTGTGGCGACGCGCTCCAGATTGGCGACCCGCACAATCGCTACAAGGTCCCATGCGCCGGAAACGGAGTAGACTTCGGCTACGCCATCGATGCTTGCCAGCGCCGTGGCGCAATCGGAGATCACCCTGGGGTCAGCCTGCACTAGCACGATCGTCGTGATCATAAGGACCGTGTGGATGAAGGGTAGTGATATCAGGCCGTGAGCAAACGTGCAATACGTGTCACGCCTTCAACGGCCACGGGCTCTGTGGTTGCATAGCTGGCACGGATCCATCCTGGCGTGAGGAACGCACCGCCGGGAACCACGGCCACGCCCTGTTCCTCGAGGACCGCGGCAGAAAAGGCGGCACCGGGATCAGCAGCACCGCGGAAGCCCTCAACGTTCACGTACACATAGAACGCGCCAACGGGATGAACACAGCGTACAGACGGATATGCGGAGAGGACACGAAGCACGGCATCGCGTCGTTCCCTGAACGCCTTGACCATGGCGTTCACGGCGATATCGGCCTCCTCACGCATTGAAAGAGCTGCCAGAGCCGCATACTGCGAAACAGAGGACGCATTGGAGGTCGTGTGCGACTGGAAGGCCGTCATGGCACGCGAAACGGCCACGGGGGCCAACGACCACCCGATGCGCCAGCCAGTCATCGCATATGCCTTAGCGACCCCGTTGACGATGATCAAATTGTCGCGCGCAGGAGCCACCTCAAGCACCGACGGAGCAGCACCATCGTCGTAGGCGATACGCAAGTAGATCTCATCAGCAATGACCCACCACCCGCGTTCGGCGGCCAATGCCAGGATGCCCTCAAGTTCCGCACGCGAGTACACCGCTCCGGTGGGATTGCAGGGCGAGTTTAGCATGAGCCCCCTTGTGCGTGGAGTCGCTGCCGCCAGCAGACGGTCCACCGACACCTTGAGCGAGTTTTCCGGATCTCCCCACACGGGTACCGCAACCGCACGGGCCAGTTCGATCATCTCGTAATAGCTCGTCCATGCAGGGGTCGGAACCAGCACCTCGTCACCCGGCCCGAAACAGCATACGCATGCGTTGTACAGCGATTGCTTTGAGCCGGTTGAGACCACCACCTCGGCCGGCGTCACCGCCCTACCCTGGCGCTGTATCCTGTTGGCATCGGCAGCAATTGCCTCTCGAAGTGCCGGCGTACCCTCGGTGGCAGTGTACCTCGTGTGACCTGCATCGATAGCGGCACAGGCGGCGGCCCGAATAAAGCCGGGCGTGTCGAAATCCGGTTCACCAGCACCGAGATCTATCACTGACTTGCCAGCAGCCCTGAGCTCGCGTGCCTTGGCGGCAACCGCTATGGTGGCGGATTCCCTCAAACGAGCGATGTTCGACGACGGCTGAAATGACAATGGCATAGGAAACCTGTGCGGTCTTGATGTGGGTTGGGCATATGTGACCGGATC
>CAYSKN010000073.1:0-4916 GCA_964431565.1 uncultured Gemmatimonas sp.
CTTCCACCACAAGCCCCACCACACGAGTTACCCGACCATAGGGTGTGAAACGCTCGACACCGGCAAGACGCCCGATGAGGAGTTCCAACGGTGATACCTGCCCTGTCGGTCCATCCATGCCGAGATAATCGGCTGCTGCCGTTGTCGCTCTCACGCGTGAATCTCCGCAAGCGTCCTGTAGCTGCGCTCGAGGGCGGTATCCACTCGTCCATCAATGATGCGCTCACGACCCTCGGCTATACATCCGCCACGCTGGATGCACGGATCGGCAATCCATCGCAATGCATATGCAATGGCTCCCGAAGCAGTCGCTTCATCAAGGATCGGGCGGCACACCGAGAGATCATCCGGATGCATGCGAAGCGTGATCTCCTCACCTACCGGATGCTGGGCAATGGCCCTGACAGCGAGATCGGTCATCAGTGAGTGATCGGTGATGATTTCGCGTTGCACGACGTGACGAGCAACGAGTATCGCAAGAGCAACCACATTCTCCTCAATGTTGCTCAGCCAGCGTGCCTCGTGCATCTGCACCGAGAGGGCCGCCTGGTTGAGGGCACTGGCAGCGTTGAGAATGGTCTCCTTCAGTCTGACTTGTGCATCGCGTTCGGCATCGGTTCGGCCACGGGCGTAAGCCTCGGCTTCGATCCTGTTGCGCTCGATCACCATGCGGGCCGTGGAATCGGCTTCCGGGTGCTCCGCTTCAATCGCAGGACATGGCGCATCTGCTGTCCCCCGCGATGGCGCGACAGGAAAAATGTCCGTGAGCGGGAACTCATCCAGCGACCATGGAGTCGCATCGAGAACCCTGGGGTCAGATGATAACATCATCCGTACCTGCGCTGAGGACGATCTCTCCGGTTTCTTCAAGCGCGCGCACCTTGGTGACAATGTCCGTCTGGGCCGCTTCCACATCGCGCATTCTGACTGGCCCCAGGAACTCCATTTCTTCCTTGAGGCCGGCGACTGCGCGCTGGGATATGGTACCCATAATCTTGTCCTTCAGGCCTGGGCTCGCTGCCTTGAGCGCGAGGGCCAGTTGTTTGACGTCGACCTCGCGGAGCAGACGCTGGAGCGACTTGTCATCGAGGGATGCAATATCTTCGAAGACGAACATGAGGTTCTTGATCTGATCGCTGAGATGAGGATCCTTTTCTGCCACCAGATCGAGCACCTCCTTTTCCAGAGAGCTGCTGACCAGATTGAGAACAGCAGCTACCGCAGCAGGCCCACCCACGGTGCTCATGCCCTGCGAGAAGCTCAGGTCCGCTTCGTTGCCAATCGCCCGTTCAACCAGCGAAATCATCTCCGGCGAGACTTTTTCCATGCGGGCCATACGAAACATGACCTCACCGCCGAGCGCTGGATCCAGTTCACGGACTATTCCTGCCACATGCGTCGGATCGAGGTGAGCAAGAATGAGGGCAATGGTCTGGGGATGTTCACCGCGAAGAGTGCTTCCCAGCTGCTGAGGGTCGGCGCGGCGAAGACGGCCAAAGCGATCACTGTCCGCCAGCTGTCCCTGAATGCGCTTGAGAATCTGCTGAGCCCTGATCGGTCCGAACGCCTTTTCCAGCACGTCTCTGGCGTATTCCACTCCGCCTGTCGTGAGCGAATCCATGCCGAGAGTGATCTCAAGCCATTCGTTGAGGACGCTGTCGATCGTGGACTGCGGGACCCGATCGAGCTGGGCCATTTCGAGCGCCACAATCTCGGCCTCTTCGGCGTTCAATCCGCCAGTGATCCTGGCTGCATGCTCAGCACCGATAGCCATGCAGAGAATGGCTGCCTTCTGCCGGCCACTGAGGCGGTCCGGTGCATAGCGATCAGGCAGGACGAGTCCACGAGTTTGGTTCGCCATGGAAGCCGTGACACTCATTGACGGAGCCAGTTGCGTACCACGCGGACAGCTGCGTCCGGGCGCTGCTCGACAGTGGCTATGGCCTGCTCCCGCTCCGGTGTTGTGGGCGGAGGTGGCAGCATGATATGACGACGCTGTTCCTCGACGAGATTCTGTTGACCACCCGCTTGATCAGTACCGTCAGGCATGGATTGCTGCATGCGGGTGCTGGCGGGCAGTTCCGGCAGTACTGCAACAGGCGAGAGAGCTCCTGCCGGTGCTGTTGCCCGCTGTTTATCGGGCCGGAGCAGCAGCATCGCAGTGAGAGCAACAATGAGAAGCACTCCGAACGCTGCTATGGCCACAACCGGTTTGGGGTTGCCCTGGATGCGACCAAGAAGATCCGCAGGTGCCTGAACGGAATCGCTGATTGCCACTGACGGCGCCGGAATGTCAAATGGGGCACTGACAACTGAGATCATGTCGCCACGTGCCGAGTCGACACCGAGTGCGTTACGTACGAGTGCTTCGATACGTAGGAGCTCTTCGGAGGTGCGCGGTGTGACTTCGGCCGACTCGATTACAGCACTGGTTGCGCCGGAGGCAGGTTCCGAAGGTGTGGAGTTGACGACCCGATCGGCCACGAGAACGGCAACGGTGAGTTTGCGGATGTTTCCGACGGCACCTGTGAAGCTCTCGACGCTGCGGGTGTTCTCGAATGAAGTAGCAGTGGTGGTATATCCGGCCCCCTGTTGCGGTGTGCCTGGCGTGACCTCTGCCTTCTGCTCGGTGGAGATTGCCTGCCTATCGGGATCGACCGCCTGCACGGTACGCTCAACCTTGTCGAAGTTCATCGATGCAGATACCTGCACGCGGGCATTGCCTGCGCCTACCAGACTCGAGAGAAGCCTGTCGGCCTTCTGCTCCAGGTAGGACTCTGTCTCGCGCTGGATGGCAAACTGGCGACTCGTGAGACCCATGACGGATCCCTCACCTTGCATCGTTAGTGCCTCACCGCGTTCATCGACAATCGTTACATGATCAGGTTCCAATCCGCCTACACTGCTGGCAACGAGATTGGCGATGCCATTTACGGTTTCGGCGCGGGGAATGGCACCATTGTTCATCGCCAGGGTAACGGACGCCTTCGACTGCCGCTCGTTCTGTCTGAAGATCTGATCGTCCTCGATTGCGAGATGCACCTTCGCACTCTTCACATCCTTCATCTTGCCTATCGTGCGCTCCAGTTCCCCCTCCAGCGCACGCCGGTAATTCACCTTCTGAGTGAAATCCGTCATCCCCCATGTGGGCTTGTCGAATAGCTCGAGTCCGGGACGACCGGCGTTCGGTACATCACCAGAGGCGAGATCCACACGCGCACGCGCAAGATCGGCACTTGGTACCATGATTGTGGTGCCGGTGCGGTCGAGTTCGTACGCGATGCCCGATTCGGTAAGCTTGTCGGTCATGGCCTTCACCTGCTCCACCGGCACATCGGCGAAGAGGGGGATCATGGTTGGCTTCGTGGCCCAGCGGGAGACACCGAACACCAGTACCGTTACGGTGATACCCACGGCGATGATCATCGCCTGGCGGGTACCGCCAATTCGACCGTTAAGGGATGTAAGCAGGGAATTCATGGTGTGAGAGAACGATGCGATGGTTGATGCGGAATCGTCTTGCTAGGACTGCATGCTGATGACGCTCCGATAGGCCTCAACCACCTTGTTGCGGAGCTCAATGAGCAGATCAAGAGCGATCCCTGCCTCTTCCGAGGCGGCCATCACCTGGTGCAATTCCACATTTTCCCCGTTGACGAAGCGTTGTGTGAGATCTCCGGCACGATCACGCGCATCGGAGACTTCATTGATCGCTCGCGCCAGAGTGCTGCCAAAAGAGTTCTCTCCGGTCCCAACAGGTACCTTGGTGGTCAGGCCTCGGTCCTGGCCGAATTCCGGGAGACTGCGGGTAATCAGATCAAGGCGGGTCTGCATGAAACAGGAGTGTGCTTTGGTGAGATCGGTACTTGCCGTCAGGCGCGCACATCAAGGCGAACGCCGCGTGCTGCTGGGGGAGGGGACTGAATGGCGGCTTTGATGCGGCCGTACGTCAGTGGACCAAGTGCCGCAGTTCTGGCGAAGTATCCCCGTTCTTCGCTCGTGAGCACGCTCCACAGGGCGGGATCGGTTCCTTCAGGTGCTTCCGTGGGGACAGCGCTCTGAAGGGAGGCGGATTGGCCTGCGATCGGTATCTGAGGTTTGAGAGTGGCATGGGTCGCTCGCGACTGCTGGTCCGTGTTCGGAGCGGCATCCAGATGGCCGTTCTGGTGTGAGCGCGCGGCTTCACTGCGCGTGAGTGCGCCGATGTGGGCCAGGGGATTCGCTTGGTTGATTCCGTTGACGCTCATTGAATTCTCATCGGATGGTGGCCGTGAGGCAGTGTGAAGGGCTCTGAGTGAAGCGGGATGCGGCTGTCGACGTGGTGGATGAAACGCGGGGAGCCGGGAAACGATGCGGGATCGGAGAGGAGAAGGAGGAGGAGAACGGTGACCTCACACCGCTTCCCGGGCTCGCCGCTGGATGAGGATGGTGAGTCCTCAGATGTCGAGAGCCGCCCGGAGCATGGACTTGGCTGTCTGAAAGACGGCGGCATTCGCTTCGTACATGCGTCGGGCATCCATGAGCTTCACCAGTTCCTGTGTTGTGTCTATATCCGGATATCGCACATAGCCATTTACGTCGGCATCGGGGTGGCCGGGTTCGTAGACCAGGCGGCCCTCGCCTTGATCCTCGGCGACCCCGGCAACTCGAACGCCATGCTCACCACCCGCGGTCACATCGGCACCAGTCGTCGGAATCACCGGCACCCTGAAAGTCGGGGATGAGTCTGTAACTGGTACCTCGAAGGGAGATGCCCCTGTGACGTTCTGACTTCCCAGTTGCTGCGCAGCGATGGTACCAGGATTGAAAAGCTGATTCTGCGCCGTTGCAGGCTCGAGAATCACCTCACGCCGCCTGTAAGGTGAACCGTCGGCACCACGTGTCACATCTGCGTTGGCGATGTTCTGGGCGATGGT
>CAYSKN010000073.1:4926-12406 GCA_964431565.1 uncultured Gemmatimonas sp.
GGTCTCCATGCGCTGGCGTTGTGCGGCGATACCGCTTGCTGCGATCCCCATTGACCTGAACATGGGCCTGATTGGTGCCTGCCCGGGAACAGGCAGAAGCGCTAGTTGGCGGGCTGGAGGAATTGCCATCAGGCGGTACCTCCACCCTTGATGGCTGTGCGGAGACTTTGATAGGTCTTTTCAAGCAGGCGCGATGTGGCCAGAAACCGAAGCTGTTCATCGGCCAGCTCCACCATTTCGTCTTCCACGTTTATCGGGTTGACAGATGCCTGCGCGTTCCCGGTCTTCGCCTCAAGTGCGAACCCGTCGCCATTGTCGAGTGTTGCCTTTGAAACACGATCGGCAATCCTGCGCGAACGATCGACACTCATGTCCAACCCCGCTCTCAGCGGCGAGGCAGCCGTGGTGCGTTCGATGAGTCCGAAGAGTTTCATGAGGTACCGGAATAAGAGGAAACTGTCCGGTGCCTTGAGAAGCAATCGATGGGCCAGACGGATCAGGGATCTGATCCCGATCGGACTGCATCGCTTAAAATATTGATTTATAATGACTTAGATAATGATCAAATCTTAGTGACAGCGACCAGCCGATCATCCGGATTAATGGAAATGGCAGATGGACGGGCAAAATGTGCCGACTATCATATGATCCAAGTTGCCGTACGGCGGGCACTGCGGGGCGTGGCAGGATATTCCGATTACCGGGCTGGCACACCTCACATCAAGGGGCAGATCAGTCTTCCTCGATGTCCCGGCCGGGGCTGTTCAGCTTGTTGCGCAATGTGCGAACACTGATTCCCAGCAGGTCAGCTGCCTTTGTTCTGTTATTGTCGGCTGCCGCCAATGCATGCTGGATAAGCACTCGCTCGGCCTCGGCCACATTGAGCGATCGGAGTTCAATCTGCCCACCCGATGACGTACGGGTCACGTCCAATGTTGCCACAGCACTTACGGCGGGCAGCGGTCGTGCGACGGGTGTCGCCATGGAGCGAGGCCGTATGGTCGTCGTGGCAAGCGAGTGGGCCAACCCGAAGCGGGTGCCCTCGAGGCAGTGTGGCTGAATGATAGCGTCCGGCGTGAGGATCACAGCTCGCTCTATTACATGCTGAAGCTCCCGGACATTTCCCGGCCAAGGATACTGCTGCAGGGCTTCCAGGGCTCCTTCCGAAAGTCCTTCGATCTTCTTGCCGATCTCCGCTGCTGTGCGCATGGCGAAGCGCAAGGCAAGCACCGGAATGTCCTCTGGTCGCTCCCTCAAAGGTGGTATCAGAACCGGGATTGTCGACAACCTATAGTAAAGATCCTGACGGAATGTGCCCTGGTCTGCTTCCATGGCGAGTTCACGATTGGTCGTTGCCACGATCCGCACGTCCACCTTGATGGGGGCCGTGCCACCTACCCGCTCGAACTCCTGCTCCTGCAGCACACGCAGTAGCTTAGCCTGCAGGTCGAGCCTCATTTCCGAGACTTCATCAAGGAGCAGCGTACCGCGATTGGCCCGCTCAAAGGCACCCTCAACCCGCTTGATTGCTCCGGTGAAGGCCCCCTTCTCGTGCCCGAACAGTGCCGACTCCACGAGCCCTTCGGGCAGAGCTGCACAGTTCAATTTGATGAATGGCCTGTCTCTTCGGTCGCTCTGGTCATGGATGGCCCGGGCGAAAAGCTCCTTCCCGGTTCCGGATTCGCCCTGAAGCAGGACCGTAGCCCGGGTGGGAGCTGCCATCGCAACGGTCTGAAGAATACGCCGGACGACCGGTGAATCCCCTATGATCTGCCGCTCGTTCCGGAACTGCATTACCTCCTTCCTGAGGGCTTCGTTCTCACGACGGAGGCGGACAAACTCAAGGGCCTGATCAACCGCCAATTCGAGCTGCTGAGGCCTTACCGGCTTTGTTATGTAGTCAATGGCTCCGGCTTTGATCGATGCTACTGCATGCTCGATGCTGGCGTGTCCCGTGAGCATGATCAGCGGGATGTCATAGCCCTCGTGGGTGAGGAGCTGGATAAACTCGAGCCCAGTGAGTCCGGGCATCCGGTAGTCTGAAATGATCAGGTCAATGCCGCCGCGCTCAAGCACCTGAAGGGCTTCGGGTACACCGCGTGCGCCAATGGGAGTGTGCCCGGCGTGCACGAGCGTATCCTCGAGTATCAAGCCAACCGCAGGTTCGTCGTCGACGTAGAGGATGGTGGCCATCGCGTGGCTGAATAGCGGGAAACAGGTAGGGCCGGCCTGACCGGGACGGCTCTCGGGTGACGCAATGAGCGTCCGCGCGTCTTCTTGTGTGACGCACCCGGCAAAAATAGCCGCATGGATCACAAAACGCGAAGAGCCGTTAACGCGCGTCGCTCCATGAGCTAAAGGCTGTCGAGCGCATTCCGATACTTCCAGATGGAAGAGTAAGCCGACCCGGCAGCCGCGACCGCGATACTGCCTGACCGGCCCCAGTAAGCCCAGATGCGCGTAACCAATTCAATCATCACCCGTAACAGCCAGCTGCGGTTGCAGGCGAGCCTGCAGGAGATAAGCCGAATACGTGATGACATCGCCTCTGGTGTCCGGATTCGTCGGCTCTCCGACGAACCCACCACTGGTGGCGAACTCGTACGCATTGGCAGCACGATGCGTGCGCTTACCCAGTTCAGGCGAAACGCCACAGCGGGTACGGCGCGAGCGCAGGCAGAAGAGGGAGTCCTCAACCAGCTCTCCAATGTGCTGACCCGAGGGTCCGAGCTTGCCATAGGTCAGATCGGCTCGCCAGCCAACGCTCACACACGCAACATTGCCAAGGCAGAGGTGGACCAGCTCCTGAATCTGGCCGCGTCGCTCGGGAATACACGCTTTGGCGACGGATACCTCTTCGGTGGAAATCGCAGCAACGAGAAACCCCTGTTCGATCCGGTTCCTCCCACAGGAGGATTCTCCAGTCTGGAACTGAACGGTAATCCGGTGAATCCGAGCGGGGGTCTCACACTCGAGATCGGTGACAACAAGTTCATCACGCCGAATCACAACGCCACCGAAGTGTTCATCGATTCCGAAGCTCTCGATGCTTTGCGTGATCTCTCGACCGCTCTCGGAAGCGATGACTCGGCAGGCATCCAGGCAGCCGCTGCCCGCCTCGATGCCGCCGGCACCAATATTCAGACCCTCCTTGGCGCACAGGGTGCACGAATCAACGAGATGGAGGGCGCAAGAGTCCATCTCGATACCATGGAGTACGACATGACCGTCCTTCGCTCCGACCTCCGTGACACCGAGGTCGACAAGGCTCTTGTGGATCTCCTCGGCAAACAGACGCTCTACCAGGCAGCAATGAGTGCAACTTCCCGCATTCTAGGCCTGAGCCTAGCCAACTACCTCTGAACAAGATGAACACAGCGGTGAAACCCCCTCAGCCTTCCGCAGTGATCATTGAGCACCCGCACGGTACAATGGAAATTCCTGCGGAGGCGGTAATGGCCTTTCCGGAAGCCATGTGGGGATTCCCTCACCGAAACTCATTTGCGCTCCTGCCTGCAGCACGTCGCGGGCTGTGGTGGCTGATTTCGGTGGATCAACCTGCAACGACGTTCGTGCTCGCCGACCCCTTCATCGTGGATCCTGCATTCGTGGTTGATCTTGGCGATACGGAACGTCTCACACTTGGTATCGAGACACCGCAGGACGCATTCACACTGGTCATGCTCACGCTGCCACAGTCGTCAGGCGAGTCGGTAACTGCCAACTTCCGCGCACCACTGGTGTTCAATCTGCGCCGGCAAAAGGGCTTGCAGGTCATGAGCAGGGATGAGTCCTTCCCCCTGAAAGGACCGATGGATCTCGCACGATACGAACCACAGCAGGGTGTGTCACTTGACAATCACCCTGCATAACATGTCGGCGCAGTTGTGGGCATGCCTCCACGGCTCGTACGGCGGGCAATTGAGTGCACCGAGGAGAGGCCGGCACGGCAGATATTGCCTGATTTCAGTGGGCGGGTGCACTGGCCAGTCTTATCCATGTGGTAAGTTGCTATAAATCAACTGTTTGCGTGTTGGCATCATTCGTGCATAGATCGTAGCGTGGGAGTCTGGATCCAACTCATGTCATTCACCATGGCTACGCTCAGATGCCAACAGCATGTGCTCTGCCTTCAGGAGCAGGGCCGGAAACGGTTCAGGACAGCATCATCGAAAGTCACAAGGTCGCGTTTGAAGGCTTTGTGGTTTGCAGCAGCGATCTCGATCGTCTGACAGCAACCGCCCGGGCTGAGGCACAGGACGGAGTGGATGCCGAACTGCGAAATTTTCTTGGCGAAACGATCCTGTCGGGAGACTGCTTTGTAGACCTCGATCCTGGATTGGGCATCGCGGCGCTTGCCTGTGCGACCCTGTTGTCTGACCCCGTAGTGCTTGTGCGCCCGGAAGGTGCCACTTCCAGAGCCGATATCGAGCTCTCTGCCGAACGCTCGGGGGTTGCCGGAAGATTACTCATAATCGACACGGATAATCTCGACAGCCTTGATCTACCACTTGAAGGTAACGGCCTGGCAATCGTGAATATCGGTTCGACATCAAGGGTGGCGGAATTTGCAGTCGGGGCTCGTCGCTCTCTGGCTCTTGGGGACATTGGCGTCGTTGCCTGGCGCCGTGGTCCGGAAGACGACATCCGGCATTATGAGAATGTGATCGCCATCGTGAGAGCCTTCGGCTTCTCGCCGTTTGTCCTTGCCGAGAATGAGGGATGCCTTGAGCTGGTTCCTGAAGGCATGCTCAACGGTGGTGCGGTAGTGTTCGCTCTGTCCGAGGCATTCCAGGCGCGCCTGATGGGTGATGAGTCACATCGTCCGTGCGATGGGCAACGGTACCGGCCGACCCGGTATGGTGCTGACCGGATCCGCAGTTGTGCCACGAACCTGTTCGATGCAATCCGTGAGGAACTTTACCCCGGTCTTGCTCAGGACAGTGCTGTACCAACAGCAGGCGATCTCGCTACGGATGAACTGGAGATGCTGCTTGGTCGGGCATCAGTGGTGTCATTCGATATCTTCGATACCCTGATCACTCGTCTGGCCGCACACCCGGAAGATGTATTCCTGCATCTTGCCGACGAAGTGCCTTTCAGTACGCTGGCGATGGTACCAGTGAGTCTGGCAAAGATGCGCCGCCGGGCAGAGGACGCCGCGAGGCACGCCGCATATGTGACGAGTGGAAGCGCTGAGGTAACGCTTCAAGAGATTCACCGGGTTCTTGCCGCTGATCTTGGCTGGCATGAACAGCATGTGGCCGCAATGGTTGATGCCGAGCGACGTATAGAAAAGAGACTCTGTCGGGCGCACCCGGTCCTTCGGGAGTGGTTTGAGAGAGCCCGCAATGAGGGTAAGACAATATGGTGTCTCAGTGACACCTATCATGATGCCGGATTTCTGAGGGAGTTGCTCACATCCTGTGGCTATGTGATGGATAGCGTTGACGTAGTAAGTTCGGCGGACGTCCGATCGAGCAAGGGCCAGGGCGGGTTGTTTGCGCATGTCTTCAGAATGACGGGTGTGGATCCGGCCAGCGTTCTCCATGTTGGTGACAACCCACATTCCGATATGCGCATTCCGCTTTCACACGGTGCGCAAGCCACATGTCATCCATGGGCCGCGGCCAAGGGCTCAGATCTGCCACAGGAGTCGGTAACCGACAGTATCGTGATCGGCCTTGCCGCCGCCGGAGTTCGCACTGGTCATTTGTTGCACAGTTTCTGGTGGCGGTTCGGATACGGAGCTGCTGGCCCTGTGCTGGCGGGCTTCGCCGGGTGGCTTCACGAGCGCCTGCGTGATGACAATATCGATCGTGCCTACTTCCTCCTTCGTGATGGAGAGATACTTGAGGAGGTATATCGAGGGCTTAGCACAGGACATGACTCACCGGATACTGCACTGCTGGAGTCATCTCGCCGCGCGTTCTTCCTTCCGGCAATACCGTCAGGCATCCGGGCACTTCAAGCTCAGCTTACAGCATCCGAGAATCCAAGGCCGATAGGCGAGTTTCTCAGCAGACTGGGTATCGATCCATCATCATACATTGCAGCTCTGCAACGCGTCGGCTTTTCCTCTGCTGATGACATTGTGAATCCGCAGGATGCCGTGGCAATCCGAAAGGTCCAGCGGCTATTCATGGATTCGACAGTGATGCGGGCTCTCCTCGCAAGATCCGCGGACGAGCGGAATCTGCTGGTGGCATACCTGCGTCAGCAGCGCGTAACCGAACCCGGACGTGTCGCGCTCATCGATATCGGGTGGAACGCCACGATCCAGAAGAGCATGACCGAAGTGCTGGCTCTTGAGCATGTGAGCGCTGATATCACCGGTTACTATCTCGGAACGACCAGGTCAGCACACAGCAACGGCCATTCTGGCCATGTCAATGGTTATCTCTTCGAAGCCAGCCAGCCTGCTGACCGATACGAGAGTGTCATGAGTGGCATCCAGATATTGGAGTTCATCTGCAGTTCTCCGAAAGGAAGCTTGAGGGGCTTCCGATGGGATTCCGGCATGGCTGTGCCGGTTCATGGAGTCAGTGATTGGTCGGATACACAGGTGGCCGCACACGGACAACTCAGAAGTGGAATCCTGGACTATGTCTCGGATCTGCGTAGAGCAGCTGACACGGTGAAATTGGGTAAGATCAGTGCGATGGCAGCATTCACCCGTCTGGAGCGTGTCCTGCTGAATCCTACAGCTGAAGAAGCTGCATGCCTCGGCGATATCACGCACGGAGAAGGTCTCGGTTCAGATCGGGCAAGATCTATTGCTGCTTTTCCGTCCGATGAATGGAGTGCGACGGGCTTGATGCGTGCAATGAACAATGCGTACTGGCGCAGGGGGCTCCGAGCGCGCCGCGAGCCACAGGCCCTGGCACTGGCCTGCATTGAGTGGATGATGAATGAGGAGTCAGAGTAGACAATGCACACTGCCGACTTCACCCGTGTGATCGTGACGGGGGATCTCCTGCGACCCTGGGTTGCAGGCCACACGACAGAAAGCGCGACGTGGAAGAACATTCGCTGGTTGTACCATCTTCTCGTTCCCGCCCTGGCGGACAATGGTCTTGAGACGAAGATGCTGGCATGGGATGAGAATGGGCTTCAATCCACGTCGTTCTTTGATACCCCGTCACTCTATTACGGGATCGGCATGCAGCCAACGCTGAATTCGTGGGCAGCCGTCTGCAATGAAGCCGATGCTCCCGATTGGTTGATGGATGCCGTAAGTCCCTATTGCAAGAACGCGCTCGTGGTTGGCTATGAGATGCCGCCGGTCATCATAGCGACGCTCAACCGCCTCGGTGTGCCTTACATCGATCTGGTTCTGCATCCGTTGCGCTTCATGTCTGACCTCATCTTTGCCATGCGTACGAATGTCGAGGCATTCCACAACAGATTGGAGGCGCATTGGCTGCCGGAGACGGACGTCCGTCAACAGGCTGGACGGATCATGGCTCGCGCCGCATGG
>CAYSKN010000074.1:0-6968 GCA_964431565.1 uncultured Gemmatimonas sp.
GCAGGTGAATTCGCTGCGTTCTCTTTCCGCGTGGCGAGGCATGAATCTCGATGTCACAGTCAAGCGGTTGGTCGGGATTCTCAAGACGGAGATCGCACTCGCCACCATCGAACATGCGCAGGAATATCTGGCGGAAGTTCTCACGTACCTGGGCAAAGGTGGCAAGAAAGAGCTCGCGCGCCGTATGGTCAATTTCACGGATTGCCTGGTGGAGTGATTGCTTGGCTGCCACGAGATCGTTGCGCTGCGACGTGAGGAAGTCCAGACGACGCTGTTCTTCATCGTGCTCCTCGATAGCCAACGGGTTCACAGGGCCAAGAGCAGCGAGTGATTCGCGGAGCTGTGCCGCTTCCGTGCGCAGCTCTTCGGCTGGCAGATCCAGCCCCTCAAATCCATCAAGGAGCTCCTCGAGCGGGCGCCGCCACTCGGTCTCCAGTCGCTGACGGATCGCTTCGCGGTGTCCCGACAGTTCGGTGTGCCGCAGCTCTGCGCCGTGCAGCTCCTCACCGAGTGCATTCGCACAACGACGGGCTCCATCGAGCGCTGCTTCGCATGCGTCGAGCACGCTGTTTGCCGCGGCAACACTCCGTTCGGCCTCCTCCAGCCGACCGTCAGCATCGGCCAGTAATTTACGTTCGGCATCAAGTTCGAAACGCCATATGGCAAGCCGCGCCACAAGTTCCTGGTCGGCTTCCGACAGCGTCGACAACTCCGTCGCCAGCGACTCACGCCTTACGGCAGCCGTGCTGTCTTCCTCGGAAAGGCGCTTCTCCCGGTCAATGGCTACGGACAGTCTCGCCTGCGCCTGGGCCTGGGATACCTGACATCCTGAGCGCGCCTCACGTGCCTGCTCCTGTTCGCGCTCAGCCGCGGCCAGTGCTTCCCTCGCCTGGTCCTGATCGTTGTCGGCCTCACCCGCACGCGCGTGCAGTGCATCGGCCTGCTTTCCGAGCGCATGCATGCGCTCCTCAAGCTCTCCGAGTCGTGCCATGAGGTTTGCAGCAAGTGCGTTACCCTGTGTCAGTTCACGCTCGGTACGTTCATGCCGTCGCCCCACTTCCTGCAGCAACTCGCTCGCGTGCCGGACATCCTGAATCGCCCGGCCATGCTTCTCCGAGGCGTCATGCTGAAGGCGCTCCGCCTCCAAGAGAGCAACACGCGCACTCTCGGCGTTGGTGATGGCAGCATCGCGAAGTACATCTGCCGCAGCCAGATCAAAGGCGAGCCTGTTGATCTCTGCACGTCGCTGAAGGGGTCCAGGCCCGGTTGTAGATCCGGGCAGAAACACAGCTCCGTGTTCGTCTACAAAGGCTTCGCCGCCATCCACTGAGCGAACCTTGCCGAGCAGCGTATACACCCAGCGAGACGTTACGCCGCTTGCCTGAACAGCGCTGCCCAGCGCCCCCTCATGGACACCAGCCTCAGCTATGACATCGAGCGGGAGGAGCAGAATCGGCCCAGGCTGTGTTTCAGCGTGCCAGTGCCGAACCGAAGCGGCAGCGTCGCTGTCACGCACGACGATGGCGTGCATCGTCGCTCCAAGGTATCGCTCAACCAGCCGTGCGGCGTCCCCGTCTGCAGATACGAAGTCGGTGAGCGGACCCAGTACTGCGCCCTCGCCGAATCGATCACGCTCCCTGAGCAGACGCGCACTCGATGGCGCCAACCCGACGCGTTCACGCTCGAGCGCCGCCAGCGCATTCATGCGGCCCTCGAGTTCCGTACGCGCTTCGATAGCGCCGGCAAGTGCACTGCGTGACTCCGCATCTGTTGTACGTGCCTTCGAAGTTACCAGGCGCGCACCTGCAAATACCTGCGCTGCTTCGTCGGCAGCCAATTGCAGGATGCTCACTTGCTCACGCGCGGCAATCAACTCCCGTTCGATGGAAGCGAGAGTGTCGGAGAGCGTCTCCTGCTCCACCTCGAGTGCCTGGCGTCGCTGAGCGGTCTCTGTCTGCTCGCGAACAGTGCTTTCGCGGTCGAATTCCAGTCTGCGCGCCTGATCACGATGCTCGCGCAGCTCCCTCTCGAGTTGCTCCAGTGCCGCACGTGCGTGCTGCACATTCCCGCGCGCAAGATCCTCTGTGGCAAGACGCTCCTCAAGCATGACACCGGAATCGCGCAGTTCCCGCTCAAGCTCGGCACGATGAGCTGTCGCCTGTTCGCGATCTTCGCGCAGACGGCGCCCGAAGGCCTCGTTCTCTTTTCGCTCTTGCTCTGCGCGTTGCATGCGTAAAGTCGTGCTGCGTTGGCGTTCCTCAGCCACGGCCAGCTCGCGTTCGTGAACCTGCGTCTTGTCCCGCTGGGCTGCCGCAAGTCTGGCCAGCTCAATGCGTCCCGCCTCGGCTGCAGATCGCGCCGCATGAGCCGCCTCCCGGTCAAGTTCCGCGGTCATAATTGCCGCTTCGCCAGCCGGCAAGCCAGCCCGCAATGTCTCAAGACGTTCACCCAGACTGTCCAGCTCCTTCTGCCAGGAGGACATGTCCCGTGTGGCGAGCGAGATCTCGACCTGATAACGACGAACCGTGAGTTCAGCATGACGCTCGGCTCTCCGCCGCTGCCGGGCAAGTGAACGCACCTGACTCTGAACTTCAGCAATAAGGTCGTCTAGACGCGCTAGATCGATCGTTGTTTCGTCGAGTCTGCGCTCGGCACTGCGCCGCCGATCGCGATAGAGACCAACACCTGCTGCTTCCTCGAACAGCTCGCGACGTTCATCGGGCCGGTCGGAAAGCAGAGCATCGATCATCCTGCTCTCAATGACCACTCCGGAGTCGGCGCCCAGCCCTGTACCACGCACGAGATCCTGTATGTCACGCAAACGACACGGCGCACGGTTGAGGAGATAGTCGCTCTCTCCCGAGCGCAGGAGACGCCTTGTAATGACGACTTCCTTGAAGGGAACCGGGAGTTCGCCTTCGGTGTTGTCGAAGTGAAGCGACACCTCGGCCATGTTGATCTGCCGACGGGCCGATGAGCCATGGAAAATGACGTCTTCCATCTTCGCACCGCGCATGGCACGCGCACGCTGCTCGCCGAGTACCCAACGTACCGCATCGGAGACGTTTGACTTCCCCGAACCGTTCGGACCAACGATCGCCGTCACGCCTCGTTCGAACACAAACTCAAGATGGTCGGCAAAAGCCTTGAATCCATGTACTTCGAGCTTCGTCAGACGCACTAGAACCCTCTCCCGGTTCGAAAAGCGAGCACGGGTGCCATCCCGACCGCGCGCAGGGAATCAGCAAGGACAGCAGCATCTGCGGGCGACCCGAAGGCGCCTGTATAGACGGAGACCGTGCCATCAGCCTGCCGGAGACCATAGGCGATTATGCCACGGGTGCCTAGCGAGGCAATTCGCGCCGGAACCAGCGCGGGAGTCAGGCGAGTCTCCAGCCGGAGTGCATAGGGCACGGATATGATGCTGCCTGCCGTAATGAGCTTCCTGGCACGCAGATCCCGGAGCAGGGCTTCCGCCTCAGGCCTGGAAGCTGTGGCTCCGACCGTTACACGAAACCATTGTTCACCACTCTCAATGACCGGGGACAGCGCCACGGCTTCCAGTGTGCGGATCCGGGCATCCGGCATTGCGGCCCCTCGCGTGTTGGCGGTAACAAAATAGATCGCATAGCGCGCGGCGACCGTACTGTCTGCTGCGTTGTCCACCTGCGGAGGAGGTCCAGCAGACACTCTTGCAGCCGCGGATGATGGGGTACTCTGTAGCGCGGTGTCGGGCAGTGCTTCACGGTCCATCCGGGTAGATGGGACAACAGTGAAGGCACTGTCAGGAGGCGGCTCGCGACCTATGAGTTGAAGCATCTGAGCAGGCAGGCGGTCGAGGATCTGCGGCCACATTGCTCCGATACCGATGCCTACCGCTCCAAGCAGAAGGACCAGTACGAGCAGACGATTGCGTCGGCTGTGCCGGTCAACCTGAGCCGCTTCACGTGCGCGACGCCTGACTTCGCCCGACGTTTGCCCAGCTTCGGGTTCGCTCACCTCCTGACCCTTGCCCGGTGCAGCAGTCGGAGCGGCAGTCGGAGCGGCAGTCGCTGACGATTGCACGATGAGCGGGATACCCTGTGGATACGGAAAGGCTCGGTCGCCAACAGGCATGAGCACGCCGATGTTTCCGCACAGCTCGGCAAATCCGTCGGCTGCAGGGCGGGCCACCACCAGGAGAAGAGCGCCTACCTGATGAAACCCTGCAGCAAGCCGACGCCAGCGATCACTTGCATACACGGCGCCATGGTCCACCGGCTCCGTCCCACTGGGCAGAATGAACACATGGTCGGTGTCACGCATCAGCCTCGCGATTCTGTTGAGCGACACCCCATACAGGAAACTGTCAGCGATTCCATGTGGATCGTCACCAGTAATCAATGCTTCCAGCGCGGGTGATTCGCCAAGCAGGTCAGCTATGGCGACACGTCTGCGCTGCCCCTGGATCCGTGCTGAGGTGATCGCGACCTGTACCGCTGCAGTCGGATTGCTCGACGCAATGACTACCGCATATGTGTGATCCAGCAGGGGCGCAAGCTGACGGCCCTCCATTTCCCACTCGCCTTCACGGAATCCGGAATAATTCATGGTGGGCCCTCGAAGACCCAGTAGTTCTGGCCCGACATCTTTCCAATCCGCTCCGCCTCGGCACGTGTTGGGTATGGTCCAAGTACCACCCGATATACCGTCGTTCCGTCCCGTTCGGTGGTGGTGATGCGCGGCACCTGCCCGTTTACGCGAATTCGTCCTGCAAGCGCCCGCGCCTGTCCTTCATCAAGAAGCGCCGCAATCGATACGGTAAACTCCGTTGCGGGTGACTGAACGGAGTCGCTTTCGGATGGAGCCGCTGGCAGGCTGTCGCCACGGGCAGCGATGACTTCCGTCGGGTTGAACGAAGCCATCCCGGAATCGCGAGGGGCACTGTTGCGGAATGCAACCGGCTGATCCAGCCCGGCCGCACGCGGACGCAGTCCGTTCCAGCGCACGGCATACCAGAACTGCCTCTCCCCACCCGGGATCGTGTCCATATCCGTGAGAGTACCCGGATGCACGAGTACAACATCTTTCCCCCGCGTGATGGCGATGGAGCCATCTGCCATCACCAGTGGGAGATCGCCCCGCCAGCTACTTGGCACCGTACCAGTCACCTCGTCACTTCCAAGGCTCACCACATACACTGAATCGCCCGGTCCACGGGCAAGCAGCATGCGGCCCATAGGATCCATTCTCAGGGCGCTCACAGGTGAGGGAAGACGGATACGCCCACTGATTCCTTCCCGGAAGCGATCCACGATGCGAAGAACGGGCTCGTCCGTGAGAGCGACGAAAAGTCGATCGCCGCTTGGTGTAGCGGTGATCGCAGCAACCGGGTCGCCCATTGCCACATCAAGGACCACTCCGAGATCACTGGCCCGTATCACCAACACCCGCTCATCTGCCGCGAAGTACACACGATCCCCCACAGCCCCCGATGTGGAAGCGATGGAAACACGCGTGGCCACAAGATCATCACCCACCTTGAGCGACACGCTGTCTGAAACAGTCTCGTTTGGTGGGCGCACACGGCGCACTCTGACATGATTGTTGTCTGTACCCACCAGTATCAGTGAACCGTCCGGCTGTGGAAAGAGAGCGTCCACAGCGTGCTGTGGACGAAACTGCCAGTCCCCGCCGCTCGGTGTGTAGCGTGTAATGACGCCACCACTTGTGAGAGCATAAATGGCACCGCCGTCAGCAGAGGACAGTGAACGCACCGTATCGCTGCGTGAGGTAGCTACCGTTCCAAGGCGCAGGTCTATGCGAACGGGATTGCCTCCCGTGTCAACAGCCGCCAGGTAGCCGTCTTCGCCAGCAAAGGCGAGGATGCGACTCAACGGCGGTACACGTGACGTGGATCGCCAGATGGTGGAATCAAGCGCCGGGTAGCGGGCGGCAGTCAGCATGCCACCGTCCAGTGACAGTCTGAGAACGATGGGATCCGGACCACCCGGTATCGTGAGAGGGGCGCCGGCTCCAGAGGCGCGAGACGAGCGATCGGCACAGCCGCCGGCTACACCGCACACGAGGAACACGAGCGCCGACACTAGAAACGTGCGCACCGACGAAAAGTACCCTGCAGCGGCAGGCCAAGGGAGGGCTTGCATTGTCCGGCCCAGAGCCACACCACGCATCAGCTCAGAAGCTTGCTCCAAAGAACCAGGTGCCAAAACCCTTGGCGCCGGGACGGCTCACTGGCTTCGCCCAGTCCCAACGCAGGATGAAGAGATTGTAGAGGTTCATCCGCAGGCCGAACCCGTAACTCCTGAGCACCGATCTCTGCTTCGTGAAATCGTAGTCGGCCGGCGTGGAGAGGACGAGACTCTGTCCCTTGGACCAGGCTACCCCGGCATCATAGAAGAAGAGGCCGTCCACAGGCGGGAACCCGCCCAGCAGGGCAGTGCGTGATCCGTAGCGACGTATGATGGGGAAACGCAGCTCCGCGTTCGCGAATGCCACCCGGCTGCCGATAAGTTCCTGTGAATTGCACTGTGATCCGTCGTCCGAAGGGAGACCCGTGCAACTCACATAGCCGAGGTCCTCACGATTGTACCCGCGCACGAAATCGGGACGCCCAATCCACTTGGGGAAACGCAACTCGTCACGCCCCGATGCAATGCTTGTCGTGAAGCGGGCAGCAAGCGTTACGTAGTTGAAAAGGATCGGGACATAAGAGCGTGCATCGGCCAGATACTCCGTGTATCGCCACGACCCCACTGTCGGGGTGACCTCCAGACGCACACGCCTGCCCGAGATTGGTCCCGTATAACCGAAGAGAGAGTTGTCTGTGACCCACGCCAGGTAGGGCGACACGGTGTTGGCAGATGCAACGTTGTGTGTCGAACCACGCTGCCAGTAGGTGGCGTAGAGCAGGTTGTAATCGACCAGACGGGTGAACGGAATGGCTTGCTCATCAATGTTCTGAAAAC
>CAYSKN010000074.1:6978-12357 GCA_964431565.1 uncultured Gemmatimonas sp.
GTGTACCAAGCTCGAAACGGGTAAACCGGTTGGTGGGATAAAGCCCGGCGAGGAAAACCTGCCTCACCACCAGGCGCGCCATCTCCTGCGTCTGATAGTACTGCCCCTCCTGTTCGGCAGGGTCCTGACGCAGGCCCGAAAGCAGGTAGATCGGCTGCTGGACCACACCCGTTGCATACTGGAGTCTTTGACCAAGGCTCGTGTAGCCTACATAAACCTGGGCATCGCTCAGCGTGCCGTTTATCGACCCGGAGAGAGCGAGTCTGCGGTTCCCCAGCAGATCGCTCAATACCACGGTGGTACCGCCGTAGGTACCCTGTCCGTAGCCACCCTGCTGATAGCCTATGCTTGGTTGCGCTACATACTCGGGTGTGAGCCTCGCCCTGTACCGATACTCCCGAAACCTGGTGGTGTCGGGGAGGTCGAAGTCGAAGCTGTCCAACAGCGCGGCGACACTGACTTTGGCATCGACTTGCGTCAGGGCCGACGTCGGGAGCTCACGCGATACGCGGGCGCTGGTGCCGGTCATCGGCCGGTAGTATGACTGGGTCGCTGCCGCAGTGTCCTGCACGGTGGCACGCGGCAGATGAGAAGTGACATCCGTAGTGATCCGTGTCGCCGCTGGCTGCTGCGTGGTGTCAGGCTGTGGCACCGCACCCTGTGCCACAGTCATCGGCTCACGGTACGGTTCCTTCTTGAGAGCTCGCGGATTGCTGATCTTCCAGATCGCGTTATCCGTCTTTTCGTAATATACGAATGCCAGCACATCGGCCTCGCGTGCCCAGGTAATTGCTGGCGACTGTTCTGCAACAGCGGTCACTGCACCAACGACATTGGTGAGCTGGTAGTGCTCCTTTGTGTCGAAGTCGTAGAGGAAGATGTTCGCGATGCCTGTCCGGTCGGTAACGTACGCCAGTGACCGGCCGTCAGGCGCCCACTGTGGATTGATTGCGCGTCCGCCCTGCCCTGGAATAAGTGTCAGCTGCTGCGTGGCAAGATCATAGAGTACAACCTTCCACTGACCAATCTTCAGGATCTCGAGATCGGAATCCGGCCCCCGGTCGCTTATGAAGGCAATCGTCTTTCCATCCGGCGACCACTGCGGCATGAGGTCACCGTACTGGTCCTTCATGAGCTGTGTATAGCCAGGCTCATCCAGCGACACGACGTACAGATCACTGCTGCCGTGCCGCATGCCGCTGAACACCACCTTTCTGCCGTCCGGCGAGAAGCTCGGATTCAGCACCTGGTCGAGCTCCAGATCAATTCGCTTGATGACCTTCCGCCTGGGAACATCCATGATGTAGACCACATCACGGCCGCTGCGCTGTCCCGTGAACGCCAGCAGTTTTCCGTCAGGCGAGAAGGAGGGCTGTGAATAGATGAAACGCAGCTGTTCGAAATCGGGATTGGTAGTTGTCCTGACGAGCCGTGTGATACGCTTTCCGGTGTGCGCGTCCGCCAGGTACAACTCGGGGAACACCTCACCGCGCAACAGGCTTCCATAACCGATGTAGGTTATGTATCTGCCGTCACTGGAGAGTGCTGGCGCCACGAACATGTTTGCGATGCCGCCGGTGCGGGTCTGCGAGAGCAGAGGCTCTGCAAAGCTCCGCGGCCTGTCGAGAGAAGCCACTGACGGCAGGTATTTCGCCTGCATGGCCTCCTTCCACTCACTGCTCAACTGATCGAGCGACAATCCCAGCTCGCGTCTGAAGGCTCGATCCAGGCCAAGGCTCGGCACCGAGTTCATAATTTCGCCTATCGACTCGTCACCAAACCTGGCACCCACGTACTGCCACAAAGAGAGGCCGTAGCGATAGGGAAAATACTTGTCCGGCCGCTCGGTCATCTGCGCAATGCTCGGGAGCGCGTTGTTCACCACCGCGTCACGCACCCACGCATCCGTCCACGGATGATGCGGACCGATCGACAGGTATTCGGCCAGCCCCTCCATGAACCAGAGAGGCGGGTTCACCATTGCAAGATTCTGCAGCCCTACGCCAGCGCGTCCGCGCGAGAAGATGTCGAAAGTGAACACGTGCACCATTTCGTGCGTGAGCACATGCTCGAAGCTCTGCCAGTCGCCGGAAAAGAATTGCGCCATGCGCTGACGCAGCGGATCAGTAACACCGCCCGTTCCCTCGCCCAGATCGCCGAAGACATTGCTCTGTGCAAAATCGCCTGAGGAGCCAAAGATCAGTATGGGTTTCTTTTCCCTGAACTGATGCGAGGTGAGCTGCGACAGCCGTGCATAGGATCGTTCTGCCATGCGCGCTGCATCAGGCGCCACATCGGCGATTTCGGGATAGAAGTGAACGAGAAAGTGCTCAGTCTCGATCACGCGCCAGCGCAGGTGGTCGTACTGAACCTGGTTCTGCCCGAAATATCCCTGCGCCTCTAGCGGCAACGCCGCGATTGCCATCACCCCGGCGGTAATGACCGCCCTGGCAATGCCGATGTTCAGCCGGGTCCAACGCTGCGCCAGCATCATGATTACCGCGCTCCCTGCGATGCTTCGTTGTTCAATGGAACCGGCGTTGCATCACCCCATAGGCGTTCGAGCTGATAGTACTGCCGCAACGTCGGATGAAAGACATGCACCACGCAATCGGCGTAGTCGAGCACAGCCCAACGACCTTGGGTGAGTCCTTCGGTCATCGTGGTAGACACCCCAGACTGCTTCAACCCTGTCTGCACATGCTCGGCGATCGCGCGGACATGGGTATCGGAGGTACCCGAGGCGATAACAAAGAAGTCAGTCATGTCCGTCACGGCCCGGAGATCGAGAACCACGATGTCGGTGGCTTTGAGGTCGGCGGCAAGTGAGGCGGCGCGGCGGGCGACAGGTTCCCCGGGACTTGGAGTGCGTTCAGCCATGTACTCTGTTGAGAAGGACGCGTGTGGGCATGGTGGATACACCACCCATACACCTCATGAAGGTTGGACCATTGTTCAGCGATCGGACAGGGGCCGGAGCCATCTGTGACGGAAAAGGGGAGTCCGGGCACCGGACTCCCCTCGTATCCCAGGATGCTGGCACAACTACTGCTTGATTACCCAGACCTTGATTTCGGGGCGCACACCCGCATGGAGCCGGATTCCTACCCGATATACTCCCAGTGCCTTGATCGGTTCGCCAAGGTCGATCTGCCGCTTCTCCACCCTGTATCCCTGTGCCTCGAGCTGCTGCGCGATATCGGATGCAGTGACCGATCCGAAGAGCTTTCCTTCGTCTCCTACCCGGGCTGCAAAGGTTACAGAGACATCGGCGAGCTTATCCGCAATCGCCTGAGCGGCTGCCGTTCGCTCGTTCTCCTGCGCCTCGAGGCGGGACTTTTCCTGGGCAATGCGTTTGAGATTGCCGGCGGTGGCTTCGTAGGCGATGCCCCTCGGGATGAGGTAATTGCGGGCGTAGCCAGCCGCCACGGAGACCACGTCACCAGGACGTCCGAGGTTATCGACCGCGTTGCGAAGAATGACTTCCATGGGTACTCCGTGTCTAACCTTTGAGGTGGAAGACCAGATTGAATGTAAGCACACCAGGCTCAGGATGACCGCGGCCGGCCCGATGGTGCACCAGAGCGGAAATCCCGCCATGTATCTCCAAGCCCCAGCGTGAACGTGACCACGAGCACACCGGCAAGAACCCACACCGGCCCCAGAACGGCAACCAGCAGTAACAGCACAAGAAGCGCCCACAGAGCTCCCCGGTCGGGGATCCACCACGTGAGAACCCCTGCACCCCTGAGCGCGTAGAGCGCCCCGAAGAAGGCGATCAGATTGAGGCCGGCCAGACGCCACTCCGCCAGCGTGGGCAGGAGCAGTATCGTGGCTCCCACCACCAGTCCCCACACCCACTGATCGTTGAACCGCAAGTCGCGCAGCGCACCGATGGGGGGTCCGATCCGCGCGCGAGCAAGACGATGATAGGTTGCCCAGCCGAGAGCCAGAGCCAGTAATGACTCAAGCGCCAGCAGGGCAGGTACCACTGCTACAAGAGGGCCCGGTCGCGTTCCTCGCACAGCAGCTGGTGCCGGAACCGGCTCGCCGAGTGCCACCAGCATTGCCTCCATCTGCGCAGTGCGCTCCACAGCTCCGGGAAAACGCTGTGAAAATTTCTGCCAGGTCTCTGAAGAAGTCCTGATGCGCCACGCGTCCAGCGACTCACCCAGACGCTGCTGGTACTCCACGGAGAACATCTGTGCTGGTGCGTCGAACGGACCGGCAGACCCCACTGCACGCGCCGAAAAACCCGCTATCGTGACCACTGCGGCAAGTGCAACCGAGGCCAGCGCGCGTGCGAGCAGTGAGCGTGATGGCGAGGCCAGTGATACCAGCCCGAAGGCACCTCCCAAGGCCACCGACCAGCCACGCAGGAATGCCCCGTAGTCGGACAGCGGCAACGGAACCCGCCACAACACGTATGCAGCCGCGCCTACCCAGAGCAGCGCCTGAAACAAGTGACCGCCCGACCACCAGCCCATGGTGGCACAAACGGCGATCACCACCAGAACGAGCAGGGCAAATTGTTCTACGGGGATGAGTAACCGCACCGCACCGGCCAGGAGCGCCAGCGTTGGTGGCCAGGCTGGTGCTGCCGTTACTGCCACCATCAACACCAGACCCAGCACGAACCACAGCCATTCACGCTCCTGCGGAGCGGTCGCAGAGACGTCCGGAGCGACCGCTCCCTCCATGTTCAGTCCGCCTGTCCCTTCACGTACGGAAGCAGCGCGAGATAGCGCGCCTTCTTCACGGCCTTCGACAACTGGCGCTGATGCCGGGCATCGACACCACTCAGGCGGCTGGGAAGAATCTTGCCGTAGTCCGTGATGAAACGTGCAAGCAGACGGTCATCCTTGTAGTCCACGTAACGAATGCCCGCTTCGGTGATCGGGCATGCCTTCTTCTGACGGCGCATCGTTTAGTCCTCGTCCTCGTCATCGTCATCGTCACCCGCGCGCCGACGCGAGAGCATATCCTCATCGCTGAGCGCAGCTGACCCGAGCTCGTGCTCGTAAAGCGTCACCAGGTAACGGATCACTCCCTCGTCGAGCTTGATCGCGCGCTCGAACTCGGGCAGTGCGGAAGGCACCGTGATGAACCGGCTGATGACATAGTAGCCGGACTCGTGACGGCCAATCTTGTAGGCCAGTTGCCGCCGTCCCCAGTTCTCAACCTCTGCAGGTTCAGCAAGGTCGAGCAGCGACTGCAGTTTCGCCAGCCTTTCCGCGATCGCGGCGTCCTCGAGCGTGCTGTCGAAGATGTATACCGCTTCATACCGCCGCGTCGGGTTGCGGCGGATCTTGAGCTTTGCCACCCGGCAATCCTCCCTATGGTCTGGACCAGTGGTCTGGGTGCCACCCGCAGTGCCGA
>CAYSKN010000075.1:0-12324 GCA_964431565.1 uncultured Gemmatimonas sp.
ACCCGACAACACGTTTCTCGTAGTCGATGCGCTGATCAAGGCGGGCAAGGATTTCGACCTGATCATGATTCCCAACGCCGGGCACGGATTCGGCGCGGCATCGGACTACATGATGCGTCGCCGGTGGGACTACTTCGTCCAACACCTTCTTGGTGCGACCCCGCCAAAGGAGTACAGGATCGGCCCCAAGTGACTGCGCACGTCGCAAGTCCCTAGATTGTCGGCATGGACAGACTCTTTCTTACAGTCGGGGCGCTATCGGGCGCCCTCAGTGTAGCAGCAGGTGCGTTCGCATCCCACGGGCTGCGTGAACGGCTTGAGCCTCGTATGCTCGAGGTCTTCGAGACTGGCGCCCGGTATCAGATGTACCATGCTCTCGCCCTCCTGCTGGTGGGGCTGGCTGCAAGCCGTTGGCCGGGTACACTGACAAATGCAAGCGGTTTGCTTTTCGTGGCCGGCACGATCGTCTTCTCCGGTTCGCTCTACGCCTACACAGGGACCGGTGTCCGTGCCTTTGCAATCATCACGCCGATCGGCGGCGTCTGCTTCATAGCGGGCTGGGTGTGCCTTGCCCTTGCTGCGCGAAACGGCTGAACCGGTTGCAGTATGGGGACAGTCGGAACATTGCAGCTTGGTGCTATTGGTGCAGTATCAGCACTGAGTGGAGCCGTAAACTCGATAGCCGGCGGTGGCACACTACTCACTTTTCCGGCGCTGCTCGCACTCGGAGTGCCTGCAGTCTCCGCCAACGCCACCAGTACGGTGGCACTCTGGCCCGGCTCGTTCGCCAGCATGCTTGGCTACAGACGCGAGCTCGTGGGTACCCAACGATGGGCGCTCACATTGGCCATTCCGAGCGTTCTTGGCGGCGCCCTCGGTGCCTGGTTGCTTGTGACTACCAGCGAGGAGCGCTTCCGTGAACTTGTTCCTTGGCTGGTCCTTGGCGCCACCATACTGTTCGCGATCCAGGCACCCGTCTTCCGGTGGATGCGTACACACGCTCTTGCCGATCCGGTGGCTGCCAGACCGATCGATCCGACTGCTGGCATGCTCATCACACAATTCCTGGTGGGAATCTACGGCGGTTACTTCGGTGCCGGTGCCGGCATAGTAATGCTGGCAGTATTCGGACTGATGGGGCTGACGAATATCCATCAGATGAACGGACTGAAGAACTTCAATGGGATCTGTTTCAACGGTGTTGCCGCCATCGCCTTTGCGCTGATGCGGCTCGTGGACTGGCCGGTTGCCGTCGTAATGGCTGTGGGATCGAGCGCTGGCGGCTACCTGATGTCGGAATTTGCCAGACGTATCCCACAGTTGTGGATCAGGCATTCTGTATCCGTCATCGGTGTTACGAGTGCCATTTGGCTCTATGTTGTGCGGTGAAACAGTCTTGGATACGATGAAGGGGAGCTGGATGCTACATGATCGGACATCGCATGCTGTCAACACCTTAACATGCAGCCCGGTCCAGATATGTCGCGCGCATTCATGAACGAGGATGCTGGTCCTCCCGAACGGTTTCCCGACTACGAGCTGCCGAGCCCCGATTCCGCAGAGTATGACATGGCAGCAGCGCGCGCACTTCTCGATGGTGCCCGCGCAGGTGACACAATAGGTGCGGAAGAAGCCACGGGATGCAAGTGGGGTGAGTCACGCCTGGCTTCGCATGTTAGACAACTGCTGGAGAAGGCCAGGAATGACGGAGATGACAGGCTGGAACAACTTGCTGAGCGCTATCTGAGAGCCGCGGCCAGCCATGACTGAGTAGGATGGCACACCCAGCTCACCTGCCGGGGAGAGCTCCCCATCACTGACGTAGGGCTGCTGGGTACGCACGTACAATTACAGGTTGCGCAGGTAGAATTACAGGGTGTTGTGGCAGGATGCTGTCTCTCAGCTTTCGCGACTCGCGAGTCTTCCTGCACAAACACGTACTCAAGCAATGATGTTCCTGAAATTCATCTCCGGTTCGCACATCGGGCGTCGGTCAGTTCGCATATATGGTGGAGCAATACTTACGATGGCAACTGCGGTCATCGTGGCTGCGTGTTCCACCAGTGATGTCACGGCGCCACCGCCCGCAATCGCAGGTACTTTTTCCGTTGATGCCTCCGCAGGCTGGGTGTACTTCAATCTCGCGGACAGTGCCATTGTGAACGTTGGCCCATCGGCGCGGGAATCCGGTGCATGGGACATTGCCTTCAACGCCACGAATGTGATGTTGAATGGTGGCCAGGCGGGGCCCGGGGGAGTGCTGGGCAGTTGTATCTGCCAGAACTCGCTGAAGAAGCCTACCAACGCCGAATGGTTGGCAATGACGCCATCAGGCATGAAGCCACCCTTCGATTCCATCCGCGGTACTCCTGCCGAAGCTGCCTTCGTAAGTGACAGACTCACACCCGCCATCGGTGGGTTCTACAATGGGAACGGCGCGAATGCGGCAGTCAATGCCGATTCCGTTTACTTTGTCCGCTATTCAGACAGCACCGGGTTTGCCAAGGTACATGCCATAAGCATTGCGTCACAATCGACTGCATCGCCTGGCCGTGTAACAATCGAGTATGCCTTGGCCGGCAATGGCGATGCGGCGTTCGGCCCCGCACGAAGCGTGGTCATTGATGCCACAGGCGGTACCAGGTATCTCGACCTGAACTCGGGCCTGGTGACAGCCAGTGCCAGCAGCAGCTGGGAACTCGAGTTCGACGGATATGCGGTTCGTGTTAATGGCGGCGCAAGCGGTACAGGCAAGGCCGCTGCGACATCCATTCCGGGCGAGACATTCGAGGCGGCAACACCAGCAAGCACCAATGCCAATGCGTATCGAACCGATGTCTACGCTGGCGTATTCGCGGCTTCGCGTTTCTACAAGTACAATCTGGATGGTCAGAGCACTATCTCACCGACGTTCGACATCTACCTCATCCGTCGCGGGACCAGAACCTACAAGCTGCAGATAATCAACTATTACAGCGCCACCGGAATATCACGGCATATTACATTCCGATACGCGCTCCTCGAAGGCTGAACATGCGGCTACGCCTCTTGCGGGCGCTCGTTGCCATCGCGTGGATGGCGGCCATGTCCTCCCCTGCCGTGGCCGCTGCAGCCACGACGGGGAATGGCGGAATTGCCGGGCGCGTGATTGATGCTTCCAGTCGACACGCGATCGCGGGTGTTGAGGTGAGCATCAGCGGTCCGGACTCCCTGCTTCTGCGAACCGACATCAGCGGATACTGGCGCGCAGACAACATCAGATCGGGCCGATATCTGGTGCGGACACGTATAATGGGCTACGCTGCCACCACCCATACTTTCGAAATTGGCGAAAGCCAGTTCATCGAGCGCACGATCACGCTCGATGCGACTCCGCTCTCTCTGGAGCAGATGGTTGTTACTGCAGCCCGTCGCGAGCAGCGCCTCAAGGACGCTGTTGCCACCGTCGAATTGATTGGGCGATCCGATATTGAGCGTACCGGCGCCACCGACGTCGCGGCAGTTCTGCTCGATCAGACAGGTATCCAACTGCAGGGCGGCCTACCTGCCGGTACGGGCGTCATGCTGCAGGGCATCGGATCCGAGCGCGTGCTGGTGCTGCTCGACGGACAGCCTGTCGCCGGTCGAATCAATGGAATTTTCGATATCTCCCGGTTTCCGGTAGGCATGATAGAACGCGTGGAAGTGGTACGTGGCCCACAGTCCACGCTCTACGGTACCGAAGCCATGGGCGGTGTGGTAAACATCATCAGCCGCAATGCACCCACAACCGACGGTACCTTCTACGCAATGGGCATGCGCGGTACGCTTGGAACCCAGCGTCGCACTGATGGCTCGGCCAGCTTCACGCTCTCAAACGCATCGCTTGGCTCTGCGATTGATGTATCGCGCCGACAGATGGAGATGACACCCGGTATGTCGGAAACCGGAGGAGCACTGACCGCACGGAGCGATGTCTCGGCCAGGCTGCGCTGGAAAGCGGGTCGCAACAGTGCAATTGAAGGCAGTATGCTCGGGCTCGACGAACGCCAACGATGGCTATCTGCCTCGCTCTACAACTTCGGTGACAACCGACAGTGGAGCGGACGACTCCACGCTGTGCTGGGCACCGACATCGCCAGCCGGAACCGCGTGAGCGCAACCATTTCCGGCTCGTGGTATGATCACCTGCAGCGCTACAGTACAGAGAGCCGTCCCATTGTCGGCGATCCCGGCTCGCGCCAAACGCAGCGCGTGCTTCAGCTCGATGCACTGTATAATGGGCACCTGAGCGACGCACTCATGGTCGACGCAGGAACCCAGGTACGCCAGGACGCCGCCGAAACGGAGCGAGTGGAGGGAGGTTTGCGTACGATCACCACGATCGAACCATATGTGCAGGCCGAAGCAGCACTCACACCGGAGTTGTCGGTAGTGCCCGGGCTGCGGCTCACGACAAGTTCCGAGTGGGGCGCCCACCTGACTCCCCACATTGCGGGCCGCTATCGCATTGGTGAGCATCTGACCTTGCGAGCATCCCTCGGCAGCGGCTTCCGAGCCCCGGACTTCAAGGAACGCTACATAAGCTTTGTCAACTCCAGCGCGGGCTATGCCGTACGCGGCAACCCGGCCCTCCGTCCGGAATCATCGCGCAACGTCATGGGGGGCGCGGAATGGGCTTCAAGTCGCAGCTATCTGCGCATTCAGGCATTTTACAACAACCTTACCGGCTTCATCGAGGCGCGACCGATCAGTCTCCCAAACGAACCAGAAGTTTGGGAGTATGGCAACATCGATAATGGTGTCACGCAGGGCCTGGAGCTTGAGCATGGACTCTCTCTGGCCGGTTTTCGCGCGGATGCCGGCATATCCACGCTGTCCACCCGTGATGATGCTACCGGACGGGCACTGCTCGGGAGACCCTCCCTGTCAGCACGCATTGCGTTCAGCCCACCGGTCCTCTTCGACCTGCGTATCGGCATCACCGGCATCTACACTGGTCGCACACCCATGGAGCGTGACGATACCACCGGTCTGATCACCAGTTGGCGTGATGCTTATCCCCGCGTCGACTTGAGGATCGCACGACGCATCGGCAGTATCGCTGGCAGTCCGGAGCTTGTAGTGGGCGTGAACAATGTCTATGACATGCAGCCTCTCCAGTGGGCAGGATTCAACCGACGGCACATCTACACATCATTTTCATGGGATCTTTCCCGCACCATCCAGCACTGAGTCATCAGAGCTGGCGGGCGCCGAAGTGAGTGACTGTGGCAGAACCCTGTTCGAATGCCAGTAGCCGCAAAGCATTTGCCACAACCATGAGCGTGCTCCCCTCATGAACGACGACGGTCAGGCCGATGCTGCTGATGCCGGATACTGTTCCGAACACCAAAATGATGATCACCACCAGCGCAATCGCGATGTTCTGCCGTATGACTGCACGGGTGGCATGGCTCAGGCCAATGGCAAATGGCAGACGTCCGAGGTCGTCGGCCATCAGCGCCACGTCAGCGGTTTCAAGAGCTGCCGCCGTACCAGCGCCGCCCATGGCAATACCTACGGTGGCTGCGGCCAGCGCAGGAGCATCGTTCACGCCGTCACCCACCATGCCAACCGGCCCGACCTTCATCAGTTCGCGGATAGCCTGCACCTTACCTTCGGGAAGCAGTGCGGAACGGATTTCATCGAAGCCGATTGTACCACCTACGGCACGTGCCACTCCCTCGTTGTCACCGGTAAGCATTACCAGCCGGTTGATCCCGCCCTTGCGCAGTTGCTTGATGATGTCACTGACATGTGGTCGAAGCTGATCGGCAAGCCCGATCGCACCGAGCCACGAACCACACTCACCAGCCTGATCCGACCGCCGCACCAGAATTGTGGATCTCCCATCAGCTTCCAGACGCAACACTGCCCCACGCATGTCCGCCGGAATATCCACTCCAGCGCGATCGAACATCGCAGCACGACCCAGCGCCACCGTGTGAGAATCAATCACACCGGTGACGCCCATGCCATTAACGGCTTGCACCTTGTCCGCTGGTTTGACCTGAATATCACGACGCGCCGTCTCGCGCACGATCGCCCTGGCAAGCGGATGTTGTGACCTGATCTCCACAGCCGCGGCTGTGGTCAGCAATTCCACCTCGCTCACCTGTAAAGCCGGGACAAGATCGGTGACCTCGGGTTCACCCGTCGTTATTGTTCCGGTCTTGTCGAGCGCCAGAATACGGAGAGCAGCCAGCCGTTCGAGATATGCGCCTCCCTTGATCAGTACACCACGTCGTGCGCCCTGAGCTATGCCGCTCAGAACGGCAGCCGGAGTACCGAGTGCAAGGGCACACGGTGATGCCGCAACAAGCAGTGCCATGGCACGATAGCAAGCTTCGCTCCACGTCCAGATCCCTGCCAGCGGCGGTATGACGGCCAGCAACACATCAAAGACGAGGACTAGCGGAACAAAGACACGCTCGAATCGTCTGGTCAGTTCTTGCGAGGGTGCCTGCTGATTCCGCGACTCGGCGACAAGGCGCACTACGCGATCAAGCGTGCGATCACCCACGGCAGCCATCACGCGCACCTTGAGAGTGCCGTCGCCGTTCACCGTGCCGGCATAGACGTTGTCGCCAACCTCCTTGTCAACGGGAATACTCTCGCCAGTTACCGCAGCCTGGTTTACGCCCGAGCGGCCCTCAATGATCCCACCATCCACGGCGATGCGTTCTGCCGGCCTTACGACCACCACATCGCCCGGCATGACACGTTCGATATCCACCACCTCTTCCGTCAACAACCCATCCACTTCACGCAACACCACAGCTCTCGTTGGCGCCAGCTCACGCAGCGACTCTATGGCACGGCGTGCGCGCCCGAGTGCATAATGCTGAAGCGCGTGCCCTAGACTGAAGAGGAAAAGCAGCAGCGCCCCCTCATGCCACGCTCCCAGAATTGCAGCTCCAAGAGCGGCGATCAGCATCAGAAGGTCGATATCAAACTTCCATTGCCTCCTCCGGAGATCACCGAGCAGGTGTGAGATGAGATCGATGGACCCCAGGGCATATGCCAGCACATATGCGAAAAGCCATGAGGCACGCGATGCGCGCGACTCCATGATCCATCCTGCAACCATGCAGAAACCTGACGCGAGACTCCACGCCAGCTCCTGGTTGCGCCGATACCAGCCTTCGATACTCACAAGTAACCGTGTCGGGTGGAATGACTATTGATATTGCGCTCTCATCCACACACGTGGCTGCTTTCGCGGTGTGAATACCTGAAGTAAGCTCACCGCCATGGAGTATGACACGGTGTCCATGGCGCAACCCGCACGGATTATCATATGCTGTTCCCCGGGCTCGTTACGATTCTCGCCCTGATCCCACGTCCTGTCATCCAGCAGCAGGCAGAAGTCATGAGCTGGGTGCCTCCCTACCAGCTCGAGCGATCCCGGCAAGCATTGGAGCACAGGCGGGCAACATTACCGCGGATCAGTGGCTCACGCGAATGGGCCTCCAGTTCTGGGTTCCCACCAGACAGGGCGGTGTGAAGTACGTTACTCATGCAGGGGTTGTGTGGTTCCGGTCGTGGGCACACGAACGCGGCGTGAAGGTATCGCTGACCATCTACAACCACGACGGCACCAAGTGGAACTGAGATACCGCACGTGATGCATGCAGCAATCATCGAGATACCTTCGTGCGGCATCTCGTGGTCGAAATGGACCGTCTCCAGTTGGACGGCATCGACATTGATCTCGAGGGAAATGGATCACTGGAACAGGACCGCGAATCGCTCGCATTGTTCGTGGATGCGCTGTCGGCAGCACTCAAACACCGGCGCAAGCTACTCACAGTAGACTCCTTCCACAGCCCATGTTTCAATGCGCCTCACATGGGCTGGTGGGACGACTGGAAGGGGCGTGTGGATGCGATCCACTCCATAGGTTACGGCGATCTGTACGAGGGCAGCACGGAGTCATTCACTCCGGAAGGCCAATCGCGTCAATGCATGGGCGGCGCGGCAATTTTCAGATTCAGCTGGCAGGTGAGCTGGGGAACGACCCACGGCTTCCAGCCAGTGCAGATTCTTCTGGGGCTGCCCGGCGGACGTTACGAGTGGGGTAGCGGTGGCATGGGAAGCTCGCTTCTGGCCCATCTCGAAGAGGTATCGGCGGAGGGAGCCGGCATCTGCATCTGGGACGTATCCGGCATCAGCGGTAGCGTCCGCGATCCTGGATGGGGTAGTGAGGAGGCATGGTCGGCACTGAAGAAGTTCACGAACAAGACCACCCCCCCCCGCATATCCAGACACTATGCGGGAAGCTTTGGATGAACCCACTTGTTCAGGCCACGCAACAGAGTGCGCTAAGATCCCAGACCCGACATTGAAGAAGCGTTGGGCGAGGCGCTTGCGTTTGACGGTGCGCAGTGCGAAAAATGTGCGTCGGCGATTGTGAAACCCGAGAGGTTAGCCAGGGGAGTACACCGCTTCACGCGATCATTTCCGGCTCCATCGCACGCTCCACTACCTGACCAGCCGACAGACTCACGTGGTAGACACGGGCTGCCGAACGCGTAGCCACTACGCGGCGCACTTCGTTGTCCTCGAAATAGATACCGGCGTCATTGTCACAGGCGTAACCAGGCAGCATCTCGCCTGATCCGATCAGGCGATGGTACGTGGGTCGTCTATCTGCCTCGGCATCGTAGTGTGGCGAGTGACTCCCCTTGAGAAAACCGAGACACTTCACCGTGGTCAGGACCTTGGGCCGGGAGTCGGTGGTTCCCTCCTCAAACCAGCAGAGTGATCCTGCGCTGGCGCCACCCAGAACTATTCCCCTGTCCCAGGCCTCGCGCAGCACCTCGTCAATTCCCTGCGCCCGCCATATGGCCTGCTGGTTGAGCGTATTGCCCCCTGAGGCTACGATTCCATCCATAGACAGCAGCACCTCGTCCCATCCCTGACTCTGTCTTGAACTGGCAATGAAACTCTCCTGTACGAATGGGACGACATTGAGTGGTGCACAGTTCCGAAACCACGTGATGCTGCCATCGGGCCGATCTGCAGAAGCAGTAGGAAGATAGCAAAGTCTCGGACGTGGCTTACCCGTCAGTTCGGCCATGTAGCGGATGAAGGCAGTATTGAATCCGCCTCCTGCAATGAGAATCTTGCGCGTGGCCAACTCCGGACTGACTGTATCATGTGTTGCTTCTCCGTCGGAGCCGGGGGTCAGGGCATGCGCGGAGGGAACGACCGGGATCTGGCCAAGACCCGCGGCTATCGATCCCAGCGCCGATGAGATGACGAATTTCCTTCTCTCCATGCTGCACCTCCTCTCAAGTCAATGGCCCCGATGCGGGATCACCCGCCACGATCTGCCGTGGAAGATGATCCCGTAGGCGTCCGGAGTTGAAACTAGAACCCTGGCACGTTCACGCACCCCTTGGGCTGTGGATTCCGCTGACTGCATTCATCGATCGGAATCGGTTCCATGGGGAAGATCTTGTGCGATGGCAACGCTTTGGGAAGGCTGGCCAGCCGGCCATAACGACGGCTGTCCACCCACCTGTGTCCGTACTCATAGAAGAGTGAGTAACGACGGTTATAGAGAATCTCGTCAACCAGATCACCCGCATAGTCTGACGGGAGAGGAGACAGTCCGCCGGAATTCACACGGATGAAATTGAGGTCAGCAACAGCGGCCGACTTGTTGCCGAGTCCGTTGTACGCTTCGGCACGAAGGAGGATCAGTTCCTCGTTTTTTATCCACGGCACCGGTGCAACATTGCTGGCATACAACGTGACGCGCACGTTGGAACTGACCCCCTGCGTGGTCAGTGCCGCTGCCATAATCTGTGCCTTGCCCGATGCCCGGCGGTCCACCTGCCCGTTGGACTGCAGTTGTGCATCGGTGAGAAAGCTGGGCTCGACAGCAAGCCAGCGTGGGCCAGCGTCGTAGAGAGGGTTCACTGCATCGCCGGAGGCCGTCGAATAAACGTGGTACACACCATTGGCCAGCGCGGCAGGTGTGGTGGCGGCGGTACTGATGAAAGATTCATTGAGTGCAGTAAGAGCGTCCTGCCATCTCTCTCTGTATACCTCCATCCGGGCCTTGAGTGCACGATTTGCCTTTACGAACGTCGCCGGTGTGTTGAAGCCGGCAAAACCGGTCGTCATCTGAAACGGGAAAGCCGCCCCGCCTGCAAGAAGATCGGCCTTTGCTTCGTCGAATAGTTTTTCGGCACGTGCATACCCTTCTTCACGCGAGACAAAATCGCCCAGGACAGTTGGATCAGGATTCACATCCAGCACGATGCCAAACGTGTCGCGTACCCGAAGCTGATTCACGTAATCCTGCGCCATAACGGTCTTCACGAAGCCACGGACTGCGGCCTTTTGGGCCGGTGTATAGTCAGGTACAGCCTCGACTGCATTGAGGAGTGTGACGGCCGTACGGAGATTGCGATAGGTAGCCGTCCAGCCCATATCAACGCCGAAGCCACCGGGTTCTAGAGGGCCAACCAGATACGCATTGACGTTGCGTGGCTCGGCGGTATCGAGATTGAGCACCTCGCGGCCGAGCACACCCATGCCTGTAGCCCACGTGCCAACGCTGGCACGTATTCCAACGATAAGTCCTACCACCGTGGTATTCACCGCTGATGCAGTCGGGGTTTTCTGCAACTGGTCAGTACTCGGCGCGTTGTAGTTGGGCACCACGATATCACCGCATCCGCCGAGTAAGGCAAGACATGCCAGCACAGCGGGGACAGTGGTGCCGCCGAATCTCTTCATGGTCGAGAGAAGCATGATCAGAAGGTCACATTGAGGTTGAGCCAGAAGGACTTGCTGGCGGGATATGCCGCGAGCTCACGGTTGCGCTGCACTGCGTCCGGAGCTCCTCCACCACCGAAGTTCTGGGCTTCCGGATCTCCGCCGCGGAACTTTGTCCACCACACAAGATTTCGACCACTCAGCGAGAGGCGTGCGCCTTCCACGCGTCCTCCAAGCTTCTGCATCATGCTGGCGGGCAGGTCGTACTTGAGCGTCACTTCGCGAAGCTTGGTGTACGTAGTAGGCTGGTAGTAGATACTGGTCACCTGCAGATAGGACGTGCGACGCACTTCGCCAAGCTTACGGCCGTCCGCAGTGAGCTCATCGTAGTCGCGCGAGTTCTGTCCGAGGTCATAATGGCGCCAGGTACCGTTGGCAAGCATACCTCCCTGCTGATGATCCAGCAGGACGTAGAGCGAAACCGGTCCTACACGCACCTCGTTCGACCAGCCACCCGTCCAGTCCGGGTTGCCGTCTCCAATTACACGCGGAACGACCACTCTTCCACCGGATTGCGGGAGCGTATCGTTGCCGATGATCTGCGTGGCCGACTTACCCTCTTCAATCTTGATGGCGCCAACCTGCGGGGATCCGAGCAGAAACGACGGAACAGGGAGGCTCGTGATTTCACTTCGATTCATGCCCCAGTTGACACGCGTGTCCCAACTGAACTTGTCCGTCCTTACCGGAAAACCGCTCACCGCCACCTCATACCCCCACACCTTCATGGCAGCGCCGTTGGAAATCTCGGAGCTGAAGCCGGTGGTAGGTGCGAGCGTACGCGTGATGAGCAAATCAGAAATGTTGCGCTGAAAGCCGGTTAACTCGATGGTCCCCCGGTTACCAAAAACGGCGGCGTCCACTCCGGCCTCAACCTCACGCTGCCGCTCCGGTCTGATGTCTGACGCTGCCCGCACACTGCCAACACGAAACGCACCAATGCTTGTAATGCTCGACAGGTCGAGTCCGGTGAACTTTTGCCCGTAGAGCGGTTGGTTGCCTGTCTCACCATAGGCCAGGCGCAGCTTGAACTCGTCCAGCAGTCCGGGCCGCAGTGCGGGCCAGCGATATGAAGTGGATGCTTTGGGGAACAGGAAGAACTTCTTTGTGTCGGCATTATTGGAGCTGCGGTCAGCGCGTGCACCGACCGTGAGCATCAACCGCTCGTGCAGAAGTATCTCGGTCTGTGCGAACAAGCCCAGGTCACCCACCTTGAGCCGTGATTCACCAACATCGCGAATGGTGCCTGCATCAATAACGGCCAATCCACCCAGGAGGTTCTGTGCTGCAGCACGCGTCTGATACATATCACGCTGCTCGAACTGCGATCCCAACTGCGTGGTGACGGAAATGTTGCCGCTTGGTGTCCAGCTGTGAACCGCGTTCAGGTTGATGTTGGACTGGACGTTGAGGGAATACGTGTTTGTGGTGGTTCCAGGCAATCCATCCAGCGGTTCGAACTGAAGCTCCGGTGGAGAGAAGACGTTGTTTCTCTGGTTCAGTACGTCG
>CAYSKN010000076.1:0-12262 GCA_964431565.1 uncultured Gemmatimonas sp.
ACATGACATCAGCCCATTGTCGGTACGATACCGACCGGGAATACCCTTTGTCAGAGTCTCCGACCCGCAACCAACATATGACATCTGCTGCAATCACTTCCCAGTTCCGAACCCGAATCGACATGCCAGCCGAAGTACGGCTCGCCATGGCCCGCATGCTTAACGCCCGCCTCGCCGACTTCCTGGATCTTGAGCGGCAGGCCAAGCAGGCACACTGGAACGTGAAGGGCGTTCAGTTCATGCAACTGCACGAACTCTTCGACAGCCTGGCTGGGCTGGCCGGCACATGGTCGGATGACCTGGCCGAGCGTACCCTCCAGTTGGGCAGCGCGGCCGAGGGCACTGTGCAGGCGATTGCCGAGCGGAGCAAGCTGCCCATCTGTCCGATCACCGTAGGCAATGCGGAGGATTGGCTGCGGGTGGTTGCGGACTCACTGGCCCACAGCACGAATGCTGCGCGCACCAGCATCAAGGAGGCTGCCGATGCAGGCGACGACATCACCGCCGACATCCTCACGCGTATCACGGGCGAAGCAGACAAGCAGCTCTGGTTCGTGGAGTCTCATCTGGAGATCTGAGCCGTTCTCCCTGAGGCACCCGTCAACGACGCGGCCACCGCCGCCATGCGGCGCGGTTGCCGTGTCGTGCCTTCGTCGCGATGTCAGCAGATGGCCGAAGCGAGGGTAGTGAAGTGGAGCATGGCCAAGCGTATTCCGGCAGATGGCAGCGCGAACATCAGGGTTTGCTGAGCGATGAATCACGCTTTGCCTTGAACTCGGTGCCTTGCTTCCATTCCGGCCAGGTGGAAGCATTCAGCACACGATAGCCTACCTCGAGCAACACCCGTGCATCGGCTGCGGCACCGCTCAGGTCCCAGTCCGGCTTGACCTCGTCACTTGGCTTGTGGTAGTCGCGTGTGGTGTATTCGTCGCGCTTGCTCATGCCCCAGGCGGAATCCCTGCCGATGTAGTTCACGCCGGCGTCCACATAGAGTGCCGGCACACCCTGCTTGGCAAACTCGAAGTGGTCAGAACGGTAGAAAAAACCTTTCTCCGGTTCCGGATCCGGTGCGGCGACACGTTTACCGTGCTCGAGTACGTCGATCAGCACATCATCGAGAGTGCTGTTACCCAGCCCCACCACGGTAAGGTCAGAGGTGCGCCCCCATTGATTGAGAACATCCATGTTAATGTTGGCAAGTACCTTGTTGAGTGGAACCGGTGGGTCAGCCGCAAAGTAGCGTGCGCCAAGCAGGCCCTGTTCCTCGGCGGTCAGTGCTACAAACATCACCGAGCGCGGCGGCTTACTTCTGAGTTCGGTGAACCCCTTCGCTATGGCCAACAGACCGGCAACGCCCGACGCATTGTCTAGCGCACCATTGTAGATCTGATCGCCCGCGAGGCTAGTGTCCCGTCCGAGATGATCCCAGTGAGCGGTGTAGATCACATACTGGTCGCGGCGGGTGCTGTCTGAACCGGGAAGCACTGCCACGACGTTCCGCGACTGCACGTTGCGTGAATCGATGCGTACGTGAATGCGTGCCGATGCGCCGAGTGCTACCGGTTTGAAATCCCTGCTTCGGGCAGCTGCCTTGAGCGTGGCAAAATCCTTGCCCGCAGCCTTGAACAGTTCCTCGGCCTTGGGCTGCGTGATCCATCCTTCCACCTTCACGTGGCCAGAGGTGCTGCCTGCCGTTCCTATATCAAAGTTCTCGCGCCCCCAGCTGCCGCTGACGACCTCGAAGGGATAGCCGGCAGGACCTGTCTCGTGAATGATGATGGCTGCAGCCGCACCCTTCGCAGCAGCGATCTCGTACTTATAGGTCCAGCGTCCGTAGTACGTCATTGCGTCGCCCTTAAACACCGCCGGGTCGAGCCTGGTGCTGTCGGTCGGGTCCGGAACCGCCGGATCATTGACCAGCATCACCAGCACCTTACCCTTCACGTTGACGTTCTTGTAATCGTCCCAGCCGTACTCCGGCGCATCCACGCCGTAGCCCACGAACATCAGTTCGGCGTTGACATCCACCACCTGCTGATTCTGGTAGGACACCGCCACGTAGTCGCTCGGGAATGAGAACGGTATCTGTCGTGAGCCAACGGAGAATGTCATCTCAGGGTGTGCGGTGTAGCCGATCATTTCGACGTTCTGGACAAAGGAACCGTCAGTCATTCCGCCGGCGAGTCCCATCTTCCGGAACTGTTGTTCGATATAACGCACAGCCTTCTCCTCACCTGCGGTGGCCGGAGCGCGTCCTTCAAGAGAGTCGTCGCTTAGCGCTCTTATGTGAGCCATGAGTCCTTCGGCCGTGATGGAAGTGAAGGCAGTTGTCAGCGCCGGATCTAGCGGCGCGTCAGCACTCTGCTCGCCACCGCAGCCGGCAATCGAAGTAGTGACGGCTGCGCTCAGCAGTGCGGCCAGGATGCGATGAACTGGAATGCGGAACTCAAACATGGCCAGGGTACCCGGAAGCGGTTCGCAGGAAGGACTGGAGATATTCAGGTATCATCACTCTGGGGCAGGAAAGTCGAGGCGCCAAATGCGCCCATTGGCTCCCCCGATCCATACGGTCCGATCATACGCGCTGACACCTGCGGTGACGAGGTCGGTGATGAGGGACCAGTCGTTTCCGGCGGTAGTGGAGTAGAACGCGCCCCCATATCCCGCCGTGACCACCACATCCCGCCCGGCGCCAGCCACCCATGCTACCCCTGCCAGTGCTCCGGGAAGTGGAGGGCGACTTCCCATTGTCCAGGTGTTGCCGCCATTCGTGGTGATTCCCACCACGTTGCTTGACGTGTCTGTACGGAGCCGTCCTATATCAGCAGCCACCGCAATGCCGCGATCTCCGTTGAATGCGATGCCGGTAAGCCCTGCCGCGCTGCCGCGCACGAACGGCGTTTCCAGTGGCGTCCAGTGGGTGCCGGCGTCGGGGCTTCTGAACAGACGGGCACCGGGCGAGCCTGTGGCCACGTAGGCACCGCCATTGCCATCATGTGCCACGCACTGTCCGCTGGCCGCAAAGGCGCCTTCGCCCGGCAGTGGGGCTGGCACGTTGGCAGCCGGCACGAGCTCCCAGGTCGCACCACCATTCATGGTGCGCAGAATGTTGGTGCGACCAGAAGACGCATCAGCGAAGGCCACGCCGCTCTCAGGCGACCCAAAAGAGAGGCAATCGTAGAAGGCTGCAGTATCACGATTGACGAACTGCAACACCCAGGACGAACCACCGTCGCTCGTATGGTAGATGCGGGACGAACTGCCGTTGCCTATGGACAATATCCAGGCCCGATCGGCATCGAGGGCATGGACATCGCGGAACTGCAGAGAGTCGCCGGTCGGCGTCATTCTCCGCTCCCATGTTGCGCCTCCATCGATGGTGCGCAGCACAACGCCTCCGTAGCCTGCCACCCAAACGACGGAGGAGCTTACGGCATGGACGGCCTGAAGGAACTGGGTGGTGCTGCTCTGCTGTTCCGTGATACGAGGCATCACTGGCTGTGCCGGCGCGGCCGATGCGTGCAATGCGCACGCCAACGCGATCGCCATCCCAATCGCACATGAGTGTCGCCGTTGAAGGTTGATCATGCAGGAAGATAGCATCATGCTGATTTCGTTGCGTTACGCTTCCGTCGGTGTGCTGTAAGGGTTGAGCGTTGCGCTTTGAGCGCGGTAAGTATGCCTGTGCATGTTGCAGGCAACTGATGGGCTGACGTGCTGCTGTACCTGACATAGTATTCGTTACGGAGCAAAGCAGCTCGACGTAGACTGCCGGCTGAATGCACCATCCCACCCATGCAGGAGACAATTAGTGACTGTAGAGATCGTCGGTATCCTCACGTTGGTTGGTGCGATATGCATAGCACTGATCGCGTGGATCGTTGCCACCCGCCGCCCAGGGGCCACGTATGAACAGGTCCGCCCGGCTGTGTATCGCACCAGACGCAACTACTTTTTCGCCCTGACCACCGTTCTGGTTCTTGGGCTCATCATCACGCTGCAGTACATGCCATACAACAGGGCAGACAAGGAGCCTGTGGCCATGACCCTCGTGGCAGACGGAATAACGTTTGCCTGGATGATCTCCAACGCCGACAAGAGCATGACCGGGCCAGTGGTGGTTCCGGTTGGACAGCCTGTCACTTTCGACGTCGGTGCGCTTGACGTGAATCATGGATTCGGCGTGTACCGACCGGACGGAAAACTGCTGGGGCAGGTGCAGGCCATGCCTGGTTACAGAGGCAAGGTAACGCTGACGTTCCCGGTGGCCGGAACATACCCTGTCTTCTGTCTGGAATACTGCGGAATCGGCCATCATATGATGTTTGCTTCAATCGAGGCACGCTGAGCCATGTCCATTCCGACTAATGTCGTTCCGCACGCGGCCAAGCGTATGGTCATGGTCTGGACCATCACGGTGATGGTGACATTCCTCGTACTGGTCATCTTGGGCCTGACCATGCGTATGAATCAGGCCGGTACAATCTCTCTCACTCCAAACCTTTTCTATGCCATAATGACAGTGCACGGCCTTGGCATGGCCGGAACGTTGTTTATTGGAGCCGTCATCGCGGTCTGGTATCATGCATTCAACTACGTGCAACCTAGCATGGCGCTCTTCCGCTGGATCTATGGCCTGGTTCTGCTCGGTACGATCGGGTTGCTCATCGCCACTCTGATCGGGTTGCACGGATCTGGCTGGTACATGCTTTATCCGCTTCCGTTCAAGGGTGCATGGCCAGTCTGGTCTACGCTCGCTGCTGTTCTCTCATTGATCGTGCTTGGCGTTTCGTGGCTTCTCGCACAACTGGAACTGCTGCGGGCCTTCGCCGTGCGATACGGTGTGAGGCGTCTGCTCGCATGGGATTACATCAGAGGGGAGACTCCTGCCGAGCCTTTGCCATCGTTTGTCCTGATCTCAACCGTAGCGTTGTTCGCTGGTGCACTCACAACAGTCGTCGGCGCGGTCGTGTTCCTGCTCTATCTGTTCCAGTGGTTCGTGCCTACGCTGAGCTACGATGTCTTGCTGCTCAAGGATATGATGTTCCTCTTTGGCCATACGATCGTGAACATCACGATGTACCTGGGCGTGGCCATCGTATATGAGCGCATGCCGCACTACACCGGCAGACACTGGGATGTGAACCGGGTGGTTGCGATTGCCTGGAACTCCACGCTTGTGTTTATCCTGTTTGCGTTCCTGCATCATCTCTACATGGACTTCGCGCAGCCCCGCGGGTTGCAGGTGATTGGCCAGCTCGCGTCGTACCTCAGTGCAATACCGGCAACTGTCGTCACTCTTTTCGGTGCCGGATTGCAGGTTTATCGCAACGACATGAAGTGGACCTTCGCGCCCCTTGCATACTACCTGGGCCTCATGGGATGGACGATCGGAGGACTGGCAGCCGTGCTGGACTCCACGATTGCCGTGAACGTGTACTTCCACAACACCCTGTGGGTACCGGGCCACTTCCACACCTACTTCATTGTCGGCTTTGTGCTCATGCTTCTCGCAGCACTGCATGAGATTGTTGCACCCAATGCGCAGTCGAGGGCCAAGGCCGGATTGATAACCTTCGTCATTGGCGGGTACGGAGTCGTCACCATGTTCTACCTCGGTGGCCTCGCAGGGGTACCGCGACGTTACTCGTCATACGCGATGATACCGATCGAGAAGATTGTGCAGGCCGGACAGACTCTTGCAGGGTATGCTTCGTGGTTTGTGGGGCTGGTCATCATCGGGCTGCTCATCTACATCAGTGCGATCCTTGGCGAATGGCGAAGGAGCTGGACCGAGGGATGACACTGAACGGAGCACGCCGTACATGGCGCGGCGTGCTTGCACTTGCGGGGGTGGTGGTATTGATCGGCTGGTGGACGCACGGGTTTCGTGCGTTCACCACCGACAGTGCGGCTCTTGCCGATGCGGGCCCTTTGCCGCATCCGGCGCCATCGCTGGATTTCTGGTACGGAGCGGGGAACCACAGCACGCTCGACGAGTATCGCGGCAGGTACGTCCTACTCACGTTCATGTACCTGAACTGCCCCGATGTGTGTCACCTCGTCACCGCCAGGCTGCGTCAGGCCTTCGGGCGTCTCGGCGACCTCATTCCCGGTCGCATGGTGTTCCTCAGCCTCTCACTCGATCCTGCGAGAGACGATGCCGCGTCACTGGATGCGCACTGGCGCTCGCTTGACGCCGGACCAGGATGGATAATGGGTGGTACTCTGCAGGACGAAACCCGCAAGCGTAATGAAGCACTGGCGCGCCTTGGTGTCTGGTTCACGCAACTCCCGGACGGCAGGATCAACCATGCGGCATCGAGCTTCCTGATCGACCCGGCCGGACAGGTGATCGCTGTCTATCGACCCGAGGTCACGGCTGATTCTCTGGTTGCGTCACTTCGCGCCCTGATCCGATGATAAGCACTGCGATCGCGATCGTTGTGGCCTTGGTGCTGGCCATGCCGCCACTCGCAGGATGGTTCAGTGCAACCATGCCGCGCCATCAATTGATCCAGGTGCCCGCAATGGTTGTTCTGGGAGCCGTAGCTGCGAAGGGGTGGAAGGGGCGCCCAGGCCCAGAGTGGGATCCGGCTCTGCTGGTGATCGCAGTCGGCATCATGATGTTCTGGATGGTACCGCGTTCACTCGATGCCGCCGCCTCAGGCGCCGTGGCAGACCAGCTTCTGCACATTTCCTGGTTCATGGGCGGTGCGATCCTCTCGCACAGCCTGCCTCGAGTGTCCGTGGTTGTGCCGGTAGCCCTCGGCATCCACGCTGTGGCGATGCTCTTTGCAGTTGGTTTGGTCTATATGTTGTATCCAGGACTCATCTGTACCGCGTATAATCTGGAACAGCAGCGTATGACCGGGAGGGTATTGTTCTATGTGGCACCCGCCCTTGGCGTCGCACTCTGGGGATGGATCTTGCATCGGATGGCGTCGGGCGGTTCAAGTCGCTGACCATGACTGAATCGTTCTGGGAACGACATGAGGCAGTCGAGCAGTTCGCCTCGCGGGCTCCGGATCACCGTTTGTTGGCGCTTATCGCACGCGGCGTGACAAGTCAGCGGGAACACGTGTACCCTTCCTTGGATGTGCAGGTGGACTCAACACCGGGCCGCTGGCGGAGCGTGGTTTCGATTTCCATAGCGTGGACTAGTCGGTACCAGTGGTGACGTGCACACGCAGCCGGGTGACCAAGGTCATTGGTTCGGAGTCCGCGTCCGGATTGGTCGGATGGACTGTCTGAGATTCTTCATCGACGGAACTTTCGCGCTCGTGATTTCGCCGGGTGTACTTAAGCACGCGGCAGTTGGGTCTGAGTGGAAACACACAGATCTCAGAATCTGCTCGCGTGCTTGCCCCAGGTGGTCTGCTGCTTGTCAACCACGTCACTCCGGATATCGATCTCACGGGGAAAGCTTGCCATGCGGTGGCAGGCCAGTCCCATGTTCATGAGGGTCTGGCTGATTGACGTGCGGTACTTCTGCACGCGGACAACCTGATGAAGCGATGGCCTGTCATGGCATGGAACCGTCGGTGCAGAGTGACACGGTGGCGGCAAAACCCGAGCGTGTGCGTCGCGTCAGCGTGAACGGTCTGCAGGTGAAACGGTAGTCAGTCTTCAGGCCCGGCAGCTATTGATCAACGATCTTGGGTCGATCGCTTCTGGCTGAAGTCGGCCAATGGAACGAAAGGCCGGCTGTCGAGGTGGGGCCGACCTGCCCCACAGCAGCGCATCTGGTTTCAGAAGACGAGACGCACCGATGTCACCGGCCCGATCGAAAGGCTCAGACGTCCTGACCCTTCGGGTGACTGCATTATCCCGCGCAGCGGTCCCGCATCGCGGGCAGGCGCCAGGATACGGTCGGCCGCGAGCAGCCCGAGCAGCCCGCCGGCGGAAGCTGCGCCCACCACGGCTCTCCCATTCCATTCTGCGATCGCTGCTGCGCCGGCACCTATGAGTGCACCTGCGCCGGCGCCCAGTTGCACCAAAGTACCATCAGCCGTAGTCCGATCTGCAGTACGGACGAGCAGGCGGTCTGCGAGCAGTGCGCCAGCGAGCACACCCGCAGTAGCTGCAGCATACCCGGCCTGTTCACTCGCCCCCGACGAGGGTATGGCAGCCGCTCCCAAACCACCGAGCGCGGCCATCGTAAGAACGAGCGTGGCGTCGCCGGCGGTGACGTTGTAGCCAGCTCTGCGGGCGTATCTCGGCCCGACTGCGTAACCAAGGATGCTTGATCCTATGGCCGCGCCAACTGCAACCTTGCCCGCTGCGGTGGGAGAGTGATCCCTGTGGGTATAGACCACGTCCGGCTCCTCCGGTGGGTGATAGGTGACATCGCGGCCCCTGAAGGCACCGGCGCTTGCGCCGATCCCGAGCGCAGTGGCTGCCCCCAGATCGGCAAAGAGTCCGGAACTCGCAGCTTCGCCATCTGTGAGGCTGCCCGCCTGGCGGAAGCCTGCATATGTGCCCACGAGTGCACCGGCCAGGATCGGAGTGCCCCATGCCCACCCGCTCTCAGCTCTGGCTAGCCAGGCTACCGCAAGCCCTGATGCACCACCCCTAAGTCCGCCGTGAGCAGCGCGCATTGCCTGCGCCCGGGTGACCGTGCGATTTCGAACTGTCTGGGCAGCGACAAAGAAGGAAGCGCCCGCAGCCAGCAGGTATCCGCCCGCTGCAGCCACTTCGCTCTGGTCGCTGAGTATGGCTGCGGTTGCGGGTCCGTATGCCGCCAGTCCGAGAAATGCTTGATTTCGTACAAATACGTTGCCGGCCGGCTGCGACATCTCTGTGCCGGTGACACCTACCCCGGTGATCCGTGCAGCACTTTCACCCAGAGCGAGTAGGCCGGCTTCCACCGCGCGCCTAAGGCTTGCGGCCGATGTTCCCGTAAGGTTGTACCTCGCCACGTTGCCGTCCGCACGCTGAACCACCAGCACGCTCGTGCCCCCTTCAGTGCGATACAGCCTGGCTTCGGAAAAGCTTCCCGACACGGGCCAGGAAGGGCTCGTAAGCCCCAGGCGTGCAGCAAGGCTGGGCGTAAGGGTGATCACACGGCCCGCACTATCGAATGGCAACGCTGTTTCGATCACTGGCGTTGCCTGGGCCGCAAGCGAGCCGGCGAAGCCGGGACTGAGCAGGGCCACGGCGAGAATCGAACCGGCGAGCACCAGGCGGGCCTGGTCATGCCATGAACGAGTGCTGCCGGGCAGCAGTGTGCGATTCATGTTGACTTGCTGTGAATGAGGAAGCGGGGGGAGTGGGATTCGAACCCACGGAACCGTTGCCGGTTCGCCGGTTTTCAAGACCGGAGCCTTAAACCACTCGACCATCCCCCCGGTTGCAGCAGGTCCGGCAATCTACCTGAGCCCCGAGCTGATCACCAGCACACAGCCGTAGTCGCTAGCGGGATGTAGGGGCCGTGGAGCCATCAGTTCTTCTCCGCAAACATCGACGAGGTCCAGCCTGATGCCTACCCGTGGCGCTTCGTGTCGGGTGTGGATAGCCTTTACGCATGTTTGAACTAAGAAAGCCTTACCTGCTCTATCTTGGTGATGTCGACAACTACACCGATGCCAAGACGGCACGGGGGTTGCGTGACTGGTGCCCCAACGATGTGGTCGGTGAGTGGAGCATTCCCGGCAACGGCACGAGCGTCGGGCTTCCGCGCCTTTCGCCGACGGAGGCGGCTGCCCGAGGTGCAGCCAGCATGGTCGTTGGTGTAGCCCTCGTGGGCGGCAGGATACCTGACACCTGGTTGCCTGACCTTCAGGCGGCCATTGCCGCTGGTCTCGATATCGTGTGCGGAATGCACATGCGGCTCACATCGTTTCCTTCTCTGGTGGAGGCTGCAGAACGTCACGGTGTGAAGCTGCATGATGTGCGACACAGCGACGAGGCATTTCCTGTTGGTAAGGGGCGCAAGCGTACCGGACTCAGGGTTGCCACTGTTGGTACCGACTGTGCGCTCGGAAAGAAATACACTGCACTCGCCCTGACGCGGGCGCTCAGGGCTCGCGGACTGGACGCCACCTTCCGAGCAACCGGCCAGACCGGGATCATGATTGCCGGCAGCGGCATTGCGGTCGATGCAGTGGTTTCGGACTTCGTCGCAGGAGCGGCCGAGGCGCTGTCACCTGACAACGATCCCGATCACTGGGATGTGATCGAGGGTCAGGGATCGCTTTTCCATCCTGGTTATGCCGCCGTGACCCTGGGGCTGCTCCATGGCTCCCAGCCCGACTTCATAGTCCTGTGCCACGACCCTGCGAGAAGAAACATCGAGCACCTTCCCGACTATCCCATCCCTTCGCTCGCCGACGCCATCCCTCTCTATCTCATGACTGCCCGTCTCACCAATCCGAACGTCCGGTTGGCTGGACTCAGTGTCAACTCCTCGGTGCTCGCAGAAGAGGAGTGGGACAGTTACCGGAAACGGGTTGGCCTCGAGTTGGGGCTTCCGGTGTGCGATCCCATGCGTGGGGGGGTGGACGCGATCGTTTCTGGGATGTTGGGTGTATCTTGAGTGAAGGTGGGTGGCACTTACTGTCGCCCGGTTGTCGTCCTCAAGCAAACTGTCATGCCTTCAAGCAATCCGATGCTCGCACGCCTTGGCGATGCGGCGCGTGCTACAGCCGCTGGTACCCGTTCGGGGACCATGACTGTGCAGGGCACCGCCACCAAGGCGCTGGTACTGCTGGCTGTCCTCGGTTTCTCGGCTGCCCTGGTGTGGCAGCAGGTTGCCGCGGGTAATGTGGGACTTGTGAAACCCGCCATGCTCTTCGGTGGCATCGGTGGTTTTGTCGTAGCGATGATTGCCATCTTCAAGCCGCAGAGTGCTCCGTATACCGCCCCAATCTATGCCGCGCTCGAGGGCATACTACTGGGGGCCATTTCCGCACTCTACAACCTGCAATTCGCAGGACTGCCGCAACAGGCAGTGCTGCTCACCATCGGCGTGGCAGCCGGTGTCTTCGCGCTATACCGTTTCGGGATAGTGCAGGCAACAGCCGGCTTCCGGAGAATGATCGTCAGTGCCATGGTTGGCATCATGCTGTTCTATCTGGGCTCAATGATTCTGTCGTTCTTTGGTGTCAATGTGGGCTATTTCACGTCAAGTGGTCCGCTTGCCATCGGTATCAATCTCGTCATCGCCGGCGTGGCTGCCTTCAGCCTGGTCCTTGATTTTGACCAGATCGAGCAGGGGGTACGCATGGGAGCTCCCAAGACAATGGAGTGGTTCGGTGCGTTCAGCCTCATGATCACGCTGATCTGGCTGTACCTCGAGCTACTGCGTCTGCTCTCGCGTTTCCAGGGCAACAGCAGGGACTGAGTTGTCGCTGTGCTGGAGAGAAACGAGTGGAAGACAACGCGGCCCGGAGCATTCATGCTCCGGGCCGCGTTGCATCTCACGCATACCGGCTGAGTATCAGTCGGGCCAGCCGGCCGGTGACACTGCCGGCATTATTCTGAGTGCGTTTCTGTAGTAGATCTTCTTCAACACGGCATCGGGGAGATCGATGCCATAGAGTTTCCAGAACGCGTGATAGTCGCGGTAGTAGTCGAAGTAGTCATCACGTGTTTCGAACACGCGCCAGTAGTAGGGGTACTCACCGGGCTGATAGCTGTCCTTGCCGAAAAGCAGTCTATCCTGGTACCTGATGAAGAAGTCATGCGCCACGCGCGGCTGTCGACCGATATCGTAGAGCACCGCACCCATCTCGGCATACAGATTGGGCATCTCGTCGAACATCCGGCCAAGACGGGCAAGATCGTTGGCATGCCATCCCAGATGAGCCGTAACGAACGTCGTCTGGGGGTTGGCACTGAAGAGACTGTCACGCTCGTTCATGAGCTGCTCGAAGCTCGGATAACGATCCTGCGGATAACGACGGTTGGGAAAGAGCGAAAGCTCAAGCCAGCGCTCGTTGGTGTTGTCCACTTCGCGGAAGAACTCCTGCGGATCGGCCGTGTGTACGAACACCGCCAGCCTGAGACGTGCTGCTGCCTCCCAGACAGGACTGAGTTCCGGGTCGTTGAGTTTGAGGCGTGATCCGTCGGCCTTCTTCACGGAGAGCCCGAAGCTCTTGCTGATCTCGCCTATACCCACCGCGCCTGCCTTGGCGTCGGCTTCCAATTGCGCCACGGCTCTCTTGGCCCATCCGGGTGTACCCACGCCCCTGAAGTCGATCCCTGTGAGGAAGCGCACGCGATCTTTCATGGTGGGTGCGTTCCTCACGAGTTCCAAACT
>CAYSKN010000077.1:0-6656 GCA_964431565.1 uncultured Gemmatimonas sp.
CCACGGGCCTTCGTGGCATGCCGCACCCCGGTGTTCGGGACCGATGGCTATTACGCCGCCAGCCTCGCGGCTGCGTTACTGGGACTGCGCACCGGATGCCGTCTCGAGCAATCGCTGGTGCGCCGGCAGAGAGTGGCATCGCAAGCGAGTGCATTCACCTATGATCTGGCCAAGGGAAGCGATCTTCTCGTGGTGGATGCGATTGCGCACCCCGGAGTGTCATCCTCACAGCTGGAAGCGGCTGTGCTCGCTGAGCTCGACGCTTTGCATCGCGATGGTGTGAGCGAGGCAGAGGTGACGCGTGCGCGGGCACTGGTGGAAACAGGATTCGTGACAAGCATGCAGTCTGCCGCGGAACGCGCAGATCAGTTGAGCCGATTTGCCACGTACTTTGGTGATCCTACACTCATCAACACGCAGATCGAACGCTATCGTGCCACAACGGCCGCTGATGTGTCGGCGTTGGCCAGGGAGCGGCTGGGTCCGGATAACCGGGTGATGCTTTCGTATGTGCCAGTGGAACGAGATACTGAAGAGGTGGCGCTTCCGGCGGAGGCAACGTCATGAGTACAGATCATCAGATGGTCTCATCGATGAATGCCAATAACGTGTCTCCCCGCCCGGCTCCCGGGATACCGCGTCCCTACCTGTTTCCTCACTTCGAAACGCATGTCCTTGACAATGGGCTGCGTTTGACCATCGCGCCCATGCGTGCCTATCCGGTGGTCACCACTCTCGCTGTAATGGAAGCGGGCGCGACTCGCGATACGAGTGGTCTGGAAGGACTGGCCAGGCTGACCACGCGGGCTCTTACGGAGGGGACCCGCGACATGGACGCGCTGGCTCTAGCTCTCAGGCTCGAGTTGCTTGGGACGACGCTGGATACTGGCACAGACTGGGATTCGGCCATTGTACAACTCACTGCGCTGTCGTCGCGTTTGGATGATGCCATGGCGGTACTTGCCGAGGTGCTGATGCATCCGGCATTCCCAGAGGCAGAGCTGGAGAGGCTGCGCGCCGAGCGGCTAGCGGATCTTGCGCAGCTGCGTGCAGAGCCACGCGGACTAGCGGACGTGTTCTTCACGCGCCTGCTGTACAAGCCGGAGTCAAGGTTTTCGCGCCTTGCCGGGGGCGACGAGCGGAGCGTGTCGCACCTCACACGCGAGCGTGTCGCGGAATTCCATGGACAGTGCTATCGACCTCACGCCACGGCACTCATGATCGTGGGCGACATCGAAGTGGATGGTGCCTTACGCCTGGCGTCCACGCATTTCGGTAACTGGACCGGCTCTGCTCCTTCCCTTGGAGAACCAGTGACGGCGCAACGCCACCTGGAGCCGCGTGTACACATCATCAACAAGCCTGCGGCACCGCAGTCGGAAGTACGAGTGGGCCACGTAGCAATTCCTCGGTTGCACGACGATTACTTCCCGGTAGTCGTGATGAACGCGATTCTCGGAGGCCTGTTTTCCTCGCGGCTGAATCTCAACCTGCGTGAGAAGCATGCCTACACCTATGGAGCACACTCGGCGTTCGATTGGCGTCGTGCTGCGAGTCCATTCGAAATCTCCACCGCGGTGGAGACCGCCGTCACGATCGATGCACTACGGGAGATCGTGCACGAGTTCAACCGCATTCGCGAGGCGCCGGTGACCTGCACGGAACTCTCGCTTGCGATTGATTATCTCGTCGGTGTTTTCCCGGTTCGCTTCGAGACTACCGCGGAGGTGGCTGGAGGCCTGGCCAATCTGGAGATATTCCGTCTGCCTGTCGATTACTTTGACACTTACCGCGACCGGGTGGCGGCGGTGACAGCAGAAGATGTTCACAGGGTGGCACGAGCACACCTTGATCCATCGCGCCTGCAGGTCGTCGTCGTGGGTGACGCAGCCTCCGTGCGTGGGCCCATCGCCGAGCTCGGGCTGGGACCTGTTCATATATACGAGCCGGGCGATGACGATATCGTCTCCCCGGTGTGATCGACGAGCTCAATCCAGACTCCAGCCACTCGAACCCACTGTTGTGAGCCCAGCAAGAACATCAGCCAAATCTGCAATCCGCAGGCCGCCTCTCTACGAGGTACGTCGCTCCCGCATCCAGGGTAGAGGGGCTTTTGCCGTCCGCTCGATCCGGAAGGGACAACGCGTGGATGAATACGTGGGAGAGAGCATTTCTCACGAGGAAGCAGACCGCCGCTACGACGACAAGAACGGAAGACATCACACGTTTCTCTTCGTGCTTGATGACGACACGGTCGTTGATGCGAGGCGCAAGGGATCAAATGCGCGTTTCATCAATCATTCGTGTGAGCCCAATTGCGAAACGGTCATTGAGGATGGGCACATCTATATCAAAGCAATAAGATCCATCAAGCCGGATGAAGAGATCGTCTATGATTACCGATTTGAGTGGCAGGACGAGTACGAACCCGAAGATGTCCGTTACTATCGGTGCCGTTGCGGATCACCCAAGTGTCGTGGGACGATCCTGAGGGTACCGGTATACCTGCGGCCCACCGTTCGTGAGTGGCTGGCGGGCAACGATGTGGAGAAGCCGCGTAAACCGGTTCGGAAGAAGGCGAGTGCTGTAGGGCGGCGCGCAGCATTCTGATCGGGGCATCTTTCCAGGATTGCGATGGCACGCGGAGGGGAGGTTAACGAACAACCGGGTAAGGTCGATGGAACGCGTGCGTACACGGGGCGCATCATTTCGGTAGACGTTGACAGAGTACGCTTTCCGGATGGTTCCATTGGATCGTTGGAGATGGTTCGGCACCCGGGTGCCAGTGCCGTCGTTCCAGTTCTCGGTGGTCCAGGCACCGATCCGATGGTGCTTCTGATCCGACAGTATCGGTACGCTGCCGAACGTTGCCTTTACGAGATTCCGGCGGGTCGACTTGATCCGGATGAGGGTCCTGATGATTGCGCGAGAAGGGAGTTGCGTGAGGAGACTGGGTACCGAGCGGCCCGGGTCGACTATTTGTTCACCATGTTTACGACTCCAGGTTTCACGGACGAGAAGATCCACCTCTTTATGGCAACCGGTCTCGAAGCTGGAGAGGCAGACCGGGAGCCGGACGAGTTCGTCGAGCTGACGCCCATGCATCTCTCGAAGGCACTTTCCATGATCGAGAATGGTGAGATTCAGGATGCCAAGACGGCGCTGGCGCTGTTTTATGCGGCAGAATTCCGCTTGCGCTGAGTCGAATTGACGTTCCAGATGTCCTCTTTTGGGGACGTCGCGTTGGCAACTGCGGACATCTTTCTGGAGCCCGCCGCTTCAGATGTCACTATGGTAGATGATAAGTCGATGATGTACTTAGCGTTACGATGCTACGGCGAAAATGGTGCACGTTGGCATGACTCATGCTGTGAGATCATGGTGCGCACCAACCTACGATCGGGGGGTTTGTCCGACGGGTTGCGGGCGTCGCGAGCGAGCAGGATTCCGTGCTCGTGTCACCGCTGCAGGAGGGCTTGACCCATGCTGGCCGAAATGACCCGCAGGCCGCGGGCTTCAGAGAAGACCATGTCAATGCCGGTGCGCGAACATCTGCGCCTACTCGACGATGGCGAAGTGGTGTCAGCATTCCTGGCCGGTGAGGAAAGGGGGTTTGAGGAACTTGTTGACCGGTATCAGGGCAGGCTGCTGAACTTCGTATACCGAACAATTGGCGATCGTGATCGGGCGGAGGATCTCGTGCAGGAGGTCTTCATCCGGGTGTACCGGCACATCGGACGGTTTGATCGCTCGAAGAAGTTTTCCACATGGATCTACACAATCGCGTCCAATCTGGCGAAGAACGAGTTGCGTAATCGTTCGCGCAGCCCGCTGGTGCTTTTTCAGGCGATCAAGGCCAAGTTCGAGGACGAGGACCGTCCCTTGCAGTTTGAAGACCTTCATTCGCGTCCTGACGATCTGTTTCGCAAGCGGCACCTGCGTGACATGGTTGAGCAGTCTGTCGGCAGGTTGCCTGCACACCATCGAGAGGTGTTTGTGCTCCGCGAACTTCAGGGAAAGTCGTATGAGGAGATAGCTGAGATCACAGGTGTGAATCTGGGTACTGTAAAGTCGCGACTGAATCGTGCCCGCACGGCTTTCGCCGAGATCATCGCTCCACTTGTGCGGTGAGTCGCTGAAGAGACTGGAACAAGGTTGCGGAAACGGGGGACTGAATTTCAGTCCCCCGTTTTTCCGTGAGTTCCCGCTCATGGGATTCGGGTTGTGAGGATCATGTTCATGTGTTCAACCCGAGCCGGGGACGGGGATTGCCGTCCTATCTTCCAGCAGGAATCTTTCCGGAACAGCCCGCGTCCGGCCGGGTATGGTGGCGTGTACCCGTTCTTCCTTGACTGGCGCTGCTGTTGATATAGAGCGCTCCGATTCTTTCCGATGGACTGCAAGCAATTCCGCAAAGAACATCTCTCCTACCTCGACAATACCCTGTCTGGTGAGGCGACCACAGCCGCACAGCAACACTTGCTGGCCTGTGATGTGTGTGCGGCACATGATGCCCTGGTTCGCAGATCACTCATGGTTGTGCGGAGTCTTCCGGCGCTTGAACCAAGCGACGATTTCCGGATTCAGCTGCGTGAACGACTGGCAGCGTGCCGGTCGGACGATGGCACGTACCCGATCGGGGATGAGCTTGGACTGCCACGTCAGCGATCACCGAGGCCTTTCATGGTGGTAACGGCCTGCCTGGTGCTGGTGGTTGTGACGTTCCAGGGTATGGGCGAAGGCACATCGGCTTCACCGTCGATGCATGCGGCGCCTGTCGCACAGCAGTCGCTTGTCTCGGTTCCGCCGCCGCTTTCGCCCTCTGGCCTGGTGTCTGCCCACATGGCTCTCCCGGTTCCCGGCTCCGTTGTAGTGCCCTCCTATGTGACTCCGGCGCTAATTCAGGCTATGGCCACAGGGAATCCGCTATGGTCGGCCACGATGCTGGTGGAAGATGCGCCGATGCAGATGGTGGGTACGCATTTTTCTTTCGAGATGCGCTGAATCCGGGCGACCCACCTGAGGGGAGCAGAGGCTACGCCAATCAGGAGCGATCGCACGAGCTGCGAGTGAGGTTGCGCTCGTCAGAGAGCTGGCCTAAGCACACTTGTGCACGATTGCCTGCGGGATCGTCAGCAGCGCCCTGCTAGATTCAATTGATGCTGAAGAGAGCTGCACCTCAGGGTCCGGAAGTCTCATCATTGCACACGGTACGAGCCGCTGTTCAGGCACACCGGTTTGACCCTGTCTATTATCTACATGGTGCAGACGATTTTCTGAAATCCGGCGCGATCAGCAATCTGCTGGATGCTGCAATTGATCCCGGTACACGCGATTTCAACTGCGACATCCGACGAGCTGCCGATCTTGATGCTGAAGCACTTGACAGCCTGCTCAATACACCGCCGATGCTTGCCGAACGTCGCGCGGTTGTTCTTCACGACGTCACCGCTCTACGGAAGACTGCGAAGGCGGTGCTCGATGGGTATCTTGCTCACCCGGCCTCCTATACATTGCTGCTGCTGCTGAGCCCCGCCGGCACTCAGCCGGATGCGGCTCTTTCGAGGAAAGCGACATCGCTGGAATTCGCGGAATTGACGCCGGATCGCGTTCACAAGTGGATTGGACATCACGCGCGGACCGTGTTGGATGTGGGAATAACGGACGACGCTGCGAATCTGCTGGTGCTTGCAGTGGGCAGTGACCTGCAGCTTCTGGCCGCAGAGCTGGACAAGTGCGCGAGTCATATGCTGGGCGCTCATCAGCGCATCACCGCCGATGCTGCGCTTGCAAGCGATCTGGTTGCAGCAACAGCGGTTGTTTCCGATGACGATCCTGCAATTGATGTGTCCGACATGATCATCGATACCGAAACCGTTTCTGCGGTGGTCGGTGTACGACGTGGAGAGACAGTTGCGGATCTGCTCGATGCTGTGGGTGAGAGGGATGCATCCAGGGCTGTGAGCCTTGTGAGCCACGTACTCAGTCAGCCAAAGGCCTCGGCGGTTCACACGGTCATGATGCTTACCACCCAGGTGCTCGCACTCACTTTCGGGCGGTCGCTGATCGATGGAGGGGCACCGGGAAGTAGTCTGACCAAGGAGTATTTTGCGTTTCTCAAGGAGACCGGTGCCTTTACCGGTCGTTCGTGGGGCGATGCTGTGTCTGCCTGGACAAGGGTAACCAAGAGATGGAACCGCGAGAGCTGTGAGGCGGCACTGGCGCTGCTTCTGGAGGCGGATATGGCGCTCAAGGAGACGCGGGTGTCAAACGACGAACAGATCATGCTGTCGCTTGTCCTGGCTCTATGTACAACGGGCCGGCATTGTGTCGCTTCCGTGGGGAGAACAGCATGATTCCGCTCACGGTGTTCAGCCGTCGTATGACAATGCCATTGGAACGAGCCGGCTTCATTGATCGGTTCGGGTGTCTGGTGATGTCCTTGGCGGTTATGAGTGCGCTGCTGTCATCTGCACCACCGATGTATGCGCAGGAGACTGGTGCGGGCCGTGCGGTCTCACCTGCGCTGGCCCTCCAGATTGACCGTGCTCGCTTGCTTGTTGAGCGCGGCGAGGGCATACAGGCGCGGGCTGTGCTCGATTCTCTGGTGTCTGGTGCTCCGCTGGCCAGTTTCGATCTTGCTGAGGCGCTTTACT
>CAYSKN010000077.1:6666-7455 GCA_964431565.1 uncultured Gemmatimonas sp.
CTGGCCGAGCGCATTTCGGATGCAGAACAGGACTGGAAGCGTCTTGTCATCGAGGAGCCGCTCTCACCACGAACACCGGAGGCGCTGCTGCGGCTGGGCGAGCTGGATATGCTTCGCGGGCGGCCGTCTGAGGCACGTCAGTACTTTGAACGGGTGGTGCGGGAGTATCCTGACAGTGCACGTGTGGCTCGCGGCACCATATGGCTGGTCCGGAGCTACTTTGACGAACGTGATATGTCGCGCGGATGTCAGGTTCTTGGTTCGCTTCCCGTGGGGCAGGTGCCCGACGGTGAACTGCAGCTCCAGGTGAATGAACTCCGACGCAGATGCACTTCCGTTGTGACGGCGTCCACGGCAGCAGCTCCTGCGGCGAGAAGGCAGACGGATGGCGACAAGGCTGCCAACAGTGCTCCGAGCCGAACGGCCGGTCGTTTCAGCGTGCAGCTGGCAGCCTTCAACACACGCAGGGAGGCAGACGCGGCGGTTGCGCGGTTCAAGCGTGTCGGAGTCGACACTCGTGTTGATGGTACCAGTAGACCCTTCCGCATACGGACAGGTCGATACGGAACGCGGGCAGAGGCGGCGGAAGTCCTCGCGACGCTCAGAAAGCAGGGTCACAGGGGCTTCGTAGTGGAGATCACCCCGTGAACGACATGGCATCGTCGACGCCGTTGATGCAGCAGTATCGGGAGATCAAGGCGCGGCATCAGAATGCGATCCTGTTCTTCAGAATGGGCGATTTCTACGAGATGTTCTACGAGGATGCCGAGATCGCGTCCCGCGCTATAG
>CAYSKN010000077.1:7465-12248 GCA_964431565.1 uncultured Gemmatimonas sp.
GGACTGACGCTTACCTCGCGTAACAATGGCGGCGCCGCGGAGGTACCACTGGCGGGCGTTCCAGTGAAAGCCGCTGCCGAGTATCTGAGACGTCTCGTGGGTCTTGGCCATCGTGTGGCAATCTGTGAACAGGTTGAAGATCCCCGATTGGCCAAAGGGATAGTAAGACGTGAGGTGACAGAGACAATAACGCCCGGCGCGGCCTTTGCGGATGATCTGCTGGATGGCGCGCGTGCCAACTATGTATGCACGGTGGCGGCGATACATGATGCTTCGCGATCCTTATCTGACCGGTCGCGCAGTGGACTCGGGCGAAATCTGCAGGACGTCGTGCAGGTGGGTATTGCGGCTGCTGATCTGAGCACCGGCGAACTGCGGTTGTTCGATGTTTCCGCCGCCGACGCACCAGCGATCCTGGCACGGCTTGCGCCTCGCGAAGTCGTGGTCTCCGCGGACACACTGCCGGAGGTGGACGCGCTGGTGCGAACAATGGCGCAGGTACTGGTGACGAGACGCGATGTCTGGGAATTCGATGCGCAGCTAGCTGCGGATGCGCTGGCGCACCATTTTGGTGTGCGAAACCTTGAGGGATTCGGACTCGGTCCGAATGATACCGTAGTGATTGGAGCTGCCGGCGCATTGCTGCGCTATTTGCGCGAACTTCAACCAGCCGGCCTTCCGCACCTTGCCCGCCCGACGCTCGAACGTCCTGGTGGTCTGATGCCGCTGGACGAGATGACGCGGCGCAATCTGGAGCTGGTGGAATCACTGCGGGGTGATCAGGCCGGCGCACCCTCAGGTACACTGCTATCGGTGCTTGACCGCACGACCACGCCAATGGGGCACCGGCTATTGAGGCAATGGCTGCTGGCCCCGCTGCTGGAGCGCACCGCCATCGAGAGCCGGCTCGATGCGGTCAGCGCACTCATCAGTGATCCTGTCAGTCGAGCGGCGTTGCGAACTGCGCTGAATGGCGTCCGGGATGTAGAGCGACTGGCCAGCAAGGCCGCAGCCGGCCGCGCAAATCCGCGTGAGCTGCGCGCTCTGGGCGACTCGTTATCGAGGTTGCCGCTCGTGAAGGCGGCTGTTCGCGAGATCCTTGAACACTCCGATCGTACCAATGGGCATGGAGGTTTGCTTGCCGGGGTGTTCGAAGACTGGGATGACGGGGCAGACTGTGCAGCCCGCCTCGTCACGATGCTTGTGGAGCGCCCGCCACTCACCATTGGTGAAGAAAACACGATTGCATCGGGTGTGGATGCGGAACTCGATGAACTTCGCGCGTTGCGTGATGGTGGGAAGGACGCCATCGCCACCATTCAGCAGGAAGAGCGTGTCCGTACAGGCATCGCTTCGCTCAAGGTGGGTTACAATAGGGTGTTCGGCTATTTCCTTGAGGTCTCGAATGCCAATCGACATCTGGTGCCGGATGACTATCAGCGGCGTCAGACTCTGACGGGCGCTGAACGTTATGTAACTGCGGCACTCAAGGAGTACGAGGAAAAGGTGCTCAACGCAGCCGGGAGGATCGAGGTGCGTGAGCGTGATCTGTTCGAGGCAATCCGCCGGGAGGCCGGCGAGGGAATAGCGCGCTGGCAGCTGGTGGCTCGCAGGATAGCGACTGTTGATGTCCTTACGGGATATGCGGAGGTTGCCGAACATCACCAGTATGTGCGACCCACGCTGCACGACGAGTTTAATCTGGCTATATGTGCAGGTCGTCACCCGGTGGTGGAAAGGATGATGCCTCGCGAGAAGTTCATACCGAACGATCTGCAACTGACCGAGGACGCGCATCTGATCGTGCTCACCGGACCGAACATGGCAGGAAAGAGCACCATTCTGCGACAGATCGGGTTGATTCAGCTAATGGCGCAGATTGGCATGTACATCCCGGCACGTGAAGCAATGCTGCCGGTCGTGGATCGCCTGTTCACGCGCGTTGGTGCCAGCGACAACCTGGTCCGCGGTCAGAGCACCTTCATGGTGGAGATGAGTGAAACGAGCGCGATCCTGCACACGGCGACCAGGCGTTCACTGGTGCTGCTGGACGAGATCGGACGTGGTACCAGCACTTACGATGGCGTATCAATTGCCTGGAGTGTGAGCGAGCACCTGCACGATGCCATTGGATGCAAGACAGTATTTGCGACACACTACCACGAACTCACACAACTGGCCGAAGAATTGAGTGGAGTACGAAACTTCAATGTGGCTGTGCGGGAGGCGGGGGATCAGGTGCTGTTTCTGCATCGCCTGATGCCGGGAGGTGCAGATCGGTCGTACGGTATCGAGGTGGGGCGACTGGCAGGCCTTCCTGCACCGGTCATTGCACGCGCCAGGGAAGTCCTGACGTTGCTCGAGGGTGAAGGTGAGCAGATGACAGAGCGACTGACAGCGGACGGGATGCAGGTTCCGACGAGTGCAATGAGACGTGGGCCACGTCTCAAACATCATGTGGATGTGAACCAGCTTGGTTTTTTCGCTGAAATTGTGTCTTCTGCGGATGGCGCTGTTACCTGTCAGGCCGCCTCATCTGATCCTGCGCTTACCCATCTTGCCGATGCAGTGGCTGCGCTTGAGCCCGAGCAGATGACGCCGCTGCAGGCACTGACGATGCTGGCGTCGCTGAAGGAGTCAATGAAAGATGCATGGACCCGCCCGGCTTCGACGACATAAGATCGATTCGGGGAGCTGTCTAGTCTGACAATTCCCCTTTCTGCTCTTCCCGGAGTGCGTAGTATTCGCGTGACCTGGTCACACTAACCCGTTGTATTGTTGCTTTCATGCCGATTCTCACTGCGTTTCGCCGTTCGCGTGCTGTTGCTGCGATGATACTTCTTGCGACTGCCGGCCTGGTCGGTACGGCCGGTGCATTCGGGGCGTGCGGCGATGCGGACCGAGGGCTTGCAGCTGGCGAAAACGACGACGTGTCGTCGGTCACCCTCATTCCGACCTTTACCTTCGGTGTGGTGAACTCCTACCCGCACGATCCCAAGGCCTTTACCCAGGGCCTTCAGTGGTACGATGGCCGCCTGTTCGAGAGTACGGGTCAGGTAGGTCAATCGGGGTTGCGTGAGGTCGATCTGGTGAGCGGCCGCATTCTGAGGGAGAAATCGCTTGAGGAGCCGCACTTTGGTGAAGGAATGGTCATCCTTGGTGACAAGCTCTATCAGCTTACCTGGCAGAGTGGAAAGGTGTTTGTATACAACTGGAAAACATTCGCCCGGATCGACACGTTCACTTATGATGGAGAAGGCTGGGGTCTCAGTACGGATGGATCGGCGCTGATCATGAGTAACGGCTCGTCCAGTCTTATCTGGCGCGATCCAGCGACATTTTCCGTGTTGAGGACGCTGGCAGTTACCGATCGCGGTACCCCGGTATCTGCGTTGAACGAACTGGAATGGGTGAAGGGAGAGATCTGGGCAAACGTCTGGCAGAGCGACTCGATTGCCCGCATCGACCCGAATACAGGCGTCGTGCTTGGCTGGATCGATCTCTCGAACATACTCCCGAAAATGGATCGTACAGGCAACGAGGACGTCCTCAACGGCATAGCGTACGATGCTGTGGGGGACCGGATATTCGTGACCGGCAAGCTGTGGCCCAGATTGTACGAGATCAGCCTCAGGGCGAGATGATCGGAAGCATCTGCCGGTGATTACAGAGGCTCAGCGAAGGCGCACAAACGCTAGACGCAGCGACTCAGGAGGAGTGCCTCCGGTGCTCGAGATTGTAATCAATGCGCGTGTGTTGTTCTTCAGGCTGAACCGGACATAGCTGCTTGTGCCACCTGCGAGCATGATGCGATGAGGCACGTTGCTGCGCAGCGAACGCGTGGCGATTGGATAAACACCAAGAGGTAAGCCTCCCACGAATCGCAGGGCAGGATAGATACTGCGGAGATTCCATGCGGGAATCGTGTAGGCAGGTCCGAGAGCCACGGTGGTAGCGTTCGTGTAGTCATCTGCAATCAGCGCTACCGTCCAGTCCCGCAGGTAGTCTGCAAAGCGGGAGCCGGAGAGTACTGTCTGGAGGTTTGCCACCCCGGTGGCAGTCGAGTTGACCAGAGCGTGGAAGAACTGCGCCTCTCCTCCGACCCCCTGCCTCCCGGCAGCATATCGGAGGAAACTCCAGATGGCACCCCGGGTGGAGAGAGAATCATTGGGTGCGTATGGTGAATTCGTTTCCGGCGCAACCAGAAAGTTGTAGAGTCTGGAAAAGTTCTGTGAAGCGTAGTTTCGAAACTGCTCGGACTGCGCCTGATTTGCGCTCACATCACCTATCGAGAGATTTTGACGTGACGAGAACCCGCCGATGCGGAAATAGAGCAACTCCTCCGCAATATGTGACAGTCCTTCGTCCAGCCATGTCTGTTCATTGATGACTGCGCCGGCATTCACGTAAAGACGGCGCGATGAATTGATCAGGTGCTGCAGCTCGTGTGCGATGGTAGTGAGGTTCAGGAGCGTTACCTCGCTCTTGGTGCGACGGTTGCCATTTACCGTACCATCGGGATCGGGTACCAGGAGATAGAACATCTCATTCTCATTCGACGCCGGACAAGCCTGGAGACCACTGCGGGCCGTCTTCGGGTACAGGTCGCGCGCAAAGAAGAAACCACCGATGGTATAACCTGCCTTCTCCGGCGTCAGTGCATTAACTGCGCGTGTGTAGAACAGGATGATCTTTCCGTACGGGCTGATGTTGCTGGGCGCTCCGAAAGCACCTGTATCCATCGGAAACACAAGCGTATCGAATGTGGCGGCTATGCTTGCGT
>CAYSKN010000078.1:0-12244 GCA_964431565.1 uncultured Gemmatimonas sp.
ATGGCCTCAAGCAGTTCATAGGTGGCGCGCTGCTGACGTGCACGGGAAAACGTATGCTCCCGCTCCAGCAATGACGGCATGTCGCCTGTGATCCGTACCACACGCTGTTCTTTTTGCCGGGGTACCGGTGCATCTGGCTGTACCAGTGATACCGGAAGCATGGCGCGGAGCGTGAGCCCGACAGGTGCTGCATACCACCCGGAAATCCATCGTGCAGTGTCCATGAGGGCTGCCGGAAGCGATGGTTCGCTGTCAATAACAGCATCGATCGGCTTGGGTATCACGTCAGTCGGTGGCTCGCTCGTTCCCATGCAGACGCCGATCTCGGTACGGTTGCGAAAGGGAACTAGTACGCGACTTCCGGCAGGAACTGGCCAGACAATATCATCCGGCACCACATAGGTGAACGTGCGAAACAGCGGCACCGGCAGCGCCACCTCGATGCAGCGGCCCGACATGGGCTTCTCCGTCGATTGCAAAGAAATATCGATCGGATTCACCCCGCGCGCAGTGTTACTCCGAGGCCAGGCACATCATCAAGTACCACCCGGCCGTCAGAAATACCAGGTCCATTATACGGATCATCAGCAAGAAGTGCGGCACCGTCCAGATCAGCATCGTCCAACAGCGGTGAGAAGTGAGCAGCGGCGGCAATGCCCAGCGTGGTCTCAATCATGCAGCCGCACATCACACGCATGCCGTGAGCGCGCGCCACCGCAATCATCCTGATTGCCTCCCGCAACGATCCACACTTGGCCAACTTGATGTTCACACCATCCACCGCACCTTCCAGTTTCGGAATGTCACTGGCCACGAGGCACGATTCGTCTGCAACAACAGGGATATTGGATCGCTCACGCACAAATCGAAGGCCGGGAATATCCTCCGGCGACACTGGTTGTTCGAGCATGTCAACCCCTGCATCGTTCAGTGCATCCAGCATGCTCAGGGCATGCCTGGGGCTCCAGGCACAGTTCGCATCGACCCGCAGCTGCGCCTGCGGAGCTTCCTCGCGTACTATGCGCAGTACCTGCCGATCCCACGAAGAGCCCAGCTTGATCTTGAGAATTGGATAATCGGCAACCTCACGTACCCGATCGCGCAGGGTGGCGGCATCCGGAGCCATGCCTATGGTGAAACTGGAGAGTGGAGTTGCCCTGCCATCGAGCCCCCACATCTTCCACACCGGGACGCCGAGGCGGCGAGCGGCCATGTCATGCAGTGCGGCACTCACCGCGCACCGCGCCGATGTGTTCCAACGTAAGGACTTCTCGAGCCCACGCTCCACGGCATCGATCGACCAGGCATCGGCATCGGCCAGTAAGGGCGCGAAGCGGCTCAACGCCACCATCACTGTATCTGCCGTCTCGCCGTAGAATCTGCTGGGGGCAGCTTCTCCCCAGCCCTCGGCTCCGTCCTTATCGATCAGGCGGACCCGGACCACACCGAAATCGCTGCGGCCACCGCGAGCGATGATGAACGGATGGCGTGTATGAACCGTGAAAAGCTCGGCGTGCAGTTGCATGTGCGAAACAGGTGTAGAGTCGGTTGGGCCTAAACACACGCACTACCGGGTATCAGGTTCCCCGCACGCACAGCGATCGGGGCCGGCATCAATGCGCTGTCAGAGAGGAGTCAGGCCGGTTGCCCGCGCTATCCGTGCGTTGCGATGGTCCACACCCCCCTGAACAGAAAGATACTGGATCAGGACATCGGCAAGTTCGAAACCACGGTCATAGCGCTCTGACGCCTGCTTGCTGAGACACTTCATCACAATGGCACTCAATATATCCGGAATGCGCACGTCGGCGTGATCCGGTGCCTCCGGAACCTCGTGAACTTGCTTGTATCCGATGGCATAGGCATCCTCACCGTCAAATGGCGGATGGCCAAGCAGCATCTCGTAGAGCAGCAAACCCGCCGCGTATATGTCACTGCGTCCGTCCACAAGCCGTCCCATGGCCTGCTCGGGAGACATATAGTGGGGCGTACCCATGGCACGGCCACCTGCCGTCATCCGGCCGTGAAAACGCGACGTGGCGATCCCGAAATCGGTCAACGCTGCGTGCCCGTCCTCATCGAAGAGAATGTTATCGGGTTTGATATCGCGATGGACAATGCCGTGCCGATGCGCGTAGTCGAGCGCGCATGCCACCTGGGCCGCAATCGCGGCTGCAGCGCCCGCTGCAAGCGTCCTGCGTCGTGAGAGCAGATTGGCCAGAGAACCACCTGCATAGTAAGGCATGGTCAGATATTCGACGTCACCTGCAGCACCCATGTCGACGATCGCACAGATATGGGGGTGTACCAGCCGGGCAGCGGCCTCGGCCTCACGGCGGAATCGCACACGCATCTCGGTGTCCTGAGCAAGCGAGCGATGAAGAACCTTTATCACCAGAGGTCGGCCCAGCACGGCATGTCGTGCCAGATAGACATTCGCCATGCCACCGCTTCCCAGACGCTTCACGACCGTGTAGCGATTCCCTGTCGCATCACGCAACTCGCGCAGCTCGGCTTCCGGGATATCGATAGGAGGCGCCGACACCTCAGGCAGTGGCATATCGCAGCGCGTACAACGCGCAGCAGCAGCCCTGTTCCACGTGCCGCAGTCAGGACAGAACATCTTCGTACAGTGGTTGGAAGAGACCCGGCGATCGGACGGTGGTGCTCAGAACCAGCGGCGCCAGCGGAGATAATACAGCAGCAACAAACCGAAACACAGCTGCACGGCCAGCAGTACCCAGAAACCATACGACCACCCGTTCAGGGGTATGTGCGCCACGTTCATCCCCCAAATTCCACTGACAACGACGAATGGCAGAGACAAAGTGGCCACGACCGACAGCGCCTTTGTGGTTGTACCCAGGCGGTTGGAAACCTGTGTCAGGTAGGAGTCCATCGTACTGCTCAGCAGTTCGCGATATGAATCAAGCCCATCATTGATCCGCAGTACATGATCGTATATGTCACGAAAATAGAGTTGCACGCCTGGCGTCAACAGACTACTTGGGCGATTGGTCAGAACGTTCATGACCTCGCGTGACGGCTGCAGGAAGCGTCGAAGCGACAAGACGAGCCGTTTCACCTGGAACAGATCACGTAGCGCGTTATCGTCAAAGTTGACAAAAACGCGCTCCTCAAGTCCGTCAATGAATGAATCGACCGCGTCGAGGATGGGGAAATACGCGTCTACAACATCATCAAGCACAGCATGCAGGACACGCTCGACGCCGCGGCTCAGCAGTTCGGGTGAGCGACGTATCACATCTGCTGTACGATCGATCGATGCCATCGGTCCTGCGTGTACCGTCACCAGAAAAGTCGGGCCGAGAAAACAGCATACATTCCTCGCCTCGATTCCCAAAGGCTCATCGGATTCCGCTGCCAACGAGACACTGCGGATGATGATGAACAGATAGCCTTCATATTCCTCCAGCTTGACACGCGAGTTGGGATTGAGCGTGTCCTCGACCGCCAGGGGATGAAAGTGAAATATCTTCTCCAGCAACGCGTGCTGGGAACGCACGGTTGAGTCTATGTCCACCCAGAGTGGCCCACCCTCTGCCAGAAGCCGAGCCATGTCCCTCGGATGGCAGTCGACGATATCACCACGCGTCTGGGAATGGTATGCTGTACGCGGCAACGAGTCGGGATGCGTGCTGTCGGGTGATGATTCAATCAATGTCACAACAGTGCCTCAAGGTGAGCCACCACCGCCTGACCCATGGCATCGGGAGCATACCCACCTTCGAGTGCGCTCACCACCCGGCCACTACACCACGACACGGCGCGATCCACGATTTCCCGGGTAAGCACAGTTATGTCTCCGACCGTCAGTGTGAAACCTCCAAGAGGGTCACCCATCAGACAATCGAAGCCAGCGCTGATGAGCACGATATCCGGAACGAAGCCACGGCTCGCACTGTCTACAGACCTGAGCAGGGCATTGATGTATTTCGCGGGTGCCAGAGAGGCTCTCATCGGCACATTCCACACAGTGCCATGCGGACCATGATTGTCAGCGTTACCCGTACCTGGATACCAGGGCCACTGGTGCATTGAGACGAAATGGATACGCGGCTCCTGCTCCACCAGAGCCTGTGTGCCGTTGCCGTGGTGGACATCCCAATCAACAATCAGCACGCGCTCGCATCCCGAGCGCAGGATTGCATGATGTGCTGCAATCGCCACGTTGCCAAAGACACAGAAACCCATTGCACGGTCAGCAAGTGCATGATGGCCCGGTGGGCGCACCGCACTGAAGCTGCGAATAGCACGTCCGTCCATGGCCATATCCACGCCATCGAGTACGCAACCAGCTGCGGCCACCGCCGCACTCCATGATCCTTCACTCAGCACCGTATCCTGAGCGAGGCGTCCACCGCCAGCCTCTGCCATGCTCCGCACCTGATCTATGTAGCCCGGGTCATGCGCCAGAGCCAAATCATCCCGGCCAGCGTGGCGCCCACTCTGGTGAAGCAACCGCTCGAACAGATCCGGGCGATCCCTCAAGGCACGTGAAATGGCCCTGAGTCGGCCAACATGCTCAGGATGTTCCCAGCCGGTATCATGCCGACCGCAATCGGAATGGGAGATCAATGCCACGGTTGAATAGTCCACGGGACCGGTCACGCGCGGGGTTCATGCAGATATAGGGAAAGCATGCGGCAGGGACAAAGATGCATTACCGAACGCGCTCCAGTACAGCCAATAGAGATGTCATCTCTGTCCACGAAGACGGCGCGATGCCACCTCCGCAAACAGCGAAAGAACCATCAAACCGAACAGTATAACTGGTAACCACCGGCGGAAACCGTGAGCGGTGCCGGTGCGCGCGGCCTGCTCAGGAAGCATCGTCATCGGCTGTCCGTTCAGCGCTACCATATCCGCGTATGGGGCCACATCACCAGGCCATACGGCATGAATGCGACCAAAGACATCCGGAGCGATCACAGAGTGGTCGGGCACGACGAGCGCAACCAGGTTGTTCCACCAGCGACGATGATCAGATGCACCTTCCTCGGAGCCTTCCATCCGCCAATGCCAGAGTTGTCTCTGAGCCGATGAGACAACACGACCTGCCCCGAACCGTCGGGCTACGACAGTGATCTCTCCCGTGCTACCTGCTACGGTGTCACCCAGTATGACTTCCGCATCCGGTACCGGGGCCAGGCGCCACGCGTCCAAGCCACGGAGTGGTGTAGCGGTAAGCAGGGCGCCGGCAATGGCACCGCGCCTGGTGGTTGCCCGAGCCGGGCGCAATGCTGCAAGCGACGGAATGCGGTTTGCATCACCTGACAGCAACAGCCCGCCGCCCTGCACCACAAACCGACTCAGCGCGGATGCATCAACCGCCATGCTGTCGAGAACGACCACCGCAAAGTACCTTGCCGTATCGGGAAGTAGGGGCGCTCCGACTGTTGTACTGCCGAAAGGAGAAATGCGCAGTTGTGCATCCACCAACCAACCCATCTCCTCGAGTGCCGCGATCGTAAACTTGCTTTCCCAACCGGGCAACGCAATAACCTGCAGTCGACGGTGCACTCCTGCTGCGACCTCGCTCACCGTCGCCACCGAGTGTCCCGAAAAGACATTGACCGGTGGCGTCAGCATGGCCACGCGCCAGCCCGTCACTCGTCCGGTGCTGTCGGCAGCGCTCAGTGAATCAAGCAGCCCTCCAACGTCGTGCATTCCAAGCGGAGTACGGCCCGTCGGCCGGCTGACTCTGACATTGAATCCCGACCGTGGTGTGGCATCCTGCGTTACGGATAGTGCCAGGCCACTTGCGCCTGTACTGTCAATCCATCGCAAAGGCATACCTGCCAGAGACATTGCGCCTAAAGCGGCGCGCACCGGCGAAGGCGGAAGCACCGCCAACAGCATCACAGTCGTATCCAGTCCCCAGCCAGACTCCCTCATAGCCCTCTCCAATACCAGTAGCGAAGCATTGATCGCCTGTTCCGGATCCCTGCCGCTGCTTCCAAACGACGGCTCTGCCAGGTGCGCCATACGCCAGCCATCGGCACCCGGGCCACCGCTGCCCGCTTTCCACACTGACAGCATCCCCAGCAGGAGCGCAAACATCGTCACCCCCCTGCACACGTTCTCGAACAGTTGCCGCATCACCGCAAGGCAGCTCCGCGACTGCAGGCGGCCGATCCGGAACGGCTAGACTCAGCGCGTGAGAGCATAGACCACCAGGTTCACTGCGAACTTCGTGTTGTCGATCGACAGAAAGCGTTTGTTGTCGGGATGGAAACTCCACTCCGAGCTGTAATCCTTGTTGGAGTACAGAACAGTGATGCGTCCGTTGTGCAGTACAGCATCAAGATGTTCGTGCACAAGATTGTCGCCCCAACCGTTCAGTTCGTGAGAGGTTGCCGGCGGACCATTATCGAACACGAAGAAGCACCTGTACAGCTCGTGGGTATTGGACAGCGGCAACAGTGGTCCAGCCAGACGTCGGATCTCTTCGCGTACTGTGGCATGAAACGCTCCGTCAATATCGTGATTGTGGTCGTCCACGAACAGCAAACCACCACGTTTCAGATAGCGACGTAGAACGTCCGCCTCGCGCACAGTGAAGCGAACAGGCAGATGACCCGTGAGAAAAAGCAGCGGATATCCGAACATGGCTTCCGATGCAAGAGGTACGATAGCGCCCTGAGGGCGGACTGGAATGGATGTATAGCGCGCAACCGAGTCGATCACGTTGGCAGGCACGAGTGGCGCCGAATCCCAGTCTCCACTCTCATACTGGACTGTTACAAAGACAAACGGTTCCACTGCACCTACGCCAGTGTTCATGGCGGCAGTGCCCTTGACCAATGCCCTGCGGTTGCACGTTCCACACCCCCAATCGCGCGCCTGGCATCGATGAACAGCTGGCGGAGATCGCCACCACTGTCGAGACCCTCGAGCACACGTCCGAGTGCCGCGGCAAACACAGGCGCATCCCTCAATGACTCGGCTCGCAACAGTGCCAGCGAATCACGAGCCGCTTGTCGCACATCTGACAGTGCCGCACCGCGCACACTGCCTTGTGCGTTGGCTGTCACGCCACTGGCTGCCAGCAATTCCGCGATCGCTGAGAGTCTCCGCGAGCGGGCGATGTCGAGGGCAGGAAGCTCAGGACGTGGAGAACGTTGGGTAGACTGCCCCGTATCCTTCCCGGTCAGGCGCACCCTGTCGATGTCAATAATCACTTGTGGCGGACGACCGCGAAGATACACCCGAGACGCTGTCCTTGATCGCTCAATCGCCTGGAGTGCCAGTCTCATCGGAAGGATCGCACCACGCGGATCCGCCTGCTCGAGCGCCCGCCCGGCGTCCCACATTGCATTGTAGGCTTCCAATAACGGCTTGTTGATGTCGATCACGGGAGAATCGTCTCCTTCCTCCAGCATTCCGCCAGCGGCGGTGCCCAGAGTCAGCTTGTTTGCAGGCAGATCGGCCCCATGATCATGACCGTCGCCGGCAAAGTGCACATGCTCACCCACGGGCTCACCCGACCGACGCAGGAATATCACGTCGCTCACCGCCTGCCTTATGCGCGCCTGGTCCCGTGCGAGGCGTTGGCTCTCCCGCACAACGTCAGTCCGTACCAGCCGAACTTGCTGACTGTCGAGTTTTTCCGTAAGCATGAGCAACATCCGCTGTGAGAGAAGCGACTTCTCGACTTCCGTTGGTGGTACAGGCTCCACCGCCACCGAATCGTTTTCGTTGGCGCGCGCGATCCGGAAGCTCCTGGTCTCACTGATGCCCGCATCGCGAGCAGGGGACGGGTATCCGTCCCTTGCTGCGGCACGAAGGTGCACCACATCACCCGGCATCAGCTTGAGCGCCACCAGATCCAACGTTGCCGTCAGGGTTGCGTCGCGCTGACTGCTGCCGGCGGACCATGTTCGCATTCCGGTGGTGACTGTGCGCACGGTAAAGCGCTCACCTTCACCTGAACTGATGATCAGCTCGAACCAGGCGCCCCGAAGCCCATGGTCATCACGTGCGGCTGCTTCAAGAGACAACGTTCCCTGTGCAACGCGCAGCACGCTATCACGCCCTGGCAGATTGAGATTCACCACCGGAATCGTATCCGGATAACCCTCAATGATCAGCAGGCGAGCAACTCCGCCCCGTTGCACCCGTAACGATGTCGGCAGGCTGTCTGCAGTGACCCTAACCCGCCATCGACCGGGAGCCTCATCCACCGGCATTGACCTCCTGGTCACATCACCCACCCGGCCACCCTGCACTTGTGGCGGCGCTCCCTCACCCTCGAGCACCACCAGGCTGCCAGCAAGGACAGACACCGAACCCACATTATCTACGGTACCCGACTCACCACCGACATATGACGGAAGAACCACGTGAACAGACCATGCGCCTAGCGGTTCGATGGTGGTGCTTCCAATCAGCGCGTCATCGGGCGGCATCTTTGGGGTCACAGCAAACGGATTGTCCGTTACCGCTGACATAACCACCAGCAGCATTCCAGCGATCACGAAGATCAGTGGCCCACGCCATTCCTGCCAGCGCGCCCTGTCGATTGCATCGGTAAAGGATACCTGATCAGCGATATGGCAGGCTGCAGCAGCGAGCCGTGAATCGCCGGGATCGGTCGACGGCTGATTCCCGGCCTGTTCCACCCATGTAACCAGCTCGAAGGTGGGCGATGCCGTACGACGTTCCTCAATCCAGAGTGCGGCGACCGACATGGATGGCCTGTACCGGGGCCGGATGATCCACCATGCTACGCAGCCAGACAGAAATCCTGCCATGGTCACAAGCACGCTCCGCACGGACGTGCTGACCACCGGACTCACCGAAATCATGGACACCAGCACCAGTCGCACGGTGATCACAGCCAGGATGGCCGATCCTATCGACAGCAGTACTGCACGTCCCACCTGGTTGAAGACAAGTCCTCTTCGCACCTCGTCCACATTCTGAAGCAGGCGGCGAGTCATGCCGGCCCTTTTCCACGACTACGCATTTTCTGCTCCGTCAGCAACACTACAAGAGCCATACCAAGCAGTACAAGTGTGATCCACCACTGATCATCCGGCATCGGGATCGACCCGCCATCACGGAAGATCCGCGCATCAACCGGCTCCGCAACGCTGTCAGACAACGGTTCCGTAGCGATTTGTGCCGCACCACAGGGTGCCGTGATGACGCCTCTCACACCTGCCGCCGCTGCACCAAGCAGCAGGTCGCTCCCTTGAGGTATGGGGAGATACACCCGGCGTTCACAACCGCCTGACGTCTCAACCTCCACCGCAGCGGGTTCACCGTCAGCCCACCATAGTATCTCCCTTGACCGGCCGTCGCCTCCGCCACTAGCGATCCCGACCGCGGTGTCGTTCTGCCCATCTTCATCCCGCCAAACATACGAACGCTCAAAGCTGCCAACCAGAGCGGTCTCCATTGCCGTCACCGCTCCCACGGTGTCGACAGCAGGTGAGCTGTGCCATCCCTCAGGTGCACCCGTGCCCGGCCAGTGCACAAGCACGGTACCGCTCTCCGCGAAATCCGACACGTTCACACTCGAATCGCGTAGGATCACCACCGGATGCATCGCGCTCATGTTGAACGCAGCCTCAACCGGATCATCGTCGATCGTTGATACCACCGAGACGGCTCGTGGCAGCGCAGCCCCGCCAGCGGAAGACGCCTCGACCTTACCGACATCGACCACTCGTATCCCGCCGGGCCAGCGTGAACGCCACGCTCTCCATCCACGCAACGAGCGCACGCGCCTAGGCAGCACGATCGTGAGTTCGACCTCTTCGAGTCCCGCGTATAACTGAGCAAGACGCCCGGCTTCACGTTGCCCTGCCACGAGCGCGGCACCGGGATCCGTCTCAAGACCGCTGACCCACGCTACATGCGGTATCCCGGCCCGTACTTCTGACGCTCCCCCCCTCGCCGAACCGGCTACCGCCGCCCACCACGCTGCGGAGTCAGGCTGGCTGGCCTGGTCGGCGATAATCAGTTGCACTGCCCGTGGTCCGCGAACATGACACCTGGCCCCGCCAAACGCCATACCCGCCAACAGGATCGCCAGCGCACGCATGGCCAGCAACACCAGCTCGACCGGGCGCGGACCAAGAGCCACTGCGCGCGAATCGCCCTGCGGAACAAAACGTGCAGTAGGCAATAGCAGGATCGGTGGCCTTCGTACCGACAACAGATGCAACACACCAAGCAGCAGAGCTGCAGCCGCAGCTCCTGCCACCACCCACGGAAACGTGAAGCTCAACACCTACCCTTGCCTGACACCACCGCCCGCACCGCACGGACCGGGTCATCCGAGGTCCTGACCTCCGTATATTCTGCGCCGATCGCACGCCATTGGTGTCGAAGCCGCTCACGAAACGAACGGAAGGCAAGCTCGTAGCCTTCCCGGGTGCTGGCAGCCAACACAGCTCCTCCTGCGCCAGCATACCCGGCACCAGCCAGTCCGATCTCAGGATCCCGAACGATATGGTCACCGCCGGGAAGCTCCAACTCCTCGTGCGCCACTAGATGCACGCATTCGAACTGTACCCCTGTGGCTATCTGCGCCGATGCAGTGCGCATCAGATCCTCCAGATCCCCTAGGCAATCGGTCAGGCATACGATTCGCGAGTTCTGTGAGAGTGGTTGAATCTCCGGTGCAAGGACATCACCTCCCCCGCACACGATGCTGTCGAGAATGCGCGCGATATCCCGAACTGTGCCTCTGCGCGTGCGTGGTTCCAGTCTGGTTCTCCCACCCGCACCGGTAGTGATCAGGCCGACAGGATCTCCGGATGCATGTACCGCAGCCGCCAGTCCTACAGCAACGAACCTCGACATGCGCCATTTGTCGCGTCTGCCAGAAGCAACCGGAGGATTCACCATGCTCGCGCTGGCGTCCGCAATGAGCCAGGTGGTCAGCAGCGCACGGTCGTCACTGAGCCGGATGAATGCACGGTCGCTCCGACCAAGCAACTTCCAATCGAGACCGCGGGGGTCGTCACCCTGCCGATATAGACGATACTCGGTAAACTCACCTGCCGTTCCCCGCTGTGATGAACGATGTAACCCGGATGCCCCCGTACCCACAACACGACGTGAAGGCCAGCACAAGCCGCGTATGCCATCCAGCAGAGTACTGTAATCCCTGAACCCGTCCATCGATCCAGCGGGTGGCCGTTTTTCGTCGGTCACCTCCACTATCTCCGCTTATCGTCGGTAATTCATTCAACGTGCCGCAGCACTTGTCGGCACCGGCACGTGTGCCATCAGCGCGTCGATGATAGGTTCGACCAGCACTTCGTCGGCCTCGGCGGCGAAGTTCAGCAGAATACGATGCCGCAGCACCGGCATGACCACCCGCCGTATATCGGCTGGCGATACTGCAGGACGTCCGGCGAGGAGTGCAGCCGCCTTCGCTCCGAGAACGAGCGCCTGACCAGCGCGAGGACCAGCACCCCACCGTACATACCTCGATACAATGGCAGGAACGCCCGCCTCGTGTGGACGAGTCGCACGAACAAGGCGGGCGGAGTACTGGAGCAGCATATCACTGCAGGGTAGAGCTCTGACCTCACGCTGCAATGTCATGACATCTTCTGCAGTGATTACCTGGCCAATGGCCTCCCCACTTACTCCCGTTGTGGCCCGCAGTATCCCTACCTCGTCCGCCTCGCTCGGATACCCGACACGTATGTCGAACAGAAAGCGATCGAGCTGTGCTTCAGGAAGGGGATAAGTGCCCTCCTGCTCGATCGGGTTCTGCGTGGCAAGAACGAAAAATGGCTCGGGTAGGCTCATCGTACTACCGGCCACCGTCACGCTGTGCTCCTGCATTGCCTCGAGCAACGCCGCTTGTGTACGTGGTGGAGCACGATTGATCTCGTCAGCAAGCACGATATTCCCGAAAACGGGCCCACGTACGAAGCGGAAGGCACGACCGCCACCGCCGCTCTCCTCGAGTATCTCTGTGCCGGTAATGTCACTCGGCACCAGATCTGGTGTGAATTGGATGCGGCGGAACACAAGCGTCATTGCTTCCGCCAACGAACGGATCATGAGGGTCTTCGCGAGGCCAGGCACTCCGACCAACAACGCATGACCACCGGCCACGAGCGCCATGAGAATCTCCTCCACAACCGACTCCTGCCCCACGACCCGCTTGGAGATCTCCCCGCGCAGCCGCTGTACTGATGGGGCCAGAGCCGCCATGCCGCCAACAATGGCCTGATCAGCACCGCTGCTG